>NZ_CP027727.1:946917-1262556 GCF_003851685.1 Pseudomonas sp. R5-89-07 | reverse complement strand
GCTGTTCAACCCCTCGCAAGTGGTTTCGGAGCAGGTACGCGCCTCGGCGCGCGTGGTGCTCTACGCCACCGAGTGGTGCGGCTACTGCAAGCAGACCCGGCGCTTCCTGGACCAGAAAGGTATTCCTTACCAGGCCTTCGATATCGAAAAGGACGCCCAGGCGCGCAAGGCGTATGAGGCGTTGGGCGGCGGTGGGATTCCGTTTGTGGACGTCAATGGCACGCTGATTCGCGACTATGACCCCGAGGCGATCATGGCCGCGCTGAAGTAACGCGACAGATCAAATGTGGGAGGGGGCTTGCCCCCGATAGCAGTGTGTCAGCCAGCCTATAGGTAGCTGACACACCGCAATCGGGGGCAAGCCCCCTCCCACATTGGGTTTTGTGAGGTGTTTAGAAATTGGCTTCGAGCGACACCATCGCCGTGCGCTCTTCTCCCACGTTGTAATACGCCGTACTCGGTGCCAGCCCGTTGACCGGTGCCGAGTTGAACGCCACGGTGCGCGCCGAGCTCAAGTACTCCTTGTCGAAGACGTTAAGCATCGAGAACCGCAGCGCGGCCGACTTGATGACTTTTTTGTCCACCGGCAGATAAATACCGGCGTTCAGGTCGAACACCGTGCGACCTTCGATCTTTTCCTTGTTGGTCAGGTCGCCATAGAAGCTGCCGACATACTTGCCCGCGATATTCCCGTAGAACCGCGCGTCGTCATACCCGAACACCAGGTTGAACATGTTTTCCGGCACGTTGGCCAGTTGCTTGCCCGATGTCGGCAACAGCACGTTCTTGCTGAGCAAGTCGTCCTTCTGCTCGGACTGGGTGTAGGTATAGGAGGCGTAGTAGTTGAAGTGGTTGGGCAACAAACCACTCCACTCCAGTTCCAGGCCTTTGTTATCGACACTGCCGACGTTGAGCACCATGTAATCACCGGCGGCGTCGGTGGTGGACACTTGGCGATCCTTGAAGCTGATGTAGAACAGCGTCGCACTCAATGCCATGTCGTCTTCGCTGTAGCGCCAGCCCAGTTCCTGGTTCCAGCTCAGTTCGGACTTGAGGCTGACCGAGTCGCCTTTGTTGTACAGCACGTAGTTGGGCGGCGTGCGCATGTTGCGGGTGACGTTGTAGAACGCCTGGTTACGCTCGTCCACCTGGTACTTGGCGCTGAAGTTCGGCAGGAACTGGTGGTAGCGGGTGTTACGTTTTTCCGGTTGGTCGTACAGGCTGCCGAGGTTATCGCCGTCACGCTCGACGTACTGGTACGCCACGCCGCCGACAAAACTCAGGTCCGGCGTGGCTTGCCAGTTGTCCTGAACCCAGAGTTTCTGCGCCGGGGTCACGGTGTAGTAATGGCGGCCCTGCACGGTCTTGCCGTTTTTATCCACCACCTGGCCGCCATCGTTGTAGTCACCCCACACATCGTCGGGCGCGCCCTCGCCGTTGATCCCGATAAACGGCTGGGTCTGGCGCTGGCGTGCGCGTTCATACCAGTAGCCGTAGTCCAGGCTGTGTTCGTCGTTGATGTCCCATTTCATCTTGGCCGTGAAGCCAGGGCGCCAGGTTTCGGTCCATGAGGGGCGGTAGTAGTTGGCCGATTGCAGGTTGCCCAGGTCGTAGTTGCCCGCCTTGTCGGAACGCGGGCCCAGGTTCGACGCGGTCTGGCCGCTGAAGCTGCCACCATTGGACCAGTAGTAATACGGCGTGAGCGTCAACGCCAGGTTGTCCTGCAACTGCCAGCGTTGGGTCAGGGTGGCGTTGACGCTTTCGAACGGGTTGCGGTTGAGCTTGTAGGACGCCGACAGCAATCCTGCCTTGTAGATCGGCGTCTCGGAGTAGTCCTTGCGCCGGCCTTCGTTGTCGAACTGGGCTTTGCTCAGGCTGTTGTAGTTGTAGTTCTCCTGCTGGTTGTACTTGATCGTGGCCAGGGTGGAGTTGCCGTTGCCATCTTCGTACAGGCTGCTCCACTCGACTTTATCGCTGCGCAGGGTGCCCTTGCCGCGCCACTTGTCACCTTCCAGGTGCGACGCCGAGACCCAGGTCTTGAGACCGCCCAAATCACCGGTATTCACCCGCACGAAGGTCTTGCGCAGGGCATTGGCGCCGACAATCTGCTTGGCGAAGACCCCGGCGTCCCTGGTCGGCCGAAGCGTGATCATGCCGATGTTACCGCCGCTCGAACCAATGTGCGGGCCGTCCGCCTCGGAGGAACCTTGCGTGGCGAACACTTCCGCGAGGTTTTCCGGATCGCCCAGCTGGTTGGAGTAGACGCTGTAGTTACCCGAATCGTTGATCGGTACGCCGTCGACCGACACGCCAACCTGGTCGGAGCTCATGCCGCGCATGGTGAAGGTGGTACCGCTGGTGCCGCTGGCGTCGTCGCTGGAAACGTTGATACCGGGCGTGTATTTGAGCTTGTCGATGGCATTGGCGGTCGCCGACATCTCATCCATGGCTTCCTTGGTCACCGTCGACCGTGCCTTGGCGCTGTCCTCGCGGATCATGTGACCGTTGCCCAGGGTTTGCTGGCCGGCCACCTGCACCGAGCCGACATCCTGGGAGTCGTCCGCCAGAATCAGCGGCGCAAAACCGCCCAGGCCCGAGGCCATGAGCAGGGCATAAAGTCTGTTGTAGTTCACGTGTAGATCCCTTACTGACGTTGCTCTGTTGAACGGGCAGAGGTAGGTGGCTTCCTGACCGCTTGCTCAGGAACCCAGGGATGATCCACGGCACGTGTAACGGTTTGGTGACAGGTTGGGGTGATTGCGATGAAGGTTCGGTGAACGGATGCGGGCCTAGCGCAACACGATCATGCGGCCCAGCAAGGTGTGCTGCTCAAAGCCCAGGACCGCTTGCAAGGCGTTCAACACGGCGACCGGGTCTTTGCTTGGGAAGCTGCCGCTGACGCGTTTGGCGCTCATCTCGTCGTTGAGCAGCAGGATGCGGCCGGGGTAGTAGCGCGCCAGGTCCTCGATCACCTCGGCCAGCGGCGCCTTGTAGTAGTTGAGCCACCCCTCGCGCCAGGCCAGGCGCGCCTCGCTGTCGACCGCATGCAGCGGCTCGGCCACCCCATCGGCGTAGGCCACTTGCTGGCCTGCCGTCAGAATTTGCTGCGGCGCCTGCCTGGAGGGCGTCACGCCAACCCGGCCGGACAACACGGTCACCTGCGCCCCCGCCGGTTGCAGGCGCACTTCGAACTGCGTGCCCAACACTGTCGTTGCTCCGCCGCCGGCCTCGACCACAAAGGGCTGGCCGGTGTGGGCAACCTGGAAAAAACCGGCGCCTCGACGCAACTGGATGCGCCGCTCGCCGTGGCTGAAATCCACGGCGATGGCGCTGTCGGCGTCGAGGGTGACATGGGATTGATCGGCCAGGGTGACGGTCCTCACCTCCCCTGGCGCCGTCACGTAGTCGGCGCCCAGATCATCGACCCAGCGCGACGGCTGCCATCCGGCGCCCATCGCCACCATCAGCCACAGACACGCGGCCATGGCCAAGGCGCCGGACCAGCGCAGCCTGCGCGAGCGCCGCGCACCGCTCATTGCATCGAGGTAGCCCTGCAAGGCCTGCGCGTCTTCGGCCGCCAAGCTGCGCGCCGGCACTTCGCTCAACTCCCACAGCACCTGGGCCTGGGCGTAGGCTTCGATGTGGGCGGGGTCGGCCCGCAGCCAATGGCTGAACGTGGCCTGGTCGCCGCTGCTGGGCTGGTCGTGCAGCAGGCTCAGCCAGGCGAGCGCGGCCTGTTCCTGGGCGGGCGTGGGCGTAACGTTCACGGTGCTTTCCCTGGCGTGCGTGGCGGCGGTTCGCGAAGGCTGGCCTTGCAGGCTTCGAGGGCACGCATCATATGTTTTTCCACAGCGCTCTGGGACAAGCCCATCGCCTTGGCGATCTGTGCGTATTTGCGACCGTGAATGCGGTTGAGCAGGAATATCTGCCGGGTGCGCTCGGGCAAGCTGCGCAAGGCGGCTTCGACATGGCGCAGGTCATTGCCCGCTTCGAGGGCCGCCTGGGGTTCGTCGCACTGGTTGTGCTGTTGCTCCGGCAACCAGCCTTCGTTGCTGCGCACGCGGGCGCCTTCGCTGCGCAAATGGTCGATGGCGATATTGCCGGCGCAGCGCAGCAGGTAGGTACTGAGCTCTTCGACCTGCACCAGCGGGCGACGCCAAAAGCGCAGGAACAGGTCCTGCACCAGGTCAGCCGCCGTGGCGCGACAACCGACACGGCGGCTGACCAGCGCTTCCATTTGCGAACGCTGGGACAAAAACACCTGCAGGAAATGCGCACGCCCACCGGCCGCATCGGCGTGCGAACTGTCCTGGGGTTTGGGCGGCGGGCTGATCATCATCGGCAACTCAGAAGAGGCCGAAGGCCGCGACCGGGCTGGCCAGCAGGCCCGCGCCCGCCAGCATCAGCGCCAGCCGTGGCCGATACGGCAACAGCAGCACCAGCAGCAAGGCGCTGAGCATCAGCACCGCGCACCACTCCACCAGGCCCTGGCCCCACCCCATCGCGACCACCGCAGGCCACGGCGACAGCGTCAGCAGCAACCAGCCGGCCCCGCGCAACACCAGACGCCGTGCAGGCGAGGGTTTGCGGCGCAGCAACTCGCCGTGATGACGGTCGGTCGACAGGCACAGCGCGGTAAACCCGGCGTAACACAGGAGCAGCGCGAGCAGCATTCAGCCGGCCTCCTGCTTGAGCGTCAATGAACGGGCGCGTTCAGCCTTGGGCTGCAATGCCGTGCGATGCCACATCTTCCAGGCTGCCCAGGCCAGGAACACGCCGCTGGCCAGGCACGTCAGGTCGAAGCCGGCCATGGCCCAGTCGCCCTGCACCAGTGAAACGCCCAGATGCTGCGAAGTGGTCAGCGCATTGACCAGCGGGAGGGCGACAAACAGCAGCGCAGCCAGGCTCAATTGCTCGACCCACGCCTGAGCGCCGCGACGCACCAGCGCGTGCAGCAGGCTCAAGGCCCAGGCGATGAAGAAGGCTTGCACCTCCCAGTCGGAGCGTTCGGCGAAGCGCACCGGCAACCAGCGGTTCGCCCAGAAGAACGCTGCGATGGCGATCACCAGGCCGGACATGCTGGCGATATTCAGCACTTCTACCAGGCGCAGCTCAAACGGCATGACGCCGGTTTTGGCGTGCTTGAGTTGGCGCTTGCCGAGCCAGATCACCAGCCCGGTTCCAATCATCGCCGTGCCTGCCAGGCCGCAGATAAAGTACAGCCAGCGCAACACCGGGCCAGCGAAATGGCCCATGTGCAAGCCGTAAAAACTGCCGCCAATCACCGCCGGCAAGGACGGCTCGCCACTGGCCCGCAACAGCTCGCCGGTGGTGCCGTTGAACGAGACGCTGCTGCCGAAATCATGCACCAGGCTGTCGGACCCGGCGCGGAACACATTCACCGAGGCATTGGCGTCACTCGGATTATTCACCGCCAAACGCTCCACATGCCCACCCGCCCACTGTTGCTGCGCCTGTTGGTACATCGGCCATAACGGCAGCAAGGTGCCCGGCTGGCCAAGGGCCGGCGCATTCTCGGAATTGGGGAATACCTCGTTGAAGAACGCACGGCCGTCGTTGCCATAGGAGGCCAGGATCGGCGCCGGCATCACCATGTTCATGAAGATCACCAGGCTGCTGTAGGTGATCATCAGGTGGAACGGCAACACCAGCACACCCACCGCGTTATGCCCGTCCAGCCAGGAGCGCTGGCCTTTGCGCGGGCGGAAGGTGAAGAAGTCCTTGAAGATTTTCTTGTGGGTGATGATGCCGGTGATCAGCGCGACGAACATCACCATGGCGGCAATCGTGGCCAGCCAGCGGCCCCACGGGTAAGGCATTTGCAGCTGGAAGTGAAAACGGTAGAAGAATTCGCCGCCCTTGCTCTCGCGGGCCTGGACTGCCTGCCCGCTGACTGGGTCGAGGACTTTCTCGATGAAGGCGCCGCGCTTGCCGGGCTCGACCTTGTCTTGCCACATCACTGACAGGCCGGGGTCGCGGTGGGTGGGCAAGGTGATGAACCAGCGCGCGGCCGTGGGCGCCTGTTGCTGCAGATAGCGTTGCGCCACGGCGAGGCTGCGTGCGTCGTCCAGCGGATGGGCCTGTATTTCTGGCTGCATCCAGTGGGTTATTTCGTCTTTGAAATAGGCCAGGGTGCCGGTCAGGAAAATCGCGAACAGCAACCAGCCGAAGATCAACCCCGCCCAGGTGTGCAGCCAGGCCATGGCTTGGCGAAAGCCCTCCTTCATGTGCGCACCATCCAGAAGCCAATGCCCGCCAGGGTGGCGAACAGCGCACTGGCCAGCATCACCCCCGCCCATGCGCGCCACGCCGTGCGGCAGGCGAAGCACCAGAGCACCGCCAGCAGGTAGAACACGAACGAACTCATCATGCCGGTGATCACTGCATCGGCGCGGGAGGTTGGCAGCCACAGCGCGAGGCAGATTGCCGCCAGGGAGGCCATCAGGTAACCGCCAACCACAGCTGCCAGCACCCGCGAGGTGACGGCGAGGCGATAAGCGGCGGGCAGTGAGGTTTTGCTTTTCATGCGGCAGGCGCCAAGTTCATCAGCGCGCAATATTAATGATAAATATTCTCATATGCAAAAGAGAACGGATGAATCACCGGTCATGGCCGATTGCCGAACCGCGTCTCCGGCCCTACAATGCGAACAATTCTTGTTCTCTAAAGCACGCCGATGCTGATGGAGTGATCACGTTGCCGCCGTCCAACACCGTCGAAGTGCTCTACAACGACCATCACCACTGGCTTACCGGCTGGTTGCGACGCAAGCTCGGCTGCCCGGAAAGCGCGGCCGACCTGGCGCAGGACACTTTCATCCGCCTGCTCAGCGCCCGCGAAGCGCCAACGCTGAACGAACCCCGCGCCTTTCTCGTCACCGTCGCCAAGCGCGTGCTGTTCAACTTCTACCGTCGCCAGGACCTGGAGCGCGCCTACCTCGATGCCCTGGCGCAAATGCCGCAGCACGTGGCGCCGTCGGAAGAAGACCGCGCCATTATCCTGCAAACCCTGCTGGAGCTGGACCAACTGCTCGACGGTCTGCCGGTGCAGGTCAAACGCGCCTTCCTGCTGGCCCAGCTCGATGGCCTGACCTACGCGCAAATCGGCGCACAACTGGGCATCTCCATTGCCACCGTCAAACGCCACCTGACCAAGGCCGCCCTGCGCTGTTACTTCGCCCTATGAACGTCTCCTCTCAAGTGGCCGAACAAGCCGTGCTCTGGTGGCTGGAAATGCAACAAGGCCGGCTCACCCCACGCCAGCAGTTGGCCTGGCAGCAATGGCTGGAGGCGCACAGCGAACACCAGCGCGCCTGGGACCAGATCCAGCGCGTCAACCAGCGCCTGCGCGGCATGCCTTCGCCGCTGGCGCATGCGGCGTTGAATGCACCCACATCCAACAGCCGGCGTCAGGCGCTGAAGCTGCTGTTGATTCTCGGCGCCGGGTCGGCGGCAGCCTGGAGCCTGCGCCAGCAACATATCCTGCCGCCGCTGACGGCCGACTACCGCAGCCCGGTTGGTCAGCGCCGCACCGTACAGTTGGCCGACGGCAGCCAGTTGCAGCTCAACACCGGCAGCGCCGTGGACGTGCATTTCGATAGCCAGCAGCGCCTGGTGCGCCTGCTCGAAGGTGAAATCCTGCTGACCGCCCGCGCAGGCGCCACGCCGCTGCGCGTCCTCACCGGCCAGGGCCTGCTCAGCAGCCAGGCGGCGCGCTTGAATGTGCGGCAGTTCAACGACCATTCCCAACTGTCGGTGCTCGACGGCCACGTCGAGGTAATGCCCAACCACTACAGCGGCCTGCCGCTGACCGTCACCGCCGCGCATCAGGTCAACTACACCCGCAAAGGCTGGGACAGCCCTCGCCCCACCGACGCCAACAGCGGCGCCTGGGCTGACGGCATGCTGGTGGCCGCGCACATGCGCCTGGAAGATTTCCTCGGCGAACTGGGGCGCTACCGCCGTGGCCAGCTCAAGTGCGACCCGCAGGTGGCCAACCTGCTGCTGTCGGGCAGTTATCCACTGGAGGACAGCGAACGCATTCTCGACCTGCTGGAGGTCAGCCTGCCGGTCACCGTGCGGCGTTTTACCCGCTATTGGGTGACGGTTCAGGCCCGTGCCTGAACGTTTTTAAAAAACAGTGAGCTGTTTTCCAGCCCTCGCGTGACAGAGAAGGAAAGCCACCTTGACCCTTCCTTCTCAGGACCGCCCTTCATGCCCCTGCAACCGACGCTTCTTGCCCGCACCCTGCGCCAACTCCTGCTCGGCGCCAGCCTCAGCCTGACCGTACTGCCCCCGGCAATGGCGGCCGAAGCGAAGACCTATCACATCGCGCCCACCAGCCTGGAAGCGGCGCTGAACCAGTTCGGCCGCGAAGCCGGCGTGCTGGTGTCGTTCGGTTCCGAGGTCACCGCCGGCCTGCAAAGCCCAGGCTTGTCGGGCAATTACAGCGCCGCCGAGGGCCTGCAAAAACTCTTGGAAGGCAGTGGCCTGCAAGCCCGTGCCGAGGGCGACAATGCCTACAGCCTGCAACCCGCCAGCATCCCGGCCACCCTCGAGCTGCAGACGTCCAACGTGGTCGGCGACTGGCTCGGCGATGCGGCGCAGACCAACGTGTTCGAACACCCCGGCGCACGCGACGTGATCCGCCGCGAAGAATTCGAACGCCAGGGCGCCACCCAGGCCCGCGACGTGCTCAACCGCATCCCCGGCGTCAATGCCCCAGACAACAACGGCACCGGCAGCCATGACATGGCGCTGAACTTCGGCATTCGCGGGCTCAACCCACGCCTGGCCTCGCGCTCCACGGTGCTGATGGACGGCATCCCCGTGCCCTTCGCACCTTACGGCCAGCCACAACTGTCCTTCGCCCCGATCAGCATGGGCAACATGGACGCGGTCGACGTAGTACGCGGCGGCGGCGCAGTGCGCTACGGCCCGCAGAACGTCGGCGGCATCGTCAATTTCGTGACCCGCGCAATCCCGCAGGCGCCCACCGTCAAAGGCGGCCTGCAGACCGAAACCAGCCCGTCCTCCAGCCACGATGGCTTCAAGACCACCGGCAACCTGCTGGCCGGCGGCACCGCCGACAATGGCCTGGGCGGCGCGCTGCTGTACTCCGGCACCCGCGGTGGCGACTGGCGGGAAAACAGCGACACGCGCATCGATGACCTGATCCTGAAGGGCAAATACCAACTGGATGACGCCAACAGCTTCAACGCCATGGCGCAGTACTACGAAGGCCAGGCCGATATGCCCGGCGGCTTGAACGTCAAGGACTACAAGGCCGATCCCTACCAGTCGACCCGCCCCTACGACAAATTCTGGGGCCGCCGTACGATGTTCAACTTAGGCTACCGCTACGAGCAGGATCGCCGCGAATTCACGGTCAACAGCTTCTTCACCAAGACCCTGCGCAGCGGTTACCTCGATCAGGGCAGCTTCCTCTCGCTGTCACCGCGCGAATACTGGGTACGTGGCCTGGAAACCCGCTTCGCCCAGGGCTTCGACCTCGGCCCCACCCGCCACGAAGTGGGCGTCGGCTACCGCTACATCAACGAAGCCGGCCACGAGTTGCGCTACCGCACGCCGATTGCCGCCAACCAGCCAATGCCGAGCACCGACAGCCGCAACGACCGCGACACGCGCGGCGGCACCGAAGCCAATGCCTTCTTCATCGACGACCGTATCGATATCGGCAAGTGGACGATCACGCCGGGCATGCGCTACGAGATGATCAAGTCCCAGCAGAGCAACAACCTCACCAACGTCAACTACAAGGGCGACTACAACACCGCGCTGCCGGCGTTGAACGTGCTCTACCACCTCACCGAGGACTGGAACCTCTACGCCAACACCGAAGGTTCGTTCGGCAGCGTGCAGTACAGCCAGATGCCCAACCGCGTGAACAGCGGCGAAGTGAAACCGGAAAAAGCCCGCACCTGGGAGCTGGGCACGCGCTATGACAACGGCAGCCTGCGCGCGGAAATCGGTGCGTTCCTGATTAATTTCGACAACCAGTACGACAGCAACCAGACCAATGACACCGTAATCGCGCGCGGTGAAACCCGGCACCAGGGCATCGAGTCGAGCATCAACTATGCCCTCGACGGCCTGAGCCCGGCGCTGGCCGGTTTCGATGTGTACGCCACTTACGCGTATGTCGACGCGACCATCCGCGAAGACGGCCCGAACAAAGGCAACCGCGTGCCCTTCTCGTCCAGGCACAAAGGCACTCTTGGCGTGGGTTACACCGAAGGGCCGTGGAAGCTCAACCTGGACAGCAGCTACCAGAGCAGCCAGTTCGCCGACAACGCCAACACCCAGGCCGAAAGCGCCGACGGTGCGAATGGGCGCATCCCCGGCTACATGCTGTTCAGCAGCCGCGCAGCCTATGACTTCGGCCCGCAGCTGTCGGACCTGAACGTAGCGGTGGGGGTGAAGAATATCTTCAACAAGCAGTACTACACACGCTCATTCGACGATAACAACAAGGGCAAGTACGTGGGTGAGCCGCGCACGGTGTATGTGCAAACGTCCATCGCGTTCTGACTGGCTGCCTTCAATTTGCAGGCCACCACACATCCAAATGTGGGAGGGGGCTTGCCCCCTCCCACATTTGATACCCAGCATGCTCAGGAACGAAAACGGGCCTGCATGTGCAGGCCCGTTCATGGGGGGTGGAAAAACCGTCAGCTGTTAATGGCAGCGTTTTCGTTTTCCAGAAATTCCTCTTCAAGCGCGTCTTCATTCACTTTGTTGATCGGCTGGTTTTTACCGGCAGCGCGGGGCTTGCCTTGCAGTTTGCCGAACAGATGCTCCAGGGCGTGATCGAGCTTGGTGGCCGCGCCATCGATCGCTTGTTCCAGCGTATCGGCTTTATGGCAGACCGAAACTGCTTGATGGCCCTTTGGCCGTGCTTCCAGACGGCAACTCAGATCATGGGGGCCAGGCTTGTCGCCGTTCTCATCGCGCAGGTAAACCTCAACGCGGGTCAAGTCTTCTTCATAACGTTCGAGCGTGCTCTCAATGGTGGTACGTACCCACTCCTCCAGTCGGATGCTGCTTTCAATATGGTTATCGCTATTGACTTGGATTTGCATAGTTCTTCCCTTATTTCAGCTAGCTCGCCAGAGATCACAAACTGCAACACCGGGGTGGTGAAACCATGACCTCTTGATTACACAATTGAGCACTCGCTGAAACAATTCAACCCCTTTGCAAAGATAAATCCTACATTACAAATTAACCCTGACGACAAGCAAAAACGCTGTTAGGGTGGGGAGTTAGTTACATCTTCCTGCGCTCCGTGATCCTCACAATTGCCCCTCTCCCAGGGGGTGCAATGCACGAAAAATCCCCGCCTCCTCCACCAGCCAATCATGCACCGCGCGTACGCCCGGATGGCTCAGTGCGCCTGGCGCATACAGCAGCACATAGCGTTTATGGTTGGGCACGGCCAGGCCGAACGGCACGATCAGGGTGCCGCGTTCCAGTTCGTCGTTGAGCAAGGTGCGCCGCGCAATCGCCACGCCCATGCCCGCGATGGCGGCTTCGATGGTCAGGTGGTTGCGGTTGAAGGTGTGCCCGCGGCGCACATCGGCGTCGTGGTAACCGATGGCATTCAGGTAAAACTCCCACTCGGCGTACTCATAGCTCCCACGCCAGGCGGTAATGTCGTGCAGCAGCGGGAAGTGCGCCAGGTCCGCCGGCCCATGCAACGGCGGGCGCCCGCGCAGCAGGCTGGGGGCGCACACCGGAAAAATCTGCTCGTCCAGCAGCGCTGTGGATAACAGGCCCGGGTAGCTGCCGTCGTTCAGGTCGATGGCCAGGTCGAAATCGCCCTCATGCAAGGCGATGCTGCTGTCTTCGGCAACCATGCGCAGCTGGATGTCCGGAAAGCGCTGTTGCAGACGTGGCAGACGCGGGGTCAGCCACTTGCCGAGAAACGATGGGATCGAACGCAGGCGCAAGGTGCCGCTGATCATCCCGGCGTCCAAGCGCTGTAACTCGGCATCAATGCTGCCGTAAGCCTCCCCCACCACCGCTGCCAGGCGCTGCCCTTCGGCACTCAGTTCCACGCCCCTGGCCCGCCGGTGAAACAGCCGGAAGCCCAGGCGGTCCTCCAGTTGGCGAATCTGCTGGCTCACCGCCCCCGGCGTGATGTGCAGTTCTTCGGCGCAGCGGGTGAACGACAAATGCCGTGCAGCGCAGGAAAACACGTGCAGCCAGACGTACGTCTGGCCATGAAGCGGGCGGGTCATAGCGTTTAGTCCTGCTAAAGGGTGTCTTAGGATAATTCGTTGGTCAGTGCTGATCCAGAGGCTCAGTATCGCGCCAATTCCGCCTGCTCTACAAAACATGGCAGCGATTTCTACTCCATTGCTTGTAAGGCTTTAGCATGGCTATCAGTGTTTTCGATCTATTCAAAGTGGGCATCGGCCCATCCAGCTCCCATACCGTCGGCCCGATGCGTGCTGCGGCAACCTTTGCCCAGGCGCTGACCGACCAGCAGTTGCTTGGCCAGACCCGCCGCGTCGAAGTGCGTTTATACGGTTCGCTGTCTGCGACAGGCGTCGGTCACGCCACCGACCGCGCCTGCGTGATGGGCTTGATGGGCGAATGGCCGGATCGCGTCGACCCCACCTCGATCAACGCACGCATCCAGCAACTGCGCGAGTCCGGCCAGTTGCTCCTCGCCGGCCACCACGCCGTTGCCTTCAACTGGCACACCGACCTGCTGCTGCTCGATGAAAGCCTGCCCTACCACCCCAACGCCATGTCCCTGCACGCCTATGGCGACAGCGGCCTGTTAAGCGAGCAGACCTACTATTCGGTGGGCGGTGGTTTCATCATCGAGGCTGCCGAAGCCGCGTCAGGCATTGCGCCGACCAGCGACGTGCAGTTGCCCTACGACTTTTCCAGCGCCGTCGAGCTGCTGACCTTGTGCAACCAACACGGCCTGCGGGTTTCGGAACTGATGATGGCCAACGAACGGGCCTGGCGCAGCGACGAGGAAATCCGCAGCGGCCTGCTGCACATCTGGTCGGTGATGCGTGAGTGCGTGGAACAAGGCCTGCGCGATGAAGGCATTTTGCCTGGCGGCCTCGACGTGCCACGCCGCGCGGCGAAACTGCACCGCAGCCTGCTGGAAATCGGCAAGCCGAACGTGATCACCTCGACCTTGTCGGCCATGGAGTGGGTCAACCTGTTCGCCCTCGCCGTCAACGAAGAGAATGCCGCCGGTGGGCGCATGGTCACCGCGCCGACCAATGGCGCGGCGGGCATCATCCCGGCGGTGTTGCACTACTACATGAAGTTCAACACCGACGCGTCCGACGACGACGTCGTCAATTTCTTCCTGGCCGCCGCCGCCGTCGGCATCCTCTGCAAGAAGAACGCCTCGATTTCCGGTGCCGAAGTCGGCTGCCAGGGCGAAGTCGGCTCGGCCTGCGCCATGGCCGCCGCCGGGCTGGCCGATATCCTCGGTGCTACCCCGGAGCAACTGGAAAACGCCGCCGAAATCGGCCTGGAACACAACCTCGGCCTGACCTGCGACCCGGTCGGCGGCCTCGTGCAGGTGCCCTGCATCGAGCGCAACGCCATCGCAGCCGTCAAAGCCATCAACGCCACCCAGATGGCCTTGCGCGGCGACGGCAAGCACTTCATTTCCCTGGACCGGGTGATCCGCACCATGCGCGATACCGGCGCCGATATGCATGACAAATACAAAGAAACTTCACGGGGCGGCCTGGCGGTCAGCTGGGTGGAGTGCTGATCGGAGCACTTTCACCCGCCCCAACGTGAGCCCGCGCAAAAATAATAACGAGGCAATATCGATGACTGATGTACGTACACCTGCTGCCGAAAATCCCGCTGTAGAGAGCACTGTCACCACCGGCTGGACCAAACACGACACCACCTGGATGCTCGGCCTCTACGGCACCGCCATTGGCGCAGGCACCTTGTTCCTGCCGATCAATGCCGGCGTCGGCGGCTTCTGGCCGTTGATCGTGCTGGCGCTGCTGGCCTTCCCGATGACCTTCTTCGCCCACCGTGGGCTGACGCGCTTCGTGCTGTCGGGCAAATCCGGCGACATCACCGAAGTGGTTGAAGAGCACTTCGGCGTGGGCGCAGGCAAGCTGATCACCCTGCTCTACTTCTTTGCGATCTTCCCGATTCTGCTGGTGTACAGCGTGGCGCTGACCAATACCCTGGGCAGCTTCATGCAACACCAGTTGCACATGACCCCGCCGCCGCGGGCGATCCTGTCGCTGGTGCTAATCCTCGGCCTGATGGCCATCGTGCGCTGCGGCCAGGGCGTGATCGTCAAGGCCATGAGCGTGTTGGTGTACCCGTTCGTCGCCGCCTTGCTGTTGCTGGCCGTCAGCCTGATCCCCAACTGGAACGGCGCATTCTTCGCTTCCGCCAGCGAAGGGATGCCGCTGCCGCTGTTCTTCAAGACCCTGTGGCTGGCGATCCCGGTGATGGTGTTCTCGTTCAACCACTCGCCGATCATCTCCGCGTTCGCCGTCGACCAGAAGCGCGTGTACGGCGCCCAGGCCGAACGCAAAAGCAGCGGCATCCTCGCCACCGCCCACGGCATGATGGTGGTGACCGTGATGTTCTTCTGCTTCAGTTGCGTGCTGGCGCTGTCACCGGCTGACCTCGCCGCGGCCAAGGCACAGAACATCTCGATCCTGTCGTACCTGGCCAACCACTTCCAGACCCCGGTGATCGCCTACGCCGCGCCGTTGATCGCGCTGGTGGCGATCACCAAATCCTTCCTCGGCCACTACATCGGTGCCAGCGAAGGCTTCCAGGGCTTGATCGTCAAATCCCTGCGCGGGCGCAATCGCTCCCTGTCGTCCAAAGGGCTGGAGCGCTGCACCGCGCTGTTCATGGTGCTGGCCTGCTGGGCCGTGGCCACCTTCAACCCAAGCATCCTGGGCATGATCGAAACCCTGGGCGGGCCGATCATCGCGTGCCTGCTGTTCCTGATGCCGATGTACGCGATCCAGCGCGTGCCAGCTCTGCGCCAGTATTCGGGCCAGGTGTCGAATGTGTTCGTAGTGGTGATCGGCCTGATTGCGCTGTCTGCGATCGTTTTCTCCGTGCTGCCCTGAAACGGGTCACCGCCCCCAGGAACAACCCAGGTCTGATGTGGGAGGGGGCTTGCCCCCGATAGCGGTGTATCAGCCAACAAATACTCGGCTGGAACACCGCAATCGGGAGCAAGCCCCCTCCCACATTTAAAGCTTCAGCGCCTGTACGGCACGGCCCTTGCTGTACAGCCTGTGAGGAAAACGGACTTTGGCCGGTGGTCAGGCAACACGAACTATTCCCGACACCGGTCGTCAATGACTGCATGTTCTTATCAGGCGGTAGCGCACCATGGACAATCCTTTTCAGATCATCACCGACACCTTCAGCCCGCAATACCGCGTCAACCTGAGCATCCAGCGGCTGGACGGCAGCATCATGCTCACCCTCTCGGATGAAACCGGCGTGGTGGCCAAGCGCATGATCAGCGCCGAACAGCGCAACGACCCGCAGCGGCTCAAGCGCCTGGTGCAAAGCATTCAGTTCGGCATCGCCATCGAGCAGGGCCACAGCGCCATGGAAATCCTCGCGGTGATGACGGATGGGGACAGCCACGAGCTCCTGCAGCGCCCGCCCACCCGTGACCTGCCGTTCAGCGTCGGACTTTAAAGCTCGCCCTTCTCCGTCTCCAGGCTCGCCTCGCCCTTGCGACGCGGGCCTTCGACCTTCACCGACGGAAAAGCCGACGACGCATAGCGCACCACCAGAATCGCGAAGGCCAACAGCAGAATCCCACCGCACAAATAGATAATGCCCACATCGGGCGGGTTGTGATGGGACACGTTGGAAATCAGCAGACGCGTCAGCGCAGTGATCGCCACGTAGATCAGGAAGCGCACCGGCATGTGGTTGGTCTTGAAATAGATCCCGACCATGGCGCCCAATTCCAGGTAGATGAACAGCAGCAAGATGTCATCGATCTTGATGTGCCCGTTTTCCAGCATCCCCAGAAACTCCATCACCGCCGCCCAGGCGGTCACCGCTCCGATGGCGAACAGCGCCAGGTAGTGGAACGACTCGACAAATAGATTGCCCAGCGACTCGGCCAGCCCATGGACTTGCTGGCGCAGCTTTTCGGCCCAGTTGATTTTCACGATGATGCTTCCTTAGGTCGGCTCGACCGGATAATGCGGGGTGGACGTGACGATTGTTCTGTATGCAGAAAAAAGGCCAGAGGCAGGGTAGTGAGATGGTGGCAGGCTGATATTAGGCACTTAATCGGCTTGATGGAGGGAAAGCTTCGACTCGATGAGTGCGTTCATCTCGCTCATGACTTCTTCATGAGAAATGCCTGAGCATGGGTCATCCAAGGCTTTTTGCACCTTGGCTCGAAACCATTGGTCGTAGGCCGAATCGTCATTCCAGCTTTGAGGGCTTTCAAAACACTCATTTTTCATATGAACGCCTCTTGTGTGGCGAGGGAGCTTGCCCCCGCTGGAGTGCGAAGCGCCCCCACAAACTGTCACTGGGATTTTTTCTGAAAGCACACCTTTGCCTGAATTGGGCTGCTACGCAGCCCAGCGCGAGCAAGCTCGCTCGCCACGTCCAACGCATTCGGCAAAGGTGTCGTTGGGACTCAGACTGGTGCGACGTGTTCCAGCGCTCGGTCGACTAACAAGCCTCCCAGCTCCACCAGTTGGTGAATCCCCAATACCAAGCTTCGCTGAGGACCTTCAAGGTCGAAGGCTAGCGTGTTGGCCATTTCACAGGCGCTGCGCAAGGTTTCGCTTGCGTTAGCAAGCAAGGCCTCTGTGTCAGTGTTGGGCGTTACACTGAAAAGCGTGACAGGCGGCTCTGGATTCAGATGGTCGGTATTGACTGAGGTATTTCTTTCCATGGTACGACTCCAAAAGTAAACACGTAGGTTCTCCTTCCCTTAAATCGAGCCGCCAAGCTCGGCCATGCGAATGCACAGCTCGTGAAAGGTAAGCCACCGTAGGATTGCTCAGCAACCTCGACGTGCTGTGCGAAATTTCCGCTGTAGCAAACCCCCATTTCCCAACTACATTAAAAAACCTACTATCCAAACCCCAGCGTTTGGCTTATCCTTTTCACTGTATGTAAATACAGTAGTCGCAAAGACAACTATCGTGAAGGCATGTGAGGTGGTGAATGGCCGTCGAAGTGGTATACCGCAGCAGCCGAGATCTGGAGCGTTTGTTCATGGATAAAGCCGAAGCTGACCGTCATGACAAGATGCTTGAACTCGCTGAGTTGCTGGCAGAAGTGTTGCAAAAAGCCGTGCCATCCCTGAGTGAGCAGCAGGTGGAAGAAGCCGGGATCTACATGGCGAAGAACCGCGATGTATTTGCCAAGGCGTTCAAGAGCCAACCGGACGCGCTGTCCGAGTTGCTGAACGCGGCGGCGGAATAAAGCCCGAATTGAACAGGCCCTGAATCATGGATTCAGGGCCTTTTTAATGCCCGGTTATTGGTAAAGCAAGCGCTCGGCAAGCTCGTCCGCAACCCGCGCCGGAGAGCGTTTTTCCGCCTGGGCATGGGCGTAGATTTCGGTGAGGCGCCGGGCGATGTTGGACAGGTGCGCGGTGATGCTCGGCAGCTCGGCGCCGCTGTGTTTGAGCGCGACGTAGATCAGCCCGCCGGAGTTGATCACGTAGTCCGGGGCGTAGAGGATGCCGCGCCCTTCCAGTTGGTCGGCCACTTGCAGGTTGGTCAATTGCGCACTGGCGGAGCCGGCCACCGCGGCGCAGCGCAGTTGGCCGACGCTCTGACGGTTGAACACCGCCCCCACGCCGCAGGGCGCGAGGATATCGCACGGGGTGCTGAGCAAGGCGTCGTTGGCGATGGGGTGGGCGCCCAGTTGTTCCATGGCCAGTTGCACCTTGCCGTGGTCGATGTCGCTGACCAGCAGTTCGGCGCCCGCCGCATGCAGCTGTTCGGCCAGGGCGTAGCCGACGTTGCCCAGGCCCTGCACCGCCACGCGCAGGCCTTCGAGGTTGTCGCTGCCCAGGCGGGCCATGGCGGTGGCGCGGATACCGGTGAACACGCCCATGGCGGCATGGGGCGCCGGGTCGCCGGCGGCCGTGGTGCTGGTGACGAAGCGGGTGTGCTGGGCGATGCAGTCCATGTCGGCGACCGAGGTGCCGCTGTCGATGGCGGTAATGTAGCGCCCGCCCAGTTGTTCCACACAGCGACCGAAGGCTTCAAACAGCGTTGCGCGGCTCTCCACATGGGCCGGGCGCAGGATCACCGCCGTGCCGCCTCCCACCGGCAAGCCCGCCAGGGCGGCCTTGTAGCTCATGCCTTGGGCCAGGCGCGCGGCATCGGCCACGGCGCTGTCATCGTCGGGGTAGGCAAGGTAGCGGCAGCCGCCCAGAGCCGGGCCGAGGCGGCTGTTGTGAATGGCGATGATTGCCTTCAGCCCGCTCACCGGGTCGACGCTCAGGTGCAGCGATTCAAGGCGGGTGCTGTGCATGAGCGCAAACATCAAGGGCTCCCGAATCACTTCTGGTAGTGGCCCAAGTATAGGCTTACGCCAGCAATCTGCTGGATTGCGCTGGAATAAGCGCCCCCATTTCATGGGACCTGCGGCATAAGCGCGTGGGATATTTACTTAAGATGCTGGACGAAAATTCGCAGCAAGGCTAAAACGAGGCATACGCCGGAGAACGCAATGAAGCCCCGCCAAGCCTTTTTCGCCTGCCTGGACCGCTCGCCCCCAGCGCTGTTTGAAGCCGCGCTCTGGATTGCGGCCGAGCATGACGCCGCCGTGCAGCCAGCGCTGATCCTGCAGGCGTTCGGCGCCCTGCAACAACAGGTCAGCCTGGGCATGCCGCTGCTGCCGGCCGATGAATTGGGTCAGCCGCTGCTGCGGCGCATGAACGACCTGGGGTTTGCTCAGGATGATTTCACCCCGCTACGCCCCGCCGCTGCATTGCTGGATAAGGTGTTGCAACGTAAACGCGGGCAACCCCTGGCCATGGGCCTGATCGCGCTGGAGCTGGCGCGGCGCCTGGAAATCCCCATGGTCGGCGTGAATTTCCCCGGCCACTTCCTGTTGCGCGTGCCGGGTGCCGATCACCTGCTGGACCCGTGCGGCGGCCGGCGTCTATACCCCAACGACTGCCGCGAACTGCTGCACCGCCAGTACGGGGCCAATCTCAAGCTGCAGGCCGAGCACCTGCAGAGCGCCGAGCCCCGCGCGATCCTGCAGCGGCTGTCACGCAACCTGCGCCAGTTGTACCTCGCCAACGACGAACCGCTGGCCGCCCTGATAGATGCCGAGCGCGTGCTCGAACTGGGCAATGCCAGCGCCGCCGACTACCTGGCGCGGGCCAGCCTGTATCAGCGCCTGGACTGTCCCAGTGCTGAACGCTTCGACCTCGAACATGCGCTGATGCTCAGCGAAGACCCTATCCAGCGCCTGCGCCTGACCGAGCGGCTGGGCCATCTGCCGCCCAATTCAGTGGTGCATTAGGGCGCCTTGAGAATATCGCCCTGCACCGGGTTGACGGGCGCGCTCACGCTGGGCGAACGCACCTGGATGATCAACAGTGCGGCAATCACCGCCGGAATCCCACAGAAGAAGAAAATCTGCTGCACCGGGATATGCATCGCCAGCAGCATGCTGCCCAGCAACGGCCCCAGGATCGAACCGAATCGACCCACCCCCAATGCCCAGCCCGTACCGGTGGCGCGTACGTGTGCCGGGTAGAAATTACTGGCGAACGCATTGAGGGTCAGTTGCCCGCCGATGATGCAGAACCCGGCGGCGAACACACAGGCCACCAGATAACGCGGGTTGTCGTGATTCAGGCCCAGCAATACCGTGCACACCGCCGCCGCGGCCAGCACCGCGGACAGGAGGCGCACTTTGCTTTTGAGCCGGTCGGCGAACCAGGCCATGGCGATGGCGCCCAAGGTGCCGGCGAACAGGAACATCGAGGTCACCAGGTTGGCCTCGTTCAGCGCCAGCCCGCTTTCGAGCAACAGCGAAGGCAGCCAGCTGATCATGAAATACAGCAGGATCAGGCTGACAAAAAAGGTCGCCCAGATCAGCACGGTCGGGCGGGCATAGCCGTTACGGAACAGTTCCACCACGGTCAATGGGCTGCCCTGCTCCTGGCGGTTTTGTGCCTCGCTCGCCAGGGGCGCCCGCCAACCGGGCAGCATGCGCGCCGTGACCTTGTGCAGCCGCACATAGGGCGGTGCATCGCGCAGCAAGCGCGGCAGGGATTCGGGCAACAGCCACAGCAAAAACGGAAACAACAGCAGCGGCGTTACACCGCCCGCCAGGAACACCGCCTGCCAGCCAAACCCGTCGATAAACCCCGCCGCCACAAACCCGCCGGCCGCGCCGCCGAACGAGAAGCCACATGCGGCCAGGGTCACCATCAAGGTGCGCAGGCGCGGCGGTGAATATTCCGACATCAACGCCATGGCGCTCGGCATCGCGCCGCCCATGCCGATGCCGCAGATAAAGCGCGCGGCCATCAACGTCGTCAGGGAGTTGGCGAACACCATCAATACCGTGAGGCTGGCGTAGATCAGCACGCAACCCAACAGGATGCGCCGCACGCCGAACCGATCCGCCAGCGGCGTCACCAGCAGCGAGCCGAAGGTAAGACCGAGCAGGTTGGCACTGAACACCGGGCCGAACGCGGCCTTTTCCAGGCCCCAGTCCTTGGCCAGCGCCGGCACCACATAGCCCAGCACCTGGGCGTCGTAACCGTCGGTCACCAGCAGCAAGGCCAGCAGCAGGAGAATCAACCACTGATAGCGCGACACCGGACGGGCGTCGAGTGCCGCGCGAAAGCTGGCAATCTGGTTGTGCATCGCAAGGTACCTTTAATTATTTTTATTGGCCGAGGCTGATCAAACATGTGGGAGGGGGCTTGCCCCCGATTGCTGTGTGTCAGTCGGCACATTCATAGCTGACCCACTGCTATCGGGGGCAAGCCCCCTCCCACATTGGCCTGAGTGTTTCAGGGGGTATCGGGTTGATTGGCAGGGTGCGCCTGCACGAAGGCCGGATGCTGCGCCGCCAGTGCCGCGACCCTGCCGATACGCGGGTACGCCGCCAGCGACACCTTGAAACGCTCGGCCGCGTAAAGCTGCGGGATCAGGAACGCGTCGGCCAGGCCCGGCTGCTCGCCAAGGCAAAATCCATGGTCGCCGATCAACTGCTCCACCGCGCCAAGGCCCTGGCTGATCCAGTGCCCGATCCACTCAAGCAGTTGCTCCTCGGTGTGCCCCCACTGGCGCAGCAGGTTCTGGGTGCTGGAGTTGTGCAACGGGTGAATGTCGCAGGCGATGATCGACGCCACGGCGCGCTCATGGGCTCGGACTGCAAGGTCCGTGGAGAGCAGCGGCACCTGTGGATAACGTTCGTCCAGGTATTCGATGATCGGCAATGACTGGATCAACAGCTCGCCGTCATCGGTGCGCAAGGCCGGCACGCGCCCTTGCGGGTTGATCGCCAGGTACTCGGGCTGGCGATTGGCGCCACCCGCCGGCACCAGCAGATTGACCGGCACAGCCGTGAAATCCAGGCCCTTGAGCGCCAGGGCAATCCGTACCCGGTACGATGCGGTAGAACGGTAGTAAGTATAGAGTTCCATCACCCTGCCCTCTCAGCGTGCGGCGACCACGGTGCCGCGGCATTCACCGAAACCGATGGAGGCAAAGCCTTCGCGGTTGCAACGCGCGCGCAGAATGATTTCGTCGCCGTCTTCGAGGAACTTGCGCACCTCGCCGGACGCCAGCTCAATCGGCTTCTTACCGCCTTCGGTGATCTCCAGCAGGCTGCCGAACTGCCCCGGCTGCGGCCCCGACAACGTACCCGAGCCGAACAGGTCACCGGCCTGCAGTTGGCAGCCATTGACGCTGTGGTGCGCAACCATTTGCGCCACGGTCCAGTACATATGTTCGGTGTTGCTCAAGGTCAGGCGATGGGCCGGCAGGTTCTGTTCACGCATCGCTGCGGTGGTCAGCAGCACTTGCAGTTCGATATCGAAGGCGCCCGCCTTCTGGTCGCGAGGGTCCAGCAGGTACGGCAACGGTTGCGGATCGCCTGCGGGGCGTGCCGGTTGGGCCTTGCGGAACGGTTCCAGCGCTTCGGCCGTTACCACCCAGGGCGAGATGCTGGTGATGAAGCTCTTGGACAGGAACGGCCCCAGCGGCTGGTATTCCCAAGCCTGGATGTCGCGGGCCGACCAGTCGTTGAGCAGGCAGAAACCGGCGATATGCTCGGCCGCATCGCCGATGGCAATCGCGTCGCCCATGGCATTGCCCTGGCCGATCCAGATGCCCAGTTCCAGTTCATAGTCCAGGCGAGCGCAGGGGCCGAACGTCGGCTCGGCCTGGCCGGCGGGCAGGGTCTGCCCTTTGGGGCGACGTACCTCGGTGCCCGACGGGCGGATGGTCGAGGCGCGGCCGTGGTAACCAATCGGCACGTACTTGTAGTTGGGCAACAGCGGGTTGTCGGGGCGGAACAATTTGCCGACGTTCTGTGCGTGTTCGATGCCAACGTAGAAGTCGGTGTAATCGTTGATTTTGGCGGGCAGGTGCATCTGGCAGTCGGCGGCGCGGTGCAGCACCTGCGCCTCGCGGGTCTTGAGCTTGCTGCCTTCGGCAAGCAGTTCCAGCAGGCGCTCGCGCAGGGCCACGCGGGGGCCGCGGCCGAGTTCGAAAAACGCGTTCAGTTGGCCGCCGGCAGTCGCCTCAACGGCACGTCGGGCTTCACCGTCAAATTCATCCAGCGCGGCGTGCAGGTCGAGGATCGCTTCGCCAATCGCCACGCCACTGCGCGGCGCCGAGCCGTTGATACTGAACACCCCCAGCGGCAGATTCTGCAGGGGAAAATCCGCGTGGCCGTTGGCGGAGGCGACCCAGCTGCGGGCGTGTGTGGGTTGAGTCATGGGTTATCTCCGATTCGGGTTGAAGGTGGCGGGCAGCGAAGCCCAGCACGCGTCATAAGCGGGTTGCAGTTGCGGGCATTCCAGCGCGAACTGGGTGGGGCGCAGCACCTGGCTGGTTTCGAACATGAACGCCATGGTGTTATCGATTTTGTGCGGCGCCAGCTCGGCGTTGATCGCCTTGGTACAGGTCTCGCCATCAGGCCCGTGGGCGCTCATGCAGCTGTGCAGCGAGGCGCCGCCAGGCACGAAGCCCTCGGCCTTGGCGTCGTAGGCACCCTGGATCAGGCCCATGTATTCGTTCATCAGGTTGCGGTGGAACCACGGCGGCCGGAAGGTGTTCTCGGCCACCATCCAGCGCGGCGGGAATATCACGAAGTCGAGGTTGGCCAGGCCATGCACGCTGGTGGGCGAGGTCAATACGGTGAAGATCGACGGGTCCGGGTGGTCGAAGCTCACCGTGCCGAGGGTGTTGAAGCGGCGCAGGTCGTATTTGTACGGCACGTTGTTGCCGTGCCAGGCCACCACGTTCAGCGGCGAGTGGTCGAGCTCGCAGGCCCATAGCTCGCCGAGGAATTTCTGCACTAGGGTGGTCGGCTGCTTGAGGTCTTCGTAGTGGGCGACGGGGCTGAGGAAGTCGCGCGGGTTGGCCAGGCCATTGCTGCCGATGGGGCCCAGGTCCGGCAGGCGCAGCGGCGCGCCGTGGTTTTCGGCGATATAGCCGCGCGCCTGGGCGTCGAGCAATTCGACCCGGAACTTGAGCCCGCGTGGCAGCACGACGATTTCCAGCGGCTCGACCTCGAGCACGCCCAATTCTGTCGCTATACGTAGGCGACCCTGCTCGGGCACGATCAACAACTCGCCATCGGCATTGAAGAACACCCGCTCCATCGAACGGTTGGCGCGGTAGTTGTAGATGCTGATGCCCGAGGGGTTTTCCAAGCCCGAATTGGCCACCGTGCGCACCAGCCCGTCGATAAAGTCGGTCGGCTCGCCGGGCATGTCCAGCGGGTTCCAGCGCAGGCGATTGGGCGTCACGGCGCCCAGCGGCCCGCCTGCCAATTGCCTTTGCAGCTTGATGAAGGCCGGGTGATTGGCCGACGGCTGGATGCGGTACAGCCAGGTGCGCCGGGCTTCGCTGCGGGCCATGGTGAAGGCCGTGCCGGAGAACAGTTCGGTGTACAGACCGTAGGGGGCTTTTTGCGGGGAGTTCTGGCCAACGGGCAATGCGCCAGGCAGGGCTTCGCTGGCGAATTGATTGCCAAAGCCCGATTGGTATTCGAGGTTCATGGACCATCCTCAGGCGGAAGTTGTTTTTATCGTAATCCGGTTACGCATAACGTAATTTGATCACTGTCGACCGTCAAGCTATAAAGACGCCCACTCATCTCTCGGATTCCCGCTCCCCCATGGAAAAGCCCCGCGACACCGGCAAACAGAAAGTCCGCTCGGCCGAAGTGGGCACCGATATCCTCAAGGCCCTGGCTGAGTTGTCACCGGCCACGTCGCTGTCGCGCCTGGCCGAGCATGTGCAGATGCCGGCAAGCAAGGTCCACCGCTACCTGCAGGCCCTGATCGCGTCGGGTTTTGCCGAACAGAACGCCGCCACCAACCATTACGGCCTGGGCCGCGAAGCCTTGCGTGTAGGCCTGGCCGCGCTGGGCAGCATGGATGTGTTGAAGGTTGGCGCGATGCCCTTGGCGGAGCTGCGCGATGAACTGAATGAAACCTGCTTCCTGGCGGTATGGGGCAACCAGGGGGCGACCGTGGTGCAGATCGAACCGGCGGTGCGCGCCGTGACGGTGGTGACCCAGCTAGGCTCGGTGTTACCGCTGCTCAGTTCTTCCACAGGGCTGGTGTTCAGCGCCTACCTGCCCACGCGGGAAACCGTGGAACTGCGCGAGCGTGAGATTCAAGCCGGCCTGGCCCACAGCCTGGCGAATGACGCCGCCTACGTCACTGTCTGCGAACAGATCCGCCGCCGAGGCCTGCACTTCGTGCATGGTTTGCTGATGCCGGGGGTGGATGCGCTGTCGGCCCCGGTGTTCAACGCCATCGGGCACGTGGCGGCGGTGATGACCGTGGTCGGCCCCACCTCGCTGTTCCATGCCGATGAAGACGGCCCGGCGGCCCAGCGATTGCTGGCGGCGACCAAGGCCGTGAGTTGGCGCATGGGCTATCAGCCCTGAATCAATCGTCCCAGCCTGACAGGGCCACCGCCACCCGGTTCTCCAGCGCCTTGACCTGCGCGCCGGCGACCACGTAGTTGTTGGCCACCATGGCAAACGCCAGCTGGCGCCCGTGGGCATCGGTGACATAGCCACTCAAGGACGACACGCCGCTCATCGAACCGGTTTTGCCATGCAGATTGTTTTCCGCCGGGGTGCCGCGCAGGCGATAACGCAAGCTGCCACCGCTCATGCGCTCGCTGTTGCCGGCAATCGGCAGTGCGTTGTACCAGGCGTCGAACCACGGTTGCTTGCGCGCAGCCAGCAGCAGGTCGGTGAGGGTTTGCGTCGACACCAGGTTGCGGCGCGACAGGCCGGAACCGTCTACCTGGCTCAGCGTCGTCGCATCCAGGCCCTGACGCTTGAGGAACCCCGCCACCGCCAGTGTGCCCGCCGCCGCCGTGCCGCTGTTGGCGGTCTGCCGGCCCATGGCCTTGAGCAAGGCTTCGGACATGGTGTTGTTGGAAAGCTTGAGCAGCGGCGTGATCAACGCCTGCAAGGGCGCCGATCGGTGCTCGGCCAGCAGCGTCGCCGTGGCCGGGCTTGCCCCGCCCATCACGCGACGGCCCTGCACTTTGATGCCCTGTTGCGCCAGCGCCTGTTCAAACAAATTGGCCACCCATTGCGTCGGCTCCCATACGCTGACCAGTTGCTCGCTCTGCTTGCCCGGCGCAACAGTGCCACTGAACTGCAACAGGTTGGTGCCATGCCGGCGATTGATCCCATAGCTGTTGCCCGGCCCACTGACGGCGCGGTTACTCAATTGCAGGTAATCGCTGGGCGGGAACAGGTCGACGCTCACCGGCAGGCCAGCGAGTACCGGCGCCTTGGCCGTGACCAACACACTGCCCGCGTCAAAGTCCGTATTGGGGGACACGGTCAGCGCGGAGATCTGCGCACCGTAGTAGGTGGTTTCATCATCGTGGGACCAATCGACGCCCAGGCGTTCGGCGTCGAACCAGGTATCGTCGAACACCAGATCGCCCTGCACCTGGCGCACGCCCTGGCTGGCCAGTTGCGCCGCCAGCGCTTGGTAGTCGGCGTACTGAATGCTCGGGTCGCCCAGGCCGCGCAGGTAGAGATTACCGGTCAGTCGGTCGCCCTGGCGGATGCCATCGCTCAACAGTTGCGTGGCAAAGCGATATTGCGGGCCCAGCACATCCATGGCCGCCGCGGTGGTCAGCAGCTTGAGGTTGGACGCCGGCACCAGGCGCGTGCCAGGGTTGTGCTGGTAGAGCGTGCTGCCGCTGCGGGCGTCGCGCACCATCAGCGAGACGCTGGCGCCGTGCAGCGCCGGGTCGGCCAGCAGTTTGTCCAGCGTGGCGGGGGTGGAGGTGGATGAAACGCTGGCGCAGCCGCCCAGTAGAACGCTCAAGCCGACCAGCAGGGCGCTGGTGTGTAACCATCTTCCAAAGTGCATCAGTAGCGTTTTCCGTAGGCGTCGAATGCCGGCAACGCTAACAGCTCAGGTGTCAATGTGGGAGGGGGCAAGCCCTAATGCAGGTCAGTTAAGCGAAAGAGGTTCACTGTAGGAGCGAGCTTGCTCGCGAAAAACGTCCAGGCAACGCGTTCATTCTGGATAAACACGGTGGCCTTGAGTTCTTCGCGAGCAAGCTCGCTCCTACAAAAAGCACATCCGGTCAGAAGGTAAGAGTGCTGGACACCGATACCTGCCGTGCATCGCCGATGGACACGAACTGGGTGTTCACTGACGAGGTGTAATAGGTACGGTCGAACAGGTTCTTCACGTTGAGCTGGAACTTGACCTTCTGCCCGTCGAGCCGGGTGTCATAACTGGCGAACACATCGGCCACGGTGTAGCTGGGCAATTCGAAGCTGTTGGCCGCGTCCCCTGCCCGCTCGCCCACATAGCGCGCACCGGCCCCGACGCGCAGTTGATCGCCGCCCAGGAGGCTGCCGAAGTCATACACGGCCGACAACGAGGCGGTATTTTTCGCCACGTTCTGCAGGCGGTTGCCCTTGAGGGTCGGGTCTTCGGTGACCTCGGCATCGGTGTAGGCGTAACTGCCGATCAGGCTCCACTTGTCGCTCAACTGGCCACTGGCATCCAGCTCCAGGCCACGGGAGCGAACCTTGCCCGCCACGCTGTAGACCGAGGTCAACCCCTCGCCCACCTGCACCAGCACGTTGCGCTTGTCGATGGTGAACAGCGCCGCGCTCGCGGTGATGCGCCCCGGCAAGTCGAACTTGGTGCCCAGCTCCCAGGCCTTGGATTCTTCCGGCTGGAGGCTGCCATCGAGCACGGTTTTGTTGGCCAGCGGCGCGATGGTGGAGTTGGGTTTGAACGATTCGGTGTAACTGCCGTAGAACGAAAGCTCATCGGTGTAGCGATACACCAGCCCGGCACGCGGCACCCATTTCTGGCCGTTACCATCGGTGTTGGCGGTGAACGGCACGCCCTTGCCGGCATATTGGTCGTACATCTGGTAGCGCGCGCCGCCCACCAGGATCCACTGGTCGTTCAGGTGGATGGCATCCTGAAAGAACAGCGAATCGCTGCGCAGCAGATCGGTCTGGTTGCTGTCCGGCGCGCTGACGTTGGTGCCCGCCACTTCGTTGCCGTAGACCGGATCGTGGTAGTTGAAGTTGCCGCGTGGCGCCTGGCGGATCAGGTCGGCGCGGTAGATCTTGCGGTACTCATCGTCCAGCCCGAACACCAGGTCGTGCTGCATGCCGGCAACGTCGACCTTACCTTCGAGGCTGGCGGTGGCGAAGCGGTCGGTGGTCAGCGCGCCCTGGGTGCCATCCATGCTGCGGGTCAAGGTGCCATTGGTGTTGACCTTGACCACACGCACCTGGCTGGCGTCGTAGGTTTCGCGGTTCCAGCTGTAGCCAAAGTGCGCTTTCCAGTCGTCGTTGAGGTCGTGATCGACCGTCAGGCGATACAGGTCGGAGCGGCCTTCCATATTGTTGAAGGGCTCATCCAGGCGGCGCGTTGCGGGGATGTTCAGCGGGTGATTGGTTTTTGGGTCGATGGCTGTGCCACGGTCGAACGGCGACAGAAACTCGCGGTGTTCATAGGCAAACACCACTTGGGTGACGTCGCCATACCAGCCCAGCGACGGCGCCACCAGGGTTTCGCGGTGGGTGCCGTAGTTGCGCCAATAGTCTTCGTCTTCATGGTCGACGATGAGGCGATAGGCCAGGCCGCTGTCGCCTATCGGGCCCGTGGTATCGAGGTTGCCGCCACTGCCGTTCTTGCCGCTGCCGAAGGTGGAGCCGCGCGCGGTCAGGGAAGTGGATTGTACCAACTCGGGCTTTTTACTGACGATGTTGACCACGCCGCCCGGGTCCTGGATGCCGTACAGCAACGACGACGGGCCCTTGAGCACTTCCACGCGCTCGGCGGTGGCGTTCAACGCACGGCCCTGCACCAGCGGCATGCCGTCCTTCATGATCGAGCCATTGCGGTTGTCGCCGAAGCCGCGCAGCATCACCGCGTCCTGGGTGCTGCCCAGGGTGTTGGACTGGGTGATGCCGCTGACATTGCCCAGCGCATCGTCCAGGTTGCGCGGTTGCTGGTCGCGCAGTACCTGGGCGGGCACCACGTTGACGGTTTGCGGGGTTTCCAGCAGCAAGCCGCGCGAGCGCATCACCGAACTGGTCGGCGGCGGCTGGTAGCTGGTGCTGTCCTGGCCAGGGCTGGCGGCGCTGATGGTGGTGGCCCCGAGATTGACCGCGCCATCGGCGGGCAGCGGCTCCAACGCCAGGGTACGGGCGTCGATCTGGCGGAAGGTGAAGCCGGAATTGCCCAGCAGGCGTTGCAGCGCCTGGGTCGCGCTCATGTGCCCGTTGAGCGCCGGGGCGCTGAAGCCGTAGGGCGCTTCGTCGGTGTAGATCACGCTGATCCCGGTGACCCGGCTGAAATCACTCAGCGCCTGGGGAAGTGGTTTGGCCGCCAGGGCAAAGTTGAACTGGGCGCTTTGCTGTTCCTGCGCCTGCGCCACGGCAAGGGGCAGCAACGCCAGACCCGAGACTGAAAATACCGAGGCTCCCAGCCACTGTTTGACCCAACCGCCCGCCGTCGATTTCATGCTGTGAGAACCCGTGTAGAAAATGTTGTTAATGCGAATAAATCGCAGTTTCAAGCACTACACGGATGGGCCTGGGGTTTACCTCACTCCGGTTTGAAAATAATTGCGGGTTCCGCAGCGCAGAGCGCCTCAGTCATATCGAAGAGCCGCTGGCCGCCAGGCATTCCTTGGCGCTCTTCTTGAGTTTCTTGATCAGCCGCTCCTGGCGCAACGCCTCGCCTTTGCTGGCGCATTGCTCGGTGTACACCAAGGCAACGGCAGGGCTGGACAAAAAGAACCGCGCGCCCTTGCCGCTCTGGTGGGCGGCAAACCGGCGGTGCGGGTCATTACTGATGCCGCAATACAGCGAGCCGTTGGCGGCACGCACCAGGTAGACGAACCAGGGTTTGGCTTCAGTGGGAGTCGTCACGGATCGATTCGGCGGGCCAGAGGAGCGCCAATCTTATCAACGACCGGCCTGAAATGCCTTCAGGCCTTTGAGGGCCTGGGCGCGCACGGCGTTTTTCAGCGCCGGCGACCAGCCCAGCAGCAGCCCCTTGATGCCCAGCGCCTGGCGAGACCAACGCCACAGGTCGAAGTGATCGTGATGCTCGCAGATCTTGCCGTCACGAAACACAAAGCGCGCACCGATATCGTTGACGACGGTATTGCCGGTCGCGCTGAACAGGTAAGTCGCCACCCAGTGCGCACTGCCGTGGGTGTCATCGCTGCGCACGTGGTCGAACGTCAGCGAGAAGTCCTTGGCCCGAGTGGTCAGCATGCGCCACATATCACCGGCATCGCGGCCGCGCAGTTCGCCGAACGCCGGGTCGCTGAACAGCACGTCATCGGTATAGCAGGCCGCCATGGCCTCGGCGTCCAGGCGCTGAAAAGCGCTGTAGAACTCGGTGATCAAGGCGTTATGGGCATCACTCATGGGCAGGTTCCGGGCGTTGAAAAGGTAGGCGCACGATAAGCCGCCCGCGCCGCCAAGGCTACCGACATTCGCAGCGCAAATACTTGGGGTCAGGGCACCATGCCACTGTGCCGGGCATAGGCGAATAGATCCACGTCCGTGGAAATGCTCAGTCGGCTCATGGCCGTGCTCTTCTGCTTGCTGATGGTCGAGATGCTGCGATTGACCCGTGCCGCGATCTGGCTGACGGTCATGCCGCTGGCCAACATGCGCACCACCTCGCGTTCCTTGCCGGACAACTGCGGCTGCAGCGCCGGGTCAGTCTCGCCGGCCTGGGCCATTTGCGCGCGCAGGGCCTCACTGATAAAGGTCCGCCCCCGGATCACTGCGCGGATGGCCAGCGGCAGCTCCCTGGCGGATGCGCTTTTGGCCACAATGGCCCGGGCGCCGAGGGCAAAGGAGGCACGCAGGGTGGCGATATTGGCGAACATGGTCACCAGGATCACCGGCACGGTCGGATGGTTGCGATGCAACAGCCCGAGCAGGCTGTAACCGTCGGCCTGGTGGTCGCCCGGCATGGCGAAGTCGGTGACCAGTACATCGCAAAGGGTATCGCGCATCAGCGCCAGCAGTTGATCGGGGCCGTCGGCCTCGCCGACGACCTTGTAAGTACCCGAAGCTTCAATCACCACTTTTTGCCCGATGCGAACGATAGGGTGATCGTCAGCAATAATTACGCGAATCATGGAGAACCACTCGTGATGGTTAGTTGAATCAACGCAAAGTACCGCCCTTGACGACAGGCAACAACCGTCGCCAATCCGCGGCCTGTGGCTGCACCCAGCGTTTGCGGGAAAGATTGTTGTTTCCCACAAAACAAAGAGAAAAGGCCTACACGAAGAGTTAATAAACCGCGTACCGACTCCGACGATGCCGATTGCCAAAAACAGCTTTCACAGCTCTGCCAGGTAGTCGAGGTAGATACAAACGTCCTTGAGCAACTGCTCCAGAACCGACCGGTTGGCCCGCACCCCCTTGCTGCGCAGGTCCGCCATCAGTGCCTGGCAACGCTGCTCCAGCTCCACCGCGCCGAGAAACGCCAGGCTGCCCACCAACCGGTGCAAGCGCTCGCCGACCAGCCCGGCGTCAAGGCTGATCTGCCCTTGCAGCAAAGCCTGCTGATCGGCCCGGGCTTCCTGCACCAGACTCTTGAGCATCGCATCGACGACGCTCTGGGAGCCGAATGTCTCGATCAACTGTGCGCGCGTCGGCCAATCGGCGCAGGCTCCCACCACCCAGCGACCCGACGTCGAGCGCTGGCCGTGAGCATCGGGCAGCCAGCTTTCGAGCAACTCGCGCAAGCGTGGCAGACTCAGGGGCTTGACCAGGCAGGCGTCCATGCCGGCGTCGAAACAGCGTGTGATTTCATCCGGAGTCAGGCTGCCGGTAAGTGCCACGATCGGCACCCTGGGCAGATCCAGCGCGCGCTCGCGACGGCGTATCTTGTTGCTCATGGTGTAACCGTCCATGACCGGCATCCGGCAGTCGCTGATCACCAGGTCTACGCGCACCGAGGCCAGCACTCGCAGCGCCGATTCCCCCTCGCCGACCACCACATGCCTGACGCCCAGTGTGTCCAGGAAAGCCTCCATCAGGCTGCGATAGGTGCAATGGTCCTCGACCACCAGCACCCACAGGTGCTGCCAGTGGGCGGGAGGGTTAGCTGAAGGCATGGTTTTCTCGAAAGTGGCGGTGGCGGCGACGCCCCAGCGCACTAGAGATCGACCGAGCAGCAAGAAAGCGAGTTGAACTATTCATTCGAATAATTCGCGGTCGGAAAAACGCAGGAAAATACAAAAAAACACACCAATTCCACGATACAACTATTACGAAAACCCGCGATTTGCCATCACTGTGCCATTCTCGTAATTGTTGTATTTCCCGGTGCAGCGCCAGGCTATAAATTTTCTCCATCCCCATCGCGGGAACCGAACGCGCCGGCCGATGCCGCGCCGTCATTCAATCAACCGCCACGGTCGCTCTCCCACGCCAACCCATGCGGGCCAGGCGCTGCGAAGCTGTACCCGGCACACCGCACTGCACCGGAACCTCATCATGAAAGCCTCCCTGATAACCCTGAGTACCGCCCTGCTGCTGGGCAGTATTTCTTCAGCCTTCGCCACCAGCACCGTCGAGCTGACCGTCAAGGGTTTGATCACACCCAGCGCCTGCACCCCCAGCCTGTCCAATGCCGTGATCGACCACGGCAAGATTTCCGCCAAGGACATCGATCAGGATCGCGGCAAGGTCTTCAACAACATCCTCACGATGCGCGTGAACTGCGATGCCCAAACCCTGTTTGCGCTACGCGGCATCGATAACCGCGCCGCCTCCTCCAGCTTGCCCACGGTGGGCTATGGCCTGGGGCTGATCAACGACACCCAGAAAATCGGCTATTACACCTTCGAAGTGCGCGAAGCCAACGCTGACAACACCCCTGTCATGCCGCTGGAGTCGATCGATGACGGCATCAGTTGGAGCGATATCGACGGTGCCGTCTGGCAACAGGCCAACCTGGCGGGTTTTGGTGATCGCGCCAGCGGCCAATGGTCGCCAGTTGCTATTAAAGACCTGATCAGCGAACTGCATGTACAGACCCGTATTGCCCCTGCCCGCGACCTGGACCTGAGCAATGAAGTGTTGATCGACGGTTCGGCCACTATCGAAGTGAAGTACCTGTAACAGCCCCGCGCCCAAGCAGGCGGGGCCCAGGCCATCGCCCGTTGTACTCACCACAGGAACACGCCCAGTCATGGATACCTCAACGCCCTATCTGCTGGCGCCGCTGCTGCTTGCCTGCGCCTTGCAAGCCACTGCCGCTAGCTCTGCGCAACTGGCCGTCCAGGGGGCCATCACCCCGAGTGCCTGCCTGCCCACCTTGACCCATGACGGCAACATCGATCACGGCAAGATCACCGCCAAGGATCTCGACCCGGAAAAACCCACGGCCCTCAAACAAGGTGAGCTGGGGCTGCAGGTGGTTTGCGAAGGGCCGACGTTTTTCGCCCTGAGCACCATCGATAACCGCGCCGGTAGCTCGGCGATGAATGTCGCGCACCACGGCCTGGGCGTCATCAACGGCAACGAGCGCGTAGGCAGCGCAGCGTTCGGCCTGATGAACGCAGTGGCCGATGACAGCGTCGCCGTGCGCACCATCCTTTCCAGCGACGCGGGCGTCAGTTGGCATGAAGCGATGGTGCTGGGCCATGGCACCTTGACGGCCTTCGCCCTCAAGGACGGCCTGCCGCGTCCAATTGCACTGACCAAGGTCAGCGCCGAACTGCGGGTGTACACCACTATCGTCGGGGCCAGTCAGTTGACTCTCACCGACGAGGTGCCTATCGACGGGCACGCCACGCTGGAAATGAAATACCTGTAACGCCCTGCACCCCTTCTTCTTCCCGGAGTACCTCAGCATGTTTTCCCGCATCAAATTCCTGACCGCCACCGCTACCCTGCTGGCTTGCGTTCCCGGCGCATTCGCCGCATCCACCGTGGAGCTGACCGTCAAGGGCCTGATCACGCCCAGCGCCTGTACACCCAGCCTGTCCAAGAACGGCGTGATCGATCACGGCAAAATTTCGGTCAGTGACCTGGCACCTGACCGACACACTATTATCGGCAACGATGTGCTGAGCTTGAGTGTGCTCTGCGATGCGTCAACGCTGATCGCCCTGCGGGCTATCGACAACCGCGCCGGTACCGCTATCGGTACCACCGACAACAAATATGGCATCGGCCTGGTCGACGGCAAGAAACTGGGCGGGTATTTCCTGACCTGGAGCAACTCACTGGCGGACAACGTGCCCGCCCAGTCGATCGGCTCCGAAGACCAGGGCCAGACCTGGTACAGGGAGTGGGTCTGGTACCCCAACACTTATATGTCCGCAGCTGATCCAGCCGACCTCAGTGCGCCAATCGCCATGCAAAAGCTCGACGTTGAACTGGGCATACAAACCATTATCGACCGCACCGATGGGCTGGACCTGAGCAACGAAGTGCCGATCGACGGTTCCGCCACCCTCGAAGTGGTCTACCTGTAGAAGGCCACCATGAACCTCTGCCCACCCCTTGCGTTGATGCTGCTGTGCCTGACCGCCAGCCATGCCGCCCTGGCGCAGACCACGGACCTGCAGGTCAGCGGCCTGATCACCCCGGATGCCTGCACCGTCCAGCTCTCCAGGGACGGCCTGATCGATCACGGCACAATTGCCGCCAGCAGCCTGGACCCGGACCAGTACAACGTGCTGGTCCCGTACATCCTGGAGATAGATATCACCTGCAGCGGCCCGATGCTGTTTGCCCTGATGGGCGTCGATAACCGCGCCGGCTCGTCCCAGGCGCCGGACTACTTTTATGGCCTGGGCATGAACCCCCATGCGCCGACGGAGCGCCTGGGATCGGTGGCCTTGTCCTATCGCGAACCGATGGGCGACGGACAGCCTCTGCAATCAATGGCCTCCCGGGATTTCGGCGCCAGCTGGTTCGCCGAGACCAACGCCTACCCGCGCGCGCTGATGGGCTTTGCCCGGCCGGGCGGGCGCATGCCGTCGCCCCTGACGCAACTGACCACGCTGCTGCGCATCGATACGTCGATCAACCCGGCCATGTACCTGACGCTGGACCAGGAGGTGCCCCTCGACGGATCGATCTCGCTGGACCTGCACTACCTCTAACCTCGCACTATGAAGGAGCCCTGCGATGACTTGGTTTTTCTCGCCCATCGGCCTGCTGGCACTCGCCCTGTGCACGACCGCCAGGGCCGACGGCATGGTGCCGGATACGTCGGTGGTCATCGTCCACGAAGCCGAGGGCGAAACAGCGATTTCGGTGACCAACACCGATGACAAGCTGGCCCTGCTGCACGTCACCCTCCAAGATATTCCCGAAGACCCCGAGCCTCTGCTGTTTGTCACGCCGCCACTGTCGCGAGTGGAGCCGTCGAAAAGCCAACTGGTGCGGTTCATCCTGCAATCCCCGCAACCACTGCAAACCCAGCGCCTCAAGCGCGTCACCTTCGAAGGCATGCCCCAGGGCCGCGCGCCGACCCAGGCCGGGCACGCCCGGGTCGGCGTGACCGTACGCCAGAACCTGCCGGTGATCCTGCACCCCAAGGGGCTGGCGCCCAACCGCACGCCGTGGGAAGGCTTGCGCTGGTCGCTGAACCACCAGCAATTGCAGGTGCACAACCCCAGCGCCTATGTGGTTCGCCTGGCACAGGAGCTTCAACTGCAACCGGGCAGCGGCCGGGCCATGCTGCCACGCACCTACGTACTGCCCGGCGAAACCCTGAACATGGCGGCCACGGCGGCGGGTGCGCAGTCGGTACGCCTGCAACCGGCGACGATCTACGGATTCACCGTGGCGCCCTACGATGCGCCGCTGGTTCAAGGCAACCATGAACAACCGTGAAAGCCGTGTGCCAACCTCGCTGGCCCGCGCCTTTGTGCCATTGATCAATGTATTGCTGGCCTGGGATGCCTGGGCTGAACCTGACGCCAACGCCGCCGCCTTCGACGCCCAGACCCTTGGCCATCGCGGCATCGATCCGCAACTGGCCGAGCTGCTGCTGGCCGCGCCGCGCTTCAGTCCCGGGCAACATGCGGTCAATCTGATGGTGAATGGTCAACGCCGGGGCCGGGTGCAGGCAACATTCGATGCGCACGGCACGCTGTGCTTCAACACCGCGCTGCTGGACGCCGCGCGCCTGACTGTCCCTGGCGCAAAGGCTGCCGCACCGTGCGCCGATGTGCTCGGCACTTATCCCCAGGCGCTGGTGGAGCAGGACCCCGCCAGTCTGACCCTGTCGCTGGTGGTGCCGACACAAGCGCTGCGCACCCGCGAACAGGACATCTCCGGCTACCAGACCGGCGGCTTCGCGGCCCTGCTCAACTATGACCTCAGCGGGCTGTACAACAGGGATGAAGACGACAGCAGCGGCTTTGGCTCAGCCAACACCGAAGCCGGGGTCAACGCGGGCGACTGGATCCTGCGCAGCCGCCAAGTGCAGACCTGGCAGCAAGGCCGTTCGCGCAGCACCCACTTGGAGGCATACGCCCAACGCACCTTCGCCCGCCAGCAGGCCGTGCTGCAGGCGGGCCAGATCAACCTGTACAACCCGGTGCTGGCTGGAGCGCAGATCACCGGCCTGCAGGTGTTCACCGAACAGGCCCTGCAGGACCAGCAACCCGGCGCGACCATTACCGGCATCGCCAACAGCCCGGCCCAGGTGGAAATCCGGCAGAACGGTGCGTTGATCCATTCCACCGTGGTGCCCGCCGGGCCGTTTTCCCTGAGCGATGTGCGCCGTCTCAACAGCCGCTCAGAGGTGGAAGTGACGGTCAAGGAAAGCGTCGGCGGCGAGCGGCGGTTTACCGTCCCGGCAGCCATGCTCGGCATGAGCCTGCCGGCGCCGGGCTATTCGATGGGCGCCGGCCGGGTGCGCAGCACGGGCGCCGATGCTGGCCAGGACCCATGGGTGGTCAGCGCCGGCTGGAGCGGCGCGATGTATCGCCAGGCCAGCCTGAGCAGCGGGTTGCTGGCAGCCGAGGATTATCGCTCGGCGGGGCTCGGCGTGACGTTTCTGCCATGGCTCGACAGCCAATTGCAAGTGACCGCACAGCTCGCCGACAGCCAAGTGTTCGAACACACCAGGGGCATGCAGACAGACCTGGGATTTTCCCAGCGCCTGGGCGAGCAGTGGTCAGTCAGCGCCGGGATGTCCTATCGCACCCCTGGGTACCGCGAGCTGGAGGACGCCAACTCCGCGAACGAACAGGATGATCGACGCCGTTCGCGTTACCGCGATCAACAAAGCGCCAACCTGTCCTGGTCCCACCCGTGGCTCGGCGCCTTCAGTGCCGGTGTTTCCCGCTCCAGCACCTACGACAACCAGCCCAGCAGCCGCGCCCTCGCCGCCTGGGGCACGAGCGTGGGCGGCGTATCGATTGCCACCAGCGCCGAATGGCAACTGGACGGGCGCGAGCAGCAGGAAGACGGCTTCTACCTGAACCTCAGCGTGCCCCTGGGGAGCAATCGCCGGGGGCGCAGCTGGGTGCGCAACTCCGGCGGCGAGCATCGCACCGGCGTGGGCCTGAACGAGCAGGTCAATGAACAATTGAGCTACCGGGTCGGGGCCGAGCACGACACACGCGACGGGCAGGTGGAGTCCTCCTTCGGGGTATCGATGCTGCCGCGCTACGCCCAGCTGGACCTGAACTACACCCGCTCGGACGCCGAACGTTCCAGTTACCAGGGCGCAGCAAGAGGTGCCGTGGTAGTGCACGGCAATGGCCTGACGCTGTCGCCCTACCCCGTACGCGATACCTTCGCCGTGCTGGCGGTGAGCGACATGCCCGGTATTCAGGTTTCGACGCCCAGCGGCCCGGTCTGGACCGACTGGCAGGGCCAGGCCATCGTGCCGCAAGTGGCCGCCTACGGCCGCAGCCAGGTTCAGGTTCAAACCCGCTCTCTGCCGCGCAACGCCGACATCGATAACGGCCTGGCGACGCTGAGTACCGGGCGCGGCGCGGTGGATCGCGTTGAATTCGGCGTGACCATGACCCGTCGCGCGCTGTTGCAGGTGCAGACCGAACGGGGTGCGCCGCTGCCCCGTGGCGCCAGCGTCAGCAGCGCGGACGGCGAGTTCATCACCCTGGTCCAGGAAGGCAGTCAAGTGTTTCTGGGTAATATCCTCGACCTGCCGCCCTTGTGGATCAAGGCGCCCGGCCAACCGGCCTGTCGCTTGCGGTTCGAGTTGCCGGACAAGGCCGATCCCGAGCTGTACTACGAAACTGCGCCGGCCCGCTGCGGGCAACCCTGAGGAATGCACTGATGAAACGTCTGCCGGCGGCCTGCGCCGCCCTGCTGGCCTCGACCGCCATGGCCGAAGACTGCCGCCTCACGCTGAGCGAATCGCGCATCGACTTCGGCCTGATCAGCCGCATGGGCGCGCTCTACTCAGGCCCCGAACGCCTGCTCGGTGAAGGGCGTTTGAACGTCAGCCTCAACTGCCCTGACACGCGCGACATGAGCCTGTTCTACCGCGCCGTGACGGCTGGCGCGCAGCGCTTGCGCTTTACCGAGCGCGGCAGCTACGGCCTGCAGGTACAAGACGCTGTGCTCGATGGCCAGGCCGTTGAACTGGGTGTGCTCAACGGCAGGGGCGTGGCGCCGACGGCTCGCGGTAATGCGCTGTCCTGGCAGGCCGGCCAGGCTGTCGCGCCGTTGCGCGACGGGGTACCGGCGATGGGCAAAAGCTTGGCTCTGACCCTTCAGGTAAAGGCCTGGGCACCCCATGAAGCAACGCAGGTGCGCGATGCGACCACCTGGGAAACCATCGGCCTGATCGACGCGCCGGGCACTGGCCAAAACCGCGAGCTAAGCCTGACAGCCCGTTTTGCCCCGGCATCGTGCGAGCCGACCCTTTCCGACAACGGCCTGGTGGACTATGGCCTGATGCACGCCAGGGACCTCAACCCCGACAAGGATACAGTGCTGCCAACCCGCAGCCTGCTGTTGAACATCGCCTGCGACGGCCCGGCCCACTACGCCTTGCGCATGGTGGACAACCGTGACGGCAGCGCCACCGGCGGCACCAGTGAAACAGCCTATGGGCTGTCGCTGGACAACAGCCAAAACAAGATCGGTCGTTTCTACGTGTACATCGACCCGCTGCAAACCCGCGCCGACGAACTGCCCCAGGTCTACCGCACCGACTCCACCACCGCCGGCAGCGCCTGGAGCAGCGCCAGCGCGTTCCAGATTCCGCTGGGCGCTCGCAGTTACCTGGGCTTTACCGACACCGCCGGCAGTACCCATGGCCCGGTGGCGATCCAACACCTGAACACCACCCTCAGCGTGAGCACATTCCTGGCCCCCATGAACAGCCTCGACCTGACCGCCGAGGTGGAGCTGGACGGCTCGGCCACGCTGGAAGTGATCTACCTATAAGCGCTCACTGCGCACGTTGACATACAACGCGCGGCCCGCGCCAAGCCCGGCGATCATTGCGCCCACGCCGAGCACGGCGAACACCCAGCCGGTCGCGCCCCAGCCGCCGGTCCAGTCATGGAGCACACCCACCGCCAGCGGCCCCATGGACGCCAGGGTGTAGCCAATGCCCTGGGCCATGCTCGACAAGTTGGCAGCCACATGGGGATCCCGCGAACGCAACACGATCAAGGTCAGCGCCAGGCTGAAGGTGCCGCCCTGGCCCAGGCCCAGCACAATCGCCCAGCCCCACAGGCCATCGAGTGGCGCATACAGGCAACCGAACAGACCGCCCAGCGTGAGCAGCATCACCACCACGATCGCCAGCCGCTGGTCCTTGCCCCGTGTGGCCAGCCATGGCGCGGCCAGGGAACTGAACAGCTGCACGATGATCGAGCCGGACAGCGCCAGCCCGGCCTCGGTGGCGCTCAGGCCGCGACCGATCAGGATCGACGGCAACCAGCCAAACACAATGTAGGCCAGGGAGGATTGCAGGCCCATGTACAGGGTCACTTGCCAGGCCAATGGGTCGCGCAGCAGGCCTTTGACTCCGTAGGCAACTCGGTGGGCGCCGTGTTTGTGCCCAATTTGCGGCAGCCAGAACAGCGCCGCCACCAGGGCCGGCACGATCCAGAAGCCCAGGCCCATCGTCCAGCTGTCGCCGAAGTAGTGGCTCAGCGGCACAGTGGCGCCGGCAGCCAATGCGGCGCCCAAGCACAGTGCCATGGTGTAGACACCGGTCATGGCGCCGGCCTGCCTTGCGAAATCACGTTTGACGATGCCGGGCAGCAGCACACCGATAATGCCGATACTCGCACCGGCAATCAGGCTGCCGGCAAACAATCCCACTTCGCCGAACGAACTGCGCAGGATGATCCCGGCGGCCAGGGTCAGCAGGATGCCGAGCACCACGCGCTCGGCACCAAAGCGTCGCGCCAGGATCGGCGCCGTGGGCGCGAACAGCCCCAGGCACAGCACCGGCAATGTCGTCAGCAGCCCGGCCCTGGCCGCCGACAACCCCAGGCTGCTTGAGACCTCGGCCAGCAACGGCGACAGGCTCGATAACGCCGGTCGCAAGTTCAGCGCCACCAGCACCAGGCCCAGCAGCAACAGCCAAGGGCGAGCGACGGTCGGATGCGCCTGTTGCACCGCCTCATCGTCGGCCTCGGCGTCGATCAACAGTTCGTCCAGGTCGGGCATGGATTTGGTTTCAAGGTTCATTGATCAACTGCCGGCAGAGGGATTTGGCGCGTTGCGGGTCTTGTTGTTCCACCGCATCGAGCAGGGCGCCGTGCAGGTCGAAGACCGCCTGGCGTCGTGGCGAGGTGTTCAGGGTCTGGCGCAACTGTGCGCCGACGATGGCGGAAAAGTAGTGGTACAGCTCGCTCAAGGCCGGGTTGTGGGCTGCGTCCACCAACTGTTGGTGGAACAGCAGGTCGGCACTGATATAGGCCTCCAGGTCACCCTGAAACAGCTCGGCACTGGCAGTGAGTGCTTTACGCAGCCGGTGCAGATCCTCATCGGTACGGCGCAGCGCCGCGAGCCCGATGGCCTCCACCTCCAGAATCCCACGGGTCTCCTGCGCCTGCTCCAGGGTGCAATGGGACAACGCCCGCATCGTCCCCAGCGGATCGGTCATCGAACGCAAGTAACTGCCGTCGCCCTGGCGAATATCGATCAGCCCGGAAAACGCCAACACCCGCATGGCTTCACGCACGGTATTACGACTAATGCCCAGCTCGGCGGACAGCTCCGGCTCGGTGGGCAATCGCTCGCCGATCGCCCACACGCCCTGGGCAATGCGCAGGCGCAGTTGCTCAAGGGCCTGGTCGACCAGGGAACGTTTGATCAGTGGGGCGATGTCTGTCATGGATTTTTAGCTTTCGTCCAATCATAGGATGAATTTTCCTACAGCCTATTCGGAGTGGCCTACAAAGGCAACGCACTAGGGTTCCTAAGCAGGAAAACGAGCAGTATTTTCGATTGGTAAAATTACCCTTAAAGGGTAATTATTGGACTCAGGTGTCTTATGGAAAAGTACACACCTCATTACGATCTGGCGGTGATCAAGGCGGATGTCAGGCGGCTTGGGCGCAGAGCCTTTACCCACTCGGCACAACGCTGCGGCTGGGAACTGGGTTTTAGCCTTGAGGAAATGAAAGATGTCATCTATGAGCTGCAAAACTGGATGTTGTACAAGTCGATGACCACGTATGGCGACCATCGGGTCTGGCAGGACGTGTACCACGCTCATTCTGAAGGCAGGGAGATTTACATCAAGGTCACTTACCGCGCAGACGGTAGGCCTCCGGTAATCTCCTTCAAGGAGAAAAACCCATGAAAAAAACAGAGCTGTGCTACATCTGTGGCGCGCCTGATGCGTTGGTCTATTTCGAGGGCCACAGTGAAACCATCAGCATCAAAGGCATGGAACGTCGAGTCGACGACCTTGCTGGCTGGAAATGCGAGGTATGCGGCGACGGCTTCTGGGACCCGGATACCGACAGTGCCGATCGCTATGGAGAAGCAGGTGAAGAGCTAGCCCTCACCGCCAGGAAAATGATCGGCGCGGAGATGAAGCGCATCCGCCGAAAACTGCACCTTACGCAAAAGGAAGCAGTGAATCTGCTGTCCGGTGGCGGCCACAACGCATTCTCGCGGTACGAACGCGGCGAACTTTTTGCCCCGAAACCCTTGGTGCTGCTGATGCGGTTACTGGATCGGCATCCGCATCTGCTTGTAGATGCAAAAGCCCTGGCAGAAGGCGCTGATATGCGTGATGCATTCACTTACACAGTCAACGACGTGCCTGAAACACTTGAAGCGTCGTAGCCCCCCAATAAATAAACCCGGCGCGAGGCCGGGTTTATTCTTTCAAGCATCCATCAATGCAGAATCTGGCTCAGGAACAACTTGGTCCGCTCATTCTGCGGGTTGTCAAAGAAGTCATTCGGCGCCGCCTGCTCCACGATTTCGCCCTTGTCCATGAAGATCACGCGGTTGGCCACGGTGCGGGCAAAGCCCATCTCGTGGGTCACGCACAACATGGTCATGCCGTCTTCGGCCAGGCCGATCATGGTGTCCAGCACTTCCTTGACCATTTCCGGGTCGAGGGCCGACGTCGGCTCGTCGAACAGCATGATCTTGGGCTTCATGCACAGCGCACGGGCGATTGCCACGCGCTGTTGCTGGCCACCGGACAGTTGCCCCGGAAACTTGTGGGCCTGTTCCGGAATACGTACGCGCTCCAGGTAGTGCATGGCAATTTCTTCGGCCTTGCGCTTGGGCATCTTGCGCACCCACATCGGCGCCAGCGTGCAGTTCTGCAGGATGGTCAGGTGCGGGAACAGGTTGAAGTGCTGGAACACCATGCCGACTTCACGGCGGATCGCCTCGATCTGCTTGAGGTCGTTGGTCAGCTCCACCCCATCGACCACGATGCGGCCTTGCTGGTGCTCTTCCAGACGGTTGAGGCAGCGAATGGTGGTGGACTTGCCCGACCCCGAAGGGCCGCACAACACAATGCGCTCGCCCTGCTTGACGTTCAGGTTGATGTCTTTCAACACGTGGAACTGGCCGTACCACTTGTTGACGCCCTGCATCTGGATAATGCCTTCAGGGCTCACAGGCTGTTTGATCGCTTCGCTCATCACATCAACTCCTAACGCTTGTGGCCTGTGTCGAGCTTGTGTTCCAAATGAATGGAATAGCGCGACATACCAAAACAGAAAATCCAGAACACCAGGGCGGCGAACACATAGCCTTCAGTGGCCATGCCCAGCCATTTCGGGTCGGCGGCGGCTTGCTTGACGCTGTTGAGCAGGTCGAACAGGCCAATGATGATCACGAGGCTGGTGTCCTTGAACAACGCAATAAACGTGTTGACGATCCCGGGGATCACCATCTTCAAGGCTTGCGGCAGGATCACCAGGCCCATCGAACGCCAGTAGCCGAGGCCCATCGCTGCGGCCGCTTCGTACTGGCCCTTGGGAATCGCCTGCAAACCACCGCGCACCACTTCGGCCACATAGGCCGACTGGAACAGGATCACGCCGATCAACGCCCGCAACAGCTTGTCGATGCCCATGCCTTCGGGCAGGAACAACGGCAGCATCACCGAGGACATGAACAGCACGGTGATCAACGGCACGCCGCGCCAGAACTCGATGAAAGTCACGCAGACCACACGAATGGCCGGCATGTTCGAACGCCGCCCCAGCGCCAACATGATGCCCAGGGGCAAGGCGCCAGCGATGCCGACGGTGGCAATCACCAGGGTCAGCATCAGCCCGCCCCATTGGCTGGTCGCCACGTTGGCCAGGCCGAAGATCCCGCCGTGCAGCAGGAAAAACGCGATGATTGGGTACAGCACCAAAAAGCCCAGGCCATAGATCGCCTTGCGCGGGAAGCGCGAGATGAACAATGGCGCCACGCCGACAATCGCCAGCCATACGGTCAGGTCCACGCGCCAGCGCAGGTCGCCGGGGTAGTAGCCGTACATGAACTGCCCGAAGCGCTGTTGGATGAACACCCAGCAGGCGCCCTCCTTGGTGCAATCGGCGCGCGTGGTGCCGACCCAGTTGGCGTCGATGATCGCCCAGCTCAGAATCGGCGGCACCACCAGGTAGATCAGGTAGAACGCCAACAACGTCAGCAGGGTATTGAGCCAACTGGAAAACAGGTTGGCGCGCATCCATGCCATCGGCCCGAAAACTTTGCTCGGCGGCGGCATATCAGGTTTGAACGTATGCGAACTCATGCAGGTTTCCTCACCGCTCGATCAGCGCAATGCGCTTGTTGTACCAGTTCATCAGCAGGGAAATGCTGATGCTGATCGCCAGGTACACGCTCATGGTGATGGCAATGACTTCGATGGCCTGGCCGGTCTGGTTGAGCACCGTACCGGCGAACAGCGAAACCATTTCCGGGTAACCGATACCGGCGGCCAGCGACGAGTTTTTCGCCAGGTTCAGGTATTGGCTGGTCAGCGGCGGAATGATCACCCGCAACGCTTGCGGGATGATGACCTTGCGCAGCGTCGGCCCGGGGCGCAGGCCCAGGGAGCGTGCGGCTTCGGTCTGGCCGTGGCTGACGGACTTGATGCCCGAACGCACGATCTCGGCGATAAACGCCGCGGTGTAGACGGTAAGCGCCAGGGTCAGCGCCAGCAGTTCCGGGATCAGCACCCAGCCACCGACAAAGTTGAAGCCTTGTAGCTTCGGCATTTCCCAATGCAGCGGCGCACCGAAGATCAGCGCGCACAGCGCCGGGATCAGGATGAACAGTGCCAGGCCCGCCCAGAACTTGTGGAACGGCACACCAGTGGCTTCAAAGCGCTTATTAGCCCAGCGGCTCATCAGCACAATGGCGACAATCGCCACCACGACGCTGGCCACGAACGGCCAGAACCCGTCGGCGGCCAGCGCGGCCGGCATGTTCAGGCCGCGGCTGCTGACAAAGAAAGTGTCACCGAAGTTATGGCTGTTGCGCGGCCCCGGCATGGTCAGGAACACCGCGAAGTACCAGAACAGGATCTGCAGCAGCGGTGGAATGTTGCGGAACACTTCCACGTACACCGTCGCCAGCTTGTTGATCATCCAGTTGGGCGACAGGCGTGCCACGCCGATGATGAAGCCGAGCAGGGTCGCCAGCACCACACCGATCACGGTCACCAGCAAAGTGTTGAGCAGGCCGATCACAAAGACGCGGGCATAGCTGTCCGATTCGGTGTAATCGATCAAATGCTGCGCGATGCCGAAGCCGGCACTGCGCTCAAGAAAGTCGAAACCCGAGGTGATGCCCCGGTGTTGCAGGTTGGTCTGGGTATTGTTGAAGAGGTACCAGCCCAGCGAGACCACCGCCACTATCGTGATGATCTGGAAGAGCCACGCACGCACTTTGGGATCGCTGAAGCTGAGCTTCTGCTTTGGTGCGCCGATTTGATTTTGCATGAAGTGCCCCGGAAAGAATGGAACAGAACATCACCCGGCGGTTGGCCCACCGGGTGACAGAACCATCAGCGATCAGCGCACAGGCGGTGCGTATTGAATGCCGCCGTTGTTCCACAGCGCGTTCAGGCCACGGTCGATTTCCAGCGGGGTGCTCTTGCCCAGGTTGCGCTCGAACACTTCGCCGTAGTTACCCACCTGCTTGACGATCTGTACGACCCAGTCCTTCTTCACTTTCAGGTCTTTGCCGTATTCGCCGTCGGCACCGAGCAGACGTGCGACGTCCGGGTTCTTGGTGGACTTGGCTTCAGCTTCGACGTTTTTCGAGGTGATGCCGGCTTCTTCAGCGTTGAGCATGGCGTAGCCTACCCAGCGCACGATGGCCAGCCACTCGTCGTCGCCGTTACGCACGACCGGGCCCAGCGGCTCCTTGGAGATGGTTTCCGGCAGTACCACGTAGTCCTTCGGCGAAGCCAGCTTGCTGCGCTGGGCGAACAGCTGGGATTTGTCGGAGGTCAGCACGTCGCAACGCCCGGATTCCAGCGACTTGGCGCTTTCGTCAGAGGTGTCGAAGGTGATCGGGGTGTACTTGAGGTTGTTGCCGCGGAAGTAATCCGAAACGTTCAGCTCAGTGGTGGTACCGGCCTGGATGCAGATGGTTGCACCGTCCAGTTCCTTGGCGCTTTTTACGCCCAGCTTGTTGTTTACCAGGAAACCGATGCCGTCATAGTAGGTGATGAAGCCCGGGAATTTCAGGCCCATGCCCGCATCGCGCGAGCTGGTCATGGTGGTGTTGCGCGACAGGATGTCGACTTCGCCGGACTGAAGCGCGGTGAAACGCTCCTTGGCATTCAACTGGCTGAATTTGACCTTGGTCGCATCACCGAAAACGGCGGCGGCCACGGCGCGGCATACGTCGGCGTCGATCCCGAGGATCTTGCCGCTGGCATCCGGCACCGAGAAGCCCGGCAAGCCGTCACTCACGCCACATTGCACAAAGCCTTTCTTCTGCACGGCGTCCAGGGTGGCGCCAGCCTGGGCAAAACCACTGACGCCCAGTACAGCGGCCGCGGTCACGATGGCCAGGGTGGATTTCAATACCTTCATTCAAACCTCCAGTTGCTCTTGTTGTGTCGAAGCTCGAACCTCAGCGCACCCTTATGAGGCGATATCGACCCGTGTTGGCTTTTTTTAGGGTCAAGCGGCATGAGGCTGTCGCGGTAATTCCAGTGGCTATCCCACAAGCGGCAGTCACTGATAGTGTTACCGTCATCGGATAGTCCTGACATCGAGCTACACATAGCAAGCCCCGTACCAGAGTGCCGGCTGACTCGTTTCAGCCCGTGGTCAATAGAAAAAGATTCAACCGTGCGACATTCTCTTAACAGATCAATCCGTCGCGCACCGTTCCGACGCACCCAATCGGAGCGCCCGCACATCTATGGAGCAGACATGACCGAACCCTTGATTCTTGAGCCCGCCAAGCCCGCCGACGCCTGCGTTATATGGCTGCATGGCCTGGGCGCTGATCGCTACGATTTCCTGCCAGTGGCCGAAGCGCTGCAGCAAAGCTTGCTGTCCACGCGCTTCGTATTGCCCCAGGCGCCCACCCGTGCGGTGACGATCAATGGTGGCTACGAGATGCCGAGTTGGTACGACATCAAGGCCATGAGCCCAGCCCGTTCGATCAGCCTGGAAGAGCTGGAAGCGTCGGCAAAAATGGTTACGGATTTGATAGAGCGGCAGAAGAGAACCGGGATAGACGCTTCACGCGTTTTCCTTGCGGGGTTTTCCCAGGGCGGCGCGGTGGTTTTCCATACAGCGTTCAAAACCTGGCAGGGCCCCTTGGGTGGCGTGATCGCCCTCTCCACCTACGCGCCGACCTTCGATGATGAGCTTGAGTTATCCGCCAGCCAGCAACGTATCCCCACCCTGTGCCTGCATGGCCAGTACGATGACGTGGTGCAGAACGCCATGGGCCGCAGCGCCTATGAGCATTTGAAGCAGCGTAGTGTCACCGTGACATGGCAGGAATACCCAATGGGCCACGAAGTGTTACCCGAAGAGATACGCGATATCGGCACGTGGCTGGCCGAACGCCTGCGCTGAAACGCGCCTCTATGTAGTTGTATGACAGACGCACTACGCCGCGCCCGATTCTTGCATTACACTGGCCGGCGTACATTCCTTAATCAATTAATGAGATGACCGTGCTCAAAGCACTCAAGAAGATGTTCGGCAAAAGCGAGGCTGAGCCGCTCGCGCCTGTTCCCAGTGCTCCCGTTCCCAAGCCCGGCAACCGCCATGACGGTATTCGGCCCGACCGGATCGCACCTGCCGCCTCACCGAAAACAGCCCCGGTGACGCCGCCTGAACAGGCAAAGCCTGCGCAAGCCGTCGATGCGCCTGTTGCCAAACCACGCCGCGAACGCGCGCCCAAGCCGCCCGTGACGCCGTGGAAACTCGAAGACTTCGTCGTCGAGCCCCAGGAAGGCAAGACCCGCTTCCATGACTTCAAGCTGGCTCCGGAACTGATGCACGCCATCCAGGACCTGGGCTTCCCGTACTGCACGCCGATTCAGGCGCAGGTGCTGGGTTTCACCCTGGCGGGTAAAGATGCCATCGGCCGCGCCCAGACCGGCACCGGCAAGACCGCCGCGTTCCTGATTTCGATCATCACCCAGCTGCTGCAGACGCCGCCACCCAAAGAGCGCTACATGGGTGAGCCGCGTGCGCTGATCATCGCCCCGACCCGGGAACTGGTGGTGCAGATCGCCAAGGACGCCGCAGACCTGACCAAGTACACCGGCCTCAACGTGATGACCTTCGTCGGCGGCATGGACTTCGACAAGCAGCTCAAGCACCTCGAAGCCCGCCACTGCGACATCCTGGTCGCCACTCCTGGCCGCCTGCTCGACTTTAACCAGCGCGGCGATGTGCATCTGGACATGGTCGAAGTGATGGTGCTGGACGAAGCCGACCGCATGCTCGACATGGGTTTTATCCCTCAAGTACGCCAGATCATTCGCCAGACCCCGCCAAAGGCCGAACGTCAGACCCTGCTGTTCTCCGCGACCTTCACCGAAGACGTGATGAACCTCGCCAAGCAGTGGACCACCGACCCGTCCATCGTCGAGATCGAAGCACTCAACGTCGCCAGCGAAAACGTCGACCAGCATATCTACGCCGTCGCCGGTGCCGACAAGTACAAGCTGCTCTACAACCTGGTCAACGACAACGGTTGGGAGCGGGTGATGGTATTCGCCAACCGCAAGGACGAAGTGCGCCGCATCGAAGAGCGCCTGGTGCGTGATGGCGTCAACGCTGCGCAACTGTCCGGCGACGTGCCACAACACAAGCGCATCAAGACCCTGGAAGGCTTTCGCGAAGGCAAGATCCGCGTGCTGGTGGCCACCGACGTGGCAGGTCGCGGGATCCACATCGATGGCATCAGCCACGTGATCAACTTCACCCTGCCGGAAGTGCCGGACGACTACGTGCACCGTATCGGCCGTACCGGTCGCGCCGGGGCTGCGGGTGTGTCGATCAGCTTTGCCGGGGAGGATGATTCGTATCAGCTGCCGTCGATCGAGACGCTGCTGGGACGCAAGATCAGTTGCGAGACGCCGCCGACGCATCTGCTGCGGGCTGTTGAACGCAAACGTCCCTAAGCCGAAACCCGATCAAAATGTGGGAGGGGGCTTGCCCCCGATAGCAGTGAGTCAGTCAACAGAGATGTTGAATGTGCCGCAGCCATCGGGAGCAAGCCCCCTCCCACATTTACTTCCAACGATCCGCTGCGGCGTGGTCGCTGCTGCGCCCCTCCACCCAGCGCGGCCCTTCACTGGTGTTTTCCTTCTTCCAGAACGGTGCCCGGGTCTTGAGGTAATCCATCACAAACGCACACGCATCGAACGCCGCCTGGCGATGTGCGCTGGCGGCTGCGACAAACACGATCGGTTCGCCCGGCTCCAACGCGCCGATGCGGTGCAGCACTTCCAGCTTGAGCAGCGGCCAGCGTTGCTCGGCCTCGACGGCAATCTTGGCCAGGGCTTTTTCGGTCATGCCGGGGTAATGCTCCAGGAACATCCCGGCCACATCCAGACCGTCATTGAAGTCGCGCACATACCCGACAAAGCTCACCACCGCGCCCACGCCCACATTGGCCGCGTGCATGGCGTTGACTTCGGCACCGGGATCAAAGGCTTCGACCTGCACACGAATGGCCATGCTCAGCCTCCGGTTACGGGCGGGAAAAACGCGATTTCGTCACCGGCCTGGACCGGCTCGTCGAGATTGCACAGCTCTTCGTTGCGCGCGCACATCAGACTCGCCTCGTTGAGTACTGCGAACTCCGGGTCAGCGGCCAGTGCCAGGCGCACGGCATCAACGGTGGCAAACTCACCTTCCATCTCCAACGAATCAAAGCCCACCGCTTCGGCATATCGTGCGAAAAACAGTACGTTGATACTCATTGCTGATCCGCCTTGAAATGCCCGCTCTTACCGCCAAGCTTTTCCAGCAGGCGAATACTTTCGATGGTCATGCCGCGATCCACCGCCTTGCACATGTCATAGATCGTCAATGCCGCCACGCTGGCGGCGGTCAGGGCTTCCATCTCCACGCCGGTCTGGCCGGAGAGTTTGCAGCGCGCCAGGATGTACACCGCGTCGTCGCCTTCGGCCCGCAGTTCAACCTTGACGCCAGTGAGCATCAGCGGGTGACACAGGGGGATCAGGTCACTGGTTTTCTTTGCCGCCTGGATCCCGGCGATGCGGGCCACGGCGAACACGTCACCCTTGGGATGGGCGCCGTCGACGATCATTTTCAGGGTGTCGGGCAACATGCGCACCCGCGCTTGCGCCACCGCTTCACGGAACGTCACGGCTTTGTCGGTGACGTCGACCATATGGGCGCGGCCTTGGGAATCGAGATGAGTCAGCACAGCGATACTCCTGATCAGGAGCAGCGATTGTAAACCCAACACAGAAAAAATGTGGGAGGGGGCTTGCCCCCGATTGCTGTGGGCCAGTCAACAGAGATGTTGAATGTGCCACCGCCATCGGGGGCAAGCCCCCTCCCACATTGACCGCGTTTTACAAATGGGACTCTGCGTATTCGGCCAGTATCGAACGAGGTACCCCTTGCAGCGCGATGTGCACGCCGTTCGGGAAGTCTTTGAAGCGTTCCGTCAGGTAGGTCAGCCCGGAGCTGGTCGCGGACAGGTAAGGGGTGTCGATCTGCGCCAGGTTGCCCAGGCACACCACTTTGGAACCGGCGCCGGCACGGGTGATGATGGTTTTCATCTGGTGCGGGGTGAGGTTCTGGCATTCATCGATCAGAATCAGGCTTTGCTGGAAGCTGCGACCTCGAATGTAGTTGAGGGATTTGAACTGCAACGGCACTTTGCTGAGGATGTAGTCGACGCTGCCATGGGTGTTTTCGTCATCCATGTGCAAGGCTTCGAGGTTGTCGGTGATCGCCCCCAGCCACGGCTCCATTTTTTCCGCTTCGGTGCCAGGCAGGAAGCCGATTTCCTGGTCCAGGCCTTGCACGCTGCGGGTGGCGATGATGCGGCGATAGCGCTTGGTCACCATGGTCTGCTCGATAGCGGCGGCCAGGGCGAGGATGGTCTTGCCGGAGCCGGCGGCGCCGGTCAGGTTGACCAGGTGGATGTCCGGGTCGAGCAGCGCATACAGCGCCAGGCTCTGGTAGATATCACGCGGTTTCAGGCCCCAGGCTTCCTGGTGCAACAGGGGTTCCTGATGCAGGTCGAGGATCAGCAGCTTGTCGACCTGGATCTCTTTGATCCAGCCCACGAAGCCTTGCTCGTCGACGATGAATTCATTGATGTGCACGGCCGGCAGGTTGTCGATCAACTGCACCTGATGCCAGGTGCGGCCATGATCCTGGCGGGTCTCGACCTTGCTGACGCGGTCCCAGAACGAGCCGGTCATCATGTGATAACCACGCGACAGCATCGAGACGTCGTCGACCAGTTGGTCGGTGCTGTAGTCCTCGGCGGCGATCCCACACGCTCGGGCCTTGAGGCGCATATTGATGTCTTTGGTCACCAGCACCACACGCAGGTCCTTGTCGCGCGCATGCAGGTCGATCAATTGGTTGATGATCTTGTTGTCGTTGAGGTTTTCCGGCAGCAAGCTGTTGGGCTCGCTGCGCTTGCTCATCAGGATGGACAGCAAACCCTTGGGCCCGCTCTTGCCGCGCTGGATCGGCACGCCAAGTTCAACGTCCTCGGGCGAAGCTTCACCCAGGGTCTTGTCGATCAGGCGGATGGCCTGGCGGCATTCGGCGGCGACGCTGTGGTGGCCGCTTTTGAGCTTGTCGAGCTCCTCCAGCACGATCATGGGAATGGCGACGTGGTGTTCTTCAAAGTTAAGCAGTGCGTTTGGATCGTGGATCAGTACGTTGGTATCAAGCACATAAAGGATTGGCTGGTCGGAAGAAGGGGTGCGTCCATGATCATCCATACTCGGTCACCTTTGTGGGAGCCAGTCGACGCAATACCTGGGCGGTGCTGCGCCTCGATTCGACCACCGATCGCACCTGAGTGACGTCAAGTGCGGTACCCACAGGAGGAGTCTTGGAAGACGCCACCTGTGCTGCAGGTTTCGGCGATCTGACTTCGTAATACCGCAAAACCCATGACAGGAAAAAGCACTTTGACGCTTTTTTGAAGTTTATTTTTCAGGATGACGAATAGCACTAGCCGAGTGCCAGCTACCCCGTTAAAGTCGGAAGTCCGCCTGCATCGAAATGTCGCAGCAAATCGCCCCAGAAATCCGCCTTACCCAACAGGGCCGGGCATTTCAGCGAAATGCCTCGCGGCACTCCTGCCAGCCCAGGCCACTCTGCGCCGTGGCCTGCAGCAACATCGGCAACGCCACCCGCGCCTTGTCCTGGGTGTCGTGAAACACAATCACGCCTTTGCGCCACAACGCCATCAGCGTCAGCACCCGTTGCGCCGATTCCTCGGCCTTGAGCTTGCCCGGATCGTCCTGGGAATCGATGTCCCATAATGCCACCTGCAGGCCCTGGGCCTGGAAGAACCCCTGGCTGTCCGCGCGACGTTGCCCGTAGGGCGGCCGGAACAGCGGCACGTAGTTTTCCGGCATCAGGTTTTGCACCAGTGACGCGCTGCGGGTGATGGAATCCTGCCAGTCAACCCAGTGGCTGTGGGAGCGATATTGCCAACCCTGGATGCCCACGCACTGCCCCTGGTACAACGCCTGCACATCGGCAGCCGAGCTTCGCTCCACGCGAGTCTGCAGGCTGCTGCCGAGGGCGAAGAACGTGGCGTTGATCTTTTGCTTGCGCAGGTAATCGGCGAGCCAGTCGGTATTGCCGTTGACCGGGGCCGGGCCGCCGTCGAAGGTCAGCAGGAACATCCGGTCATTGAGCTCATCGCCGTTGCGTTCGTGGTCACCCAAGCGCGCCACTTCGCTGCTGATCTGCGGCAGCAGCGCGGCCTTGCGCAGCAGCTCGTCCAGATAGCGTTCATGGAACTGCCGGCTGGGGGCGGCCCAGCCTATATAGAACGAATTGTCACTGACTTCGAATTTGCCGGCCTGCTCGCGCAAATCTTCGATGTTTTCCACCAGGTAGCAGAACGAGGCGTCCTCCTCGCAGCTCTGCTGGGCCAGGGTGTAGTTCTCCAGCAAACGCTGCCAGAGCTGGCGGCGCAGGTCGTCGATGGCCGCCAGGTTAATGATCTTCAGCCCCAGGCGTTGCTTGAGCGCGGTTTCATCCTGGGCTTCGCTGGCGATCAAGCCATGGGCGAACATGAGGATTTCCGCGCGCGAGGCCACATCGAACAGCGCCGGGCTGCTGAGTTTTTCCGGCCAGACGCTGCGGTCGAGGCTGGCGACATCAACCGGCGCGGCCTGCACGCTCAGGCCCAACAGGCACGCTGTCACAAAAAGCGCTAATCGCACGTGGGGTCTCCCTCTCCAGAGTTGCCGCCCATCATAGCGGATCGCGCCTATCACCATCATAGGTGGAGTCAAACCGCCCCAACCCCTAGAATCGCGCCCACGCTACACGCCACGATTCCAGGAGCCAACTTCATGCTGATGGTGATTTCCCCCGCCAAGACCCTCGATTTCGAGTCAAAGGCGGTAACCCCGCGCTTCACCCAGCCGCAGTACCTCGACCACTCCCAAGAGCTGATCGAGCAACTGCGCGAGCTGAGCCCGGCGCAGATCAGCGAGCTGATGCATGTGTCGGACAAGATCGGTGGCCTCAACGCCGCCCGTTTCGGTAGCTGGACGCCCGCTTTCACGCCTGCCAATGCCAAACAGGCGCTGCTGGCGTTCAAGGGTGACGTGTACACCGGCCTCAATGCCGAAACCTTCAATGATGCCGACTTCAGCTACGCCCAGGACCACCTGCGCATGCTTTCGGGCCTGTACGGCCTGCTGCGCCCACTGGACCTGATGATGCCGTACCGCCTGGAGATGGGTACCAAACTGGCCAACGCCCGCGGCAAGGACCTTTACGCTTTCTGGGGCACGCGCATCAGCGAGTGGCTCAATGAAGCCCTGGCCGAGCAAGGCGACGATGTGCTGCTCAACCTGGCGTCCAACGAGTATTTCTCGGCGGTCAAGCGCACAGCCCTGAACGCGCGGATCATCAACACCGAGTTCAAGGACCTCAAGAACGGCCAGTACAAGATCATCAGCTTTTATGCGAAAAAAGCCCGGGGCATGATGAGCCGGTTTGTGATTGAAGAGCGGATCAGCGACCCGGCCAGGCTCAAGCAGTTCGACGTGCAGGGTTATCGCTTCAATGCGGAGCAGTCCACGCCGGATAACCTGGTGTTTCTGCGCGATCACGCACCGGAATAAGGCCCGACAGGCACTCATTTACAAATGTGGGAGGGGGCTTGCCCCCGATGGCGATGCAACAGTCACCTCTCCAGGGATTGATACACCGCTATCGGGGGCGAGCCCCCTCCCACATTTTGTATTGCATTCAAACCTGAAATCGTCATTTATTTGACGTCAAAAAAATATCCAGACACAACCCTAACATTTTATTCACTCGACATTCGTCGGTTTTTTTCGTAGTGGCACCACTTTTTTTTATCAGTAGTGGCACAAAACTATCCCTCCGTGCCAACTCCCCACAACTACTGGCCTGAATAGCAAGTGCTATCAATATAGTACTAGTGCCATCTTTTCTAATATTTCAAAAAATTTCGGGAAACAGGATGAGCGGCCAGGAACTTCGTCCTGAAGCACCGCTCATACCACCGGTAACGAAATTCTCTGCTTCTGTAAGAGATGACTTACATAACGACCAAGGGAAGTAGTCAAGTTGTCGTAAAACACTTTGACTCTATGGTCACAACATCAACTGATCGAGTTAAGGGTGGCGATAATACGCATTGCTATCCCCTACAGGCCAGGGCAGCGCTGACCTAAATGAGCCCGTGCATGCATCCAAGGCTTTGATAAAAAAGGCATTTTGCCTGTATCAAAACCTCGCAGCACCGGCGCCGGAGCCTTCCTCCAAGGGAGCCCGGCCGCATTTCAGGGCAAGCCCCAATAATAAGGCCTGGTTGCGCACAACTTGAGTGCAATAGTTAGTCACTCGTTATTCAACATGCCTATACGCGGTTAGTCGGCGTCTATTCGCCTAACTTTTCGCGGCATCAGTGACGCTTGCAAACATGAACTCCGGCCATCTAATGGCATGATTTAAATACAGAGGTAATTGCGATGCGCATCAGCATATTTGGTTTGGGTTACGTTGGCGCAGTGTGTGCCGGTTGCCTGTCTGCCCGTGGCCATGAAGTGGTCGGCGTAGACATCTCCAAGGAAAAGATCGACCTGATCAACGCCGGTAAATCGCCGATCGTCGAGCCGGGTCTGGGCGAGCTGTTGAGCCAGGGTATCCAGACGGGTCGACTGCGTGGCACCACCAACTTCGCCGAAGCCATCCGCGATACCGACGTGTCGATGATTTGCGTCGGTACGCCGAGCAAGAAGAACGGTGACCTGGAACTCAACTACATCGAATCGGTATGCCGCGAGATCGGTTTTGTCCTGCGCGACAAGAGCACCCGCCACACCATCGTAGTGCGCAGCACCGTACTGCCGGGCACCGTTGCCAACGTGGTGATCCCGATCCTCGAAGACTGCTCCGGCAAGAAAGCCGGTGTCGACTTCGGCGTTGCGGTCAACCCGGAATTCCTGCGCGAATCCACCGCCATCGCCGACTACGACCTGCCGCCGATGACCGTTATCGGCGAATTCGACACAGCCTCCGGCGACGTTCTGCAGTCGCTGTACGAAGAGCTCGACGCGCCGATCATCCGCAAGGACATCGCTGTCGCCGAGATGATCAAGTACACCTGCAACGTGTGGCACGCCACCAAGGTCACCTTCGCCAACGAGATCGGCAACATCGCCAAGGCCGTCGGCGTCGATGGTCGTGAAGTGATGGACGTGGTCTGCCAGGACAAGACCCTCAACCTGTCCCAGTACTACATGCGCCCAGGCTTCGCGTTCGGCGGCTCGTGCCTGCCAAAAGACGTGCGCGCCCTGACCTACCGCGCCGGTTCCCTGGACGTGGAAGCGCCGCTGCTCAACTCGCTGATGCGCAGTAACGAGTCCCAGGTACAGAACGCCTTCGACATCGTTTCCAGCCACGATAAACGCAAAGTCGCCCTGCTGGGCCTGAGCTTCAAGGCCGGTACCGACGACCTGCGTGAAAGCCCACTGGTAGAGCTGGCGGAAATGCTGATCGGCAAGGGTTACGACCTGAGCATCTACGACAGCAACGTCGAATACGCCCGCGTACACGGTGCCAACAAGGACTACATCGAAGGCAAGATCCCCCACGTGTCGTCCCTGCTCAACTCGGACTTCGACGAAGTGATCAACAACTCCGACGTGATCATCCTGGGTAACCGCGACGAGAAATTCCGTGCCCTGGCGCACAACGCCCCGGACGGCAAGCAAGTGGTCGACCTGGTGGGCTTCATGTCCAAGGCCACCAGCGTGAGCGGCCGTACCGAAGGTATTTGCTGGTAACAGCAACGGCAAGTTTCAGGCTGCACGTGTCTGACCCCAGCGCTTGCAGCCTGAAACCTCCTCTCCTTGCGGATGACGCTTATGTCCAAGTTAAAACATGTATTCCTGCAAGCCGCCGGTTGGCTGTTGTTCCTCAGCCTGCTGATGGGACTCGCCCTGCTGTTGCCGGCGAGCACCTTCGATTCGCAATCGAAGAATTTTATTTTCCTGATTGGTGCCGTCGGTATCTGGCGCTACTCGATGGGTGCAACGCATTTCTTTCGCGGCATGCTGTTTCTCTACGTGGTGTACCCGCATCTGCGCCGCAAAGTGCGCAAGCTGGGCAAGGCCGCCGACCCATCCCATGTGTTCCTGATGGTCACCAGTTTTCGTATCGATGCGCTGACCACCGCGCAGGTCTACAGCTCGGTGATTCGCGAAGCCATCGAATGCGGCTTCCCCACCACCGTGGTCTGCTCGCTGGTGGAAATGTCCGACGAACTGCTGGTCAAGAGCCTTTGGGAAAAACTCAACCCACCGGCTCACGTCAAGCTCGACTTCGTGCGCATCGCCGGTACCGGCAAGCGTGACGGCCTGGCCTTTGGTTTTCGCGCCATCTCGCGCCACCTGCCGGATGACCGCGCCGTGGTGGCCGTGATCGATGGCGATACCGTGCTCGCCGAGGGCGTGGTGCGCAAGACCGTGCCGTGGTTCCAGCTGTTCGGCAATGTCGGCGGCCTGACCACCAACGAGTTCTGCGAAGTGCGTGGCGGCTACATCATGAGCGAGTGGCACAAACTGCGCTTCGCCCAACGCCACATCAACATGTGCTCCATGGCCCTGTCCAAGCGCGTGCTGACCATGACCGGGCGTATGTCGGTGTTCCGTGCCAGCGTTGTAACCGACCCAGGCTTTATCGCCGACGTGGAAAGCGACTCGCTGCAACACTGGCGCCTGGGCCGCTTCAAATTCCTGACCGGCGACGATAAATCCAGCTGGTTCAGCCTGATGCGCCTGGGCTACGACACCTTCTACGTGCCGGACGCCGCGATCAACACCGTGGAACACCCGCCGGAAAAGAGCTTTATCAAGGCCAGCCGCAAGCTGATGTTCCGCTGGTACGGCAACAACCTGCGCCAGAACTCCCGCGCGCTGGGCCTGGGTATGCGCCGCCTCGGCCTGTTCACCAGCGTGGTGCTGTTCGACCAGCGCGTGTCGATGTGGACCTCCCTGCTCGGCCTGACCGTGGCGATCATCGCCACCTTCAAGTACGGCGGCGCGTTCATCCTCGCGTACCTGCTGTGGATCGGCATCACTCGCCTGATCCTCACCCTGCTGTTGTCGTGCTCCGGCCACAAGATCGGCCCGGCCTACCCGCTGATTCTCTATTACAACCAGATCATGGGCGCGTTGGTGAAGATTTACGTGTTCTTCCGCCTTGATCAACAGTCCTGGACCCGCCAGGACACCAAACTGACCCGCGATTTGGCCAGCTTTCAACGTTGGTTCAACACCTGGTCGTCTCGGACCATGACCTTCTCTGCCGGCAGCATCTTCGTTGCTGTGTTGCTGATGATGGTCTGACCCTGCCAAGCCTGAATTAACTTAAGGAAATTGCCCTGATGAACAGCCAAGTAAACGCCAACGTAGTCCACGAATCCGAAGCCCAGCGCCAGCACGCCCGGGTCAAAATCCCGGCCAAGCTGCGCTTTTTCAACAGCGACCGCACGCCGACCGAAGCGCGGGTGATCGACCTGTCCGCCGGCGGCCTGGCGTTCACCGCCACCCAGCCGCTGACCGTGGGCCAGGTACACAAGGGCCGCCTGCAATTTGTCATCGACAACCTCGGCCTGGCGATGGACGTGGAACTGCAGATTCGCTCCTACGACCGCCAGACCGGCCGCACCGGTTGCCAGTTCCAGAACCTCGACGCCCAGGACATTTCCACCCTGCGCCACCTGATCACCTCGCACCTGTCGGGCGACATCGTGACCATGGGCGACGTGCTCGCCACCCTGCAACGCGACAACTTCACCAAGGCACGCAAGGTCAAGGACGGTGGCAGCGGCATGAGCGCATTCGGGCGTCTACGCGCCGTGACGTTCAGCCTGGCGATCTTTTTGGTGGGCCTGGCGGCGTTCGGTTTTGTGTTCAAGTCGCTCTACGGCATGTACTTCGTCAGCCACGCCCAGGCCGGCCTTGTCAGCGTACCGGGCATGAACGTGACCATGCCGCGCGACGGCACCGTGCAGAGCCTGCTCAAAGGTGACTCGGTAGCGGCCAAGGGCGCGCCACTGGCTACCTTCAGCACCAGCATGCTCGATGTACTCAAGGGCCATCTGGACGAAGACCAGCTGCAACCGGCCAAGGTCGAAGAGCTGTTCGGCAAGCAAATGACCGGCACCCTGACCTCGCCGTGCGATTGCGTGGTGGCCCAGCAACTGGTCGCCGACGGCCAGTACGCCAGCAAGGGTGATGTGATCTTCCAACTGGTGCCGCGCGGCAGCCAGGCCAACGTGGAAGCACGCTTCACCTATCGCCAGTTCGGTGACGTGCGCCCAGGTACCCCGGTGAGCTTCCAGGTCGCCGACGAAGAACAGGTGCGCACCGGCACCATCGTCAGCAGCACCAGCCTGAACAGCGCCGACCTGTCTTCGGACATCCGCGTGCAGATCAAGCCAGACGCCCCGCTGGACAGCACCTACGCCGGCCGTCCGGTTGAAGTCACCAGCGACCGTGGCCCTTCGCTGAACTGGCTGATCGATAAAGCCATGGCTCACGGTCTGTAAGCGAGGACATGCCTGTGAACCCTATTTCAAGAACAACACAATCCCTGTGGGAGCGGGCTTGCTGTGGCGAGGGAGCTTGCTCCCGCTCGACAGCGCAGCTGGAGCCGGCTCTTGGGGGCGCTTCGCACCCCAGCGGGAGCACGCTCCCTCGCCACAAACGCCGGTCCCACATGGGTTCCGTAGCGTTGCTCGCTGTTGCGGTCAGCCTGGCCGGTTGCGCCGGCCTGCCCGACCAGCGTCTGGCCAACGAAGCCCTCAAACGCGGCGACACCGTCACCGCGCAGCAGAACTACCAGCAGTTGGCAGACCTGGGCTACAGCGAGGCCCAGGTGGGCCTGGCCGATATCCAGGTCGGCACCCGCGACCCGGCGCAAATCAAACAGGCCGAAGCCACATACCGCGCCGCGGCAGACACTTCGCCCCGCGCCCAGGCGCGCCTGGGCCGCCTGCTGGTGGCCAAGCCCGGCGCCACCGAAGCCGAACACCATGAAGCCGAAAGCCTGCTGAAAAAAGCCTTTGCCAATGGCGAAGGCAACACCCTGATTCCGTTGGCGATGCTGTACCTGCAATACCCCCACAGCTTCCCCAACGTGAACGCACAACAGCAGATCAGCCAGTGGCAGGCCGCCGGTTATCCGGAAGCCGGCCTGGCCCAGGTGCTGCTGTATCGCACCCAGGACACCTATGACCAGCATCTGGATGATGTGGAGCGCATCTGCAAGGCCGCGCTGAACACCACCGATATCTGCTACGTCGAACTGGCCACGGTCTATCAGAAAAAACAGCAGCCCGAACAACAGGCCGAACTGCTCAAGCAGATGGAAGCAGGCGTAAGCCGTGGCACGGTTACCGCCCAGCGTGTCGACAGCGTTGCCCGCGTGCTGGGCGATGCCACCCTCGGCACCCCGGACGAGAAAACCGCCCAGGCCCTGCTGGAAAAAATCGCCCCTGGCTACCCGGCGTCCTGGGTCAGCCTGGCACAACTGCTTTACGACTTCCCCGAACTGGGCGACGTCGACCAGATGATGAAGTACCTCGACAACGGCCGCGCCGCCGACCAGCCGCGCGCCGAACTGTTGTTGGGCAAGCTCTATTACGAAGGCAAGTGGGTGCCGGCCGACGCCAAAGCCGCCGAAGCCCATTTCGAGAAAGCCGTGGGCCGTGAAGTGGCCGCCGATTACTACCTCGGCCAGATCTACCGCCGTGGCTACCTGGGCAAGGTCTACCCGCAAAAAGCCCTGGACCACCTGCTGACCGCTGCGCGCAACGGCCAGAACAGCGCCGACTTCGCCATCGCCCAACTGTTTTCCCAAGGCAAGGGCACCAAGCCCGACCCATTGAACGCCTATGTCTTCAGCCAGTTGGCCAAGGCCCAGGACACGCCGGAAGCCAATGAGCTGGCCACCCAGCTCGAAGCCCCGCTCACCCCTGAACAACGCGCCGAAGGCCAACGCCTGGTGCAACAGGAACTGGCGGCCCGCGGCACCCTGGCCCAGAGCACGCTGCAACTGCACGCCCTGCAAGAAGAAGACGGCGAGGAATCCCTATGAAGCTCAACCCATTCGTCAAGGCCGGCATCGGCCTGTCCTTCGCCCTGCTGTGGTCGTGCCCGACCCTGGCCGCGCTGACCGAAGCGAAGAACTTCGGCCTGGAAGTCAAAGCCACCGCGCAGTCCGAAGATGACCGCGACCTGGGCACCCAGAAAGGCGGCGACGTCAACGGTATCGGCCTCGATCTGCGCCCGTGGATCTACGGCGAAAGCGGCGCGTGGAGTGCCTACGCCATGGGCCAGGCCGTGGTGTCCAGCGACATCATCGAGACCGACACCCTGCAACAGTCGGCCGACGACACCACCGAACAATCGAGCAACGACGACCGCAAGGCCAAGAAGAACTACCTGGCCCTGCGCGAGTTCTGGGTGGGCTACAGCGGCTTCACGCCCTACCCCGGCGAGATCCTCAAGTTCGGTCGCCAGCGCCTGCGCAATGACGACGGCCAGTGGCGCGACACCAATATCGAAGCGCTGAACTGGACCTTCGACACCACCCTGCTCAAGGCCAATGTCGGCGCCGCCGAACGCTTCAGCGAATACCGCACCGACCTCAAGGAACTGTCGCCCAAGGACAAGGACCGCCAGCACTTCTACGCCGACGCCGCCTACCAGTGGACGCCGGGCCAGTGGATCGGCCTGCGCGGCCACCACACCCATGACGACGGCAAGCTCGACTACGCCGAACCGGGCGTGGCCAGCGACCCGTTGGACAAACGCGAGAACGGCGACCTGACTTGGCTTGGCATCGAAGCCAACAGCGACGCCTACAACTGGCGCAACACCAACACCGTCAACTACTGGGCGAGCATCACCGGCATGCGCGGCGACCGCGACACGGTCAACGCGCTGAACGCCGACGGCACCCGCCCAACCAACGCCAAGCGCAGCGATGACGTGAGCGGCTGGGCCACCGATATCGGCGTGCGCCTGCGCCTGGATCCGCAGTGGCAAGTGGGTGCGGCCTATTCGCGCGCCAGTGCCGAGTACGAACAGAACGGCCTGCAAAGCAACCGTTCGAACTGGACCGGCACCCAGTCCCGCGTGCACCGCTTTGGCGAAGCCTTCCGTGGCGAGATGAACAACATGCAGTCCATGAGCCTGTTCGGTTCCTGGCAGTTGCGCGAGGACTATGACGCAAGCCTCGTCTACCACAAGTTCTGGCGCGTGGACGGCAACAAGCCGGTAGGCAGCAATGGCATCGATGCGGTGCAGAACAACACCGATGACGTGACCGGCGCGATCCTGTCCAGCACGTCGCTGCCGCTGGAAGACGGCAAGAAAGACCTGGGTCAGGAAATGGACCTTGTGGTCACCAAGTACTTCAAGAAAGGCCTGTTGCCAGCCGGGCTCAGCCAGTCGATCGACGAGCCGTCGGCCCTGGTACGCCTGCGCGCCGGTGTGTTCAAGCCGGGCGATGCCTATGGCAGCCAGGTCGACTCGTACATGCACCGCGCCTTTGTCGACGTGATCTGGAAATTCTGATGGGAGCCTGCGCAATGAATGCTCAAAGCCTACTCGTCGCGGCAATGCTGGTGGCCAGTGCCCCCGCGTTTGCCGATACGGCGGCCAAGGCGCCGACCATCGCCAAGGAACTGCAACAGGCCAAGACTTACACCATTTCCAGCCCGCCGACCGCGCCGCTGGAAATGGCCAAGCCGGCGCTGCCCGACCTGTCGGGCTACACCGCCGCGGCCATGGAAAAGAAAATCGTCAGAACCAAGCCGGGCAAAATCAGCATTCGCCGCATGATGCAGGAAGACGCCCTCAAGGACTTTATCGGCGGCGATAACAAGATGGCCGAATGGGTGGTGCGCCAGCACGGCATTCCCCAGGCGATCTTTGTCGACGACGGCTACATGAACCTCAAGGACTTGCTGGGCAAGGTGCCCAAGCAGTACTTCAGCGAAACGTCGCCGGGGGTATTCCTGGCCAAGCTGCCCATCGTGGTCGGCCGTAAAGGCATCCTCGACATCGACAAAGAGACCCAGGAGCTGCGCCTGTCCCAGCAAGCCGGTTCGTTTTTGATCAACGACGGGCAACTGTTCGTGCGCGACACCAAGGTCACCGGCTGGGATGAGAAAACCAATGGCCCGGCGCTGTTCAAGTCGCCCAAGGAATTCCGCCCGTTCCTGCTGGCCTGGGGCGGCACCGAGACCTACATCTCCAAGACCAAGATGGCCAGCTTCGGCTACGCCAACAGTAAGTCCTACGGGGTGAGTATCTCCCAGTACACGCCGAACATGGCCAAGGTGCTCAAGCGTCCGGAACCGACCGGCTGGATCATCGATTCCGAGTTCTCGGACATGTGGTACGGCTTCTACTGCTACGAAACCACCGGCTTCGTGATCAAGGGCAACACCTACAAAGACAACATCGTCTACGGCATCGACCCTCACGACCGTTCCCACGGCCTGATCATCGCCGACAACACCGTATACGGCACCAAGAAGAAGCACGGCATCATCATTTCCCGTGAAGTGAACGACAGCTTCATCTTCAACAACCGCAGCTATGACAACAAGCTCTCGGGCCTGGTGATCGACCGTAACAGCGTCAACAACCTGATCGCCGACAACGAGATCTACCGCAACCACACCGACGGTATCACCCTCTATGAGAGCGGTGACAACCTGCTGTGGGGCAACAAGGTCATCAGCAATCGTCGCCACGGCATCCGCGTGCGTAACAGCGTGAACATCAAGCTCTACGAAAACACTGCCATGGCCAACGGGCTCACCGGCGTGTACGGCCACATCAAGGACTTGACCGACACCGACCGAGACATCGCCCTCGACCCGTTCGACGCCAAGGTCTCGCTGATCGTGGTCGGCGGTGAGCTGGCGGGTAACGGCAGCGGGCCGTTGTCGATTGACTCGCCGCTGAGTATCGAGCTGTACCGCGTGTCGATGCTGGCGCCAACCAAAGCCAGCGGCATCAGCTTCTCCGGCGTTCTTGGTGATCGCCAGGAAGAGATTCTCGACCTGCTGGTGCGCCAGCAGAAAGCCGTGCTGATCGACCCTGTCGAACGCCAGACCGAAATGCAGGACTGAGGATGACCCTTATGCACCCACACATGATCAAACTGCTGAGCCTCTCGGGTCTGACCCTCGGCCTGCTCGCGGCCAGCCAGGGCGTGCGCGCCGACGAAGTCAAGGCGCCGACCTTCACCGCCGAACCGTGCTGCAGCCTCTGCCCGGCCGCCCATGACGCGAAGAACTACACCACGCGCTATCAGCAGAACTTCACCACCCTGGTACAAGCCCAGGGCGACTGGTTGTTCCGTACCCAGGAAGACCTGCGCACCGAATTCGACACTTCTCCGGCCGGCTACAAGCGCATGCAGCAGTTGCACGATGCGTTCAAGAGCAAGGGTGTGGAACTGGTGGTGGTCTACCAGCCGACCCGTGGCCTGGTAAACCGCAACAAGCTCAACCCCGAGGAAAAGGCCAAGTACGATTTCGACAAGGCCTTGAGCAACTACAAGACCATGCTCGGCCGTTTCGCCAAGATGGGCTACGTGGTGCCGGACCTGTCGCCGTTGACCAACGAGCAGTTGCCGGATGAATTGCCGGCCCACGACTTCTACTTCCGCGGTGACCAGCACTGGACGCCGTACGGCGCCCAGCGCACCGCGAAAATCGTCGCGGCCAAGGTCAAGCAGATGCCCGAATTCGCCGATATTCCCAAGCGCGAATTCGAGACCAAACGCTCGGGCCGCATGGGCAAGACCGGTACCCTGCACAACATGGCCGGGCAACTGTGCGGCACCAGCTATGCGATCCAGTACATGGACCAGTTCACCACCGAGCCCAAGGGCGAAGCCGGTGACGGCGACCTGTTCGGCGATTCGGGCAACCCGCAGATCACCCTGGTGGGCACCAGCCACAGCGGCAAGAACTACAACTTCGCCGGTTTCCTGGAAGAAGAAATCGGTGCCGACATCCTCAACGTTGCCTTCCCCGGCGGTGGCCTGGAAGGTTCGATGCTGCAGTACCTGGGCAGTGACGAATTCCAGAAGACCCCACCGAAGATCCTGATCTGGGAATTCTCGCCGCTGTACCGCCTCGACCAGGAAACCATCTACCGCCAGATGATGGCGCTGCTCGACAACGGCTGTGAAGGCAAGACCGCGCAGATGTCGGCCAGCACCACGCTCAAACCGGGCAAAAACGAACTGATGGTCAACAGCGCGAACAAAGACTTGCGCAACGCCAACCATCAGGTCGATATCCGCTTCGCCGACCCTTCGGTGAAAACCTTGCAAGCCACCCTCTGGTACATGAACGGGCGCCACGAGGACATCAAGATCGAAAAACCCGAGACATCCGATACAGACGGGCGTTTCGCCTTTGAACTGCGCACCGATGAAGACTGGGCTTCGCAGAACTTGCTGGCCGTGGAAGTGCAGGGCCCGGAAAAGGGCGCTGCGGCGCAGAAGGTCGAAGCGAAAATTTGCACACGCAACGTATTCCCAAGCGGCGGTCAGCAGACCGCCCAACTCGGGAAGTGAGGTTACCTATGCAAAAGTTATGGCTTCCTACCCTGTTGGGCCTGGCGATGTTCGCAGGCTCCGTCAATGCGGCCGCGCCACTGCGTCCGCCTCAGGGCTATTTCGCCCCGATCGAAGCGTTCAAGACCGGCGACTTCAAGGAAAACTGCGACGCCATGCCGACGCCCTACACCGGGCCTCTGCAATTTCGCAGCAAATACGAAGGCTCCGACAAGGCCCGCTCGACCCTGAACGTGCAGTCGGAAAAAGCCTTTCGCGACAGCACCGCCGACATCACCAAGCTGGAAAAAGACACCAGCAAGCGCGTGATGCAGTTCATGCGCGACGGCCGCCCACAGCAGCTCGAGTGCACGCTGAACTGGCTGGTGTCGTGGGCCAAGGCCGACGCCTTGATGTCCAAGGACTTCAACCACACCGGCAAGTCCATGCGCAAATGGGCGCTGGGCAGCATGGCTTCGGCCTATGTGCGGTTGAAATTCTCCGACTCGCACCCGCTGGCCAATCACCCGCAGGAATCACAACTGATCGAGGCCTGGTTCAACAAGCTGGCCGATCAAGTGGTAAGCGACTGGGACAACCTGCCGCTGGAAAAAACCAACAACCATTCGTACTGGGCCGCCTGGTCGGTGATGGCAACGTCCATCGCCACCAACCGTCGCGACCTGTTCGACTGGGCCGTGAAGGAATACAAGGTCGGCGTGAACCAAGTCGACGACCAGGGCTTCTTGCCCAATGAATTGAAGCGTCAGCAACGGGCCTTGTCGTACCACAACTACGCCCTGCCGCCGCTGTCGATGATCGCCAGTTTTGCGCTGGTCAACGGTGTTGATCTGCGCCAGGAAAACAACAGTGCGCTCAAGCGCCTGGGCGACAAGGTGCTGGCCGGGGTCAAGGACCCGGACATCTTCGAACAGAAGAACGGCAAGGAGCAGGACATGAAGGATTTGAAGGAGGCCATGAAATTCGCCTGGCTCGAACCTTTCTGCACCCTCTACACCTGCGCCCCGGATGTGCTCGAGCGCAAGCACGGCATGCAGCCGTTCAAGACGTTCCGCCTGGGCGGCGACCTGACCAAGGTCTACGACCCGACGCACGAAAAAGGTAACAAAGGCTCCTGACGAGGCACGGTTGAAACTGTGGGAGGGGGCTTGCCCCCGATGGCGGTGTAACAGTCGCCATCTGTGTTGAATGACACAGCGCTATCGGGGGCAAGCCCCCCTCCCACATTTGAAGCCGGTTGCGTCAGTAGGAATGTTGTACCGCCCTCCCCCGAAATCGTGGGGGGGTTTGGGGGGGCTCTGGCCCTTGACTGTTGGTTAAACATGGAGAGATCGGGATGGTTTTCTCGTCCAATGTGTTCCTGTTTCTGTTCTTGCCGATCTTTCTCGGCTTGTACTACTTGAGCGGGCAACGCTATCGCAATCTGCTGCTGCTGATCGCCAGCTACGTGTTCTACGCCTGGTGGCGAGTGGACTTCCTGGCGCTGTTCGCGGCCGTCACGCTGTGGAACTACTGGATCGGCCTCAAGGTCGGTGCGGCGGGCGTGCGCACCAAGCCGGCCCAACGCTGGCTGCTGCTTGGCGTGGCGGTCGACCTGTGCATCCTCGGCTACTTCAAGTACGCCAACTTCGGCGTCGACAGCATCAACGTGATGATGAAGTCGATGGGCCTGGAGCCGTTCATTCTCACCCACGTGCTGTTGCCGATCGGTATCTCGTTCTACATCTTCGAGTCCATCAGCTACATCATCGACGTGTACCGTGGCGATACGCCAGCGACCCGCAACCTGATCGACTTCGCGGCGTTCGTGGCGATCTTCCCGCACTTGATCGCCGGCCCTGTGTTGCGTTTCCGTGACCTGGCCGACCAGTTCAACAACCGCACCCACACCCTCGACAAGTTCTCCGAGGGCTGCACGCGGTTCATGCAGGGTTTCATCAAGAAGGTCTTTATCGCCGACACGCTGGCGGTGGTCGCGGACCATTGCTTCGCCCTGCAAAACCCGACCACGGGCGACGCCTGGCTCGGCGCGCTGGCCTACACCGCGCAGCTGTATTTCGACTTCTCCGGCTACAGCGATATGGCCATCGGCCTGGGCTTGATGATGGGTTTCCGCTTCATGGAAAACTTCAAGCAGCCGTACATCAGCCAGTCGATCACCGAGTTCTGGCGCCGTTGGCACATCAGCCTGTCGACCTGGCTGCGCGACTACCTGTACATCACCCTGGGCGGCAACCGCAAAGGCACGCTGATCACCTACCGCAACCTGTTCCTGACCATGCTGCTCGGAGGCCTGTGGCACGGCGCCAATATCACCTACATCGTCTGGGGCGCCTGGCATGGCATGTGGCTGGCGATTGAAAAAGCCATCGGCCTGAACACCGCGCCGCGCAGCTTCAATGTGCTGCGCTGGGCCTTCACCTTCCTGCTGGTGGTGATGGGCTGGGTGATCTTCCGCGCCGAAAACCTGCACGTCGCCGGGCGTATGTACGGTGCGATGTTCAGCTTTGGCGAGTGGTCGCTGTCGGAACTCAACCGCGCCAACCTCACCGGCCTGCAAGTGGCGACGCTGGTGGTGGCCTACGCAACGCTGGCGTTCTTCGGCCTGCGCGATTTCTACACCAATCGCCCTGCCGAAAAAACCAAGCCGAGCGATCCGAGCCTGATCAAGGCCGTGCCCGGCGACAACCCCGGCAGCATCCACGAGCCTGGCTTCACCGTGGGCCGTGACGCCGCCGTGCAACCGGCCTACTGGACCGCTGACTGGCCACGCTACGCCATGCGCGCCGCGGTGCTGCTGCTGTTCGTGGCCTCGATCCTGAAACTCTCGGCGCAAAGCTTTTCGCCGTTCCTTTACTTCCAATTCTGAGGGAGCCGACCATGACCCGTTCATTACGCGTCCTCTATATCGCCCTGTTCCTGGTGCTGCTGTTGGCACTGGGGGCCTGGTCGCTGCGCAGTTTCTTCGGCTTCAGCACCAATGCCGACGCAACGGTGCTCAACGGCCGCTGGACCAAGGCCGTCGAGACCCATTACGACGACGAGTTCCCGATCAAGCGCCTGGGCACCAACCTGTGGGCGGCGCTGGACTACAAGCTGTTCAATGAAGGCCGCCCTGGCGTGGTGCTGGGCCGCGATCACTGGTTGTACAGCGACGAAGAGTTCAACCCTGCCGTCAACGAAGACCAGAACCTGCAAGGCAATTACGCGCTGGTCGAAGGCGTGCGCCAGAAGCTCAAGGCCCAGGGCATCCAATTGGTGATGGCGATCGTGCCGGCCAAGGTGCGCCTGTATCCGGAGCATCTGGGCGAAGTGAAACCGGCGAGCGTCCACGCCAACCTGTACCAGGACTTCCACGCCCGTGTCGCGGCGGACAACATCATTGCCCCTGACCTGCTCGGCCCGTTGCAACAGGCCAAGCTGAGCGGCAAGCAAGTGTTCCTGCGCACCGACACCCACTGGACCCCGGACGGTGCCGAAATCGCCGCCAAGCAACTGGCCAAGGCGATTGCCGACAAGACCCCGCTCAGCGGCGAGCCGCAGCGCTTTGTCACCGAAGCGGAAAAGACCGAACCGCATAAAGGCGACCTGCGTCTGTTCCTGCCGCTGGACCCGCTGTTCGAAAACCTGATGCCGCCTAAAGAACCGTTGGAAAAACGCGTCACCCACCTGGCCCAAACCCAGGGCGACGACGCGCTGTTCAGCGACAGCGAAACCCCGGTGGCCCTGGTCGGCACCAGCTACAGCGCCAACCCCAACTGGAACTTCGTCGGCGCCCTCAAGCAAGCCCTGGGCAGCGACGTGGTGAGCTACGCCGAAGACGGCCACGGCCCGATCCTGCCGATGCTCAGCTACCTGAAAAGTGACGATTTCAAGAACAGCCCGCCGCAGGTGCTGATCTGGGAGTTCCCTGAACGCTATCTGCCTATCAACAACGAAATCGGTGATGCCGACCCAGCGTGGGTTGCGCAGCTTAAACAAGCCGGTTCGCGCCAACAGAACATGGCAAGCAACACCCCTGCTTTTAAAAATCAGAAACCCGAGACGCCCGACCGGGCGCAAAACTGAAAGAGAGGTAACTCACATGACTTTCACTACAACTCCTCGTCGTCTCGCCAAGACCTTGGCTATCGCCGCCGGCCTGAGCTTCGTATCGATGTCTGCCCTCGCCGGTGGTGACGCCGCGCTCTACGGCCCGACCGCGCCAAAAGGTTCGAGCTTCGTGCGCATCTACAACGCCAGCAACCAGGAAGTCAGCGCCACCGTGGGCAGCACCAACCTCAGCGACGTCGCACCGCTGGCCAGCAGCGACTTCAGCTTCATGCCGGGCGGTGACTACAGCGCCAAGGTCGGTAGCCAGACCGTACCGGTCAAGCTCGCCGCCGATCACTACTACACCTTGGTCAACAACAGCAGCGGCCAGCCGCAACTGATCGAAGAGCCGCCGTTCAAGAACAAGCAGAAATCCCTGGTGCGCGTGCAGAACCTCAGCGACAAGGCCCTGACCCTGAAAACCGCTGACGGCAAGACCGACGTGGTCAAGTCGGTGGCCGCCAAAGGCCGTGGCGAACGTGAGATCAACCCGGTGAAGGTCAGCCTGGCGCTGTATGACGGTGACAAGAAAGTCGGCGATGTGAAGCCGGTTGCGCTGGAACGGGGTGAAGCGGCGGTGCTGTATGTCACCGGTTCCGGTTCGAGCCTGTCGCCAGTCTGGGTGAAACGCCCGGTGTCGACCCGCTGATTATTTCCCGAACTGAACGCAATCTACTGTAGGAGCGGGCTTGCCCGCGAAGAACGTCAACGATGACGCAGCGCTTCTGGTTTATCGCGGTGCTCTCAGGTTTTTCGCGAGCAAGCTCGCTCCTACAGGGGATCGAGGCGCCGGTTCGGATCGAGACAAAAACAAGAGTGAAACGACAAACCTTCGTAGCTCTGACCCAAACTGATTCAAGGAGAAACACCCATGATCCCAGTAATCCTTTCCGGTGGTAGCGGCTCACGTCTTTGGCCGCTTTCCCGTAAACAGTTCCCCAAGCAATTCCTGGCCCTGACCGGCGAGCACACGCTGTTCCAGCAAACCCTGGAGCGCCTGGTATTCGAAGGCATGGACTCCCCCATCGTGGTCTGCAACAAAGACCATCGCTTCATCGTCAACGAACAGTTGAGCGCGCGTAAGCTTGAATGCCAACGCATCCTGATGGAACCGTTCGGCCGCAACACCGCGCCGGCCGTGGCCCTGACCGCGATGATGCTGGTCAACGAAGGCCGTGACGAGTTGATGCTGGTGCTGCCCGCCGACCACGTGATCGACGACCAGAAAGCCCTGCAACGTGCCCTGGCCCTGGCCACTGTGGCAGCCGAGCGCGGCGAAATGGTGCTGTTCGGCGTACCGGCCACGCGTCCGGAAACCGGCTATGGCTACATCAAGTCCACCAACGACTCGCTGCTGCCCGAAGGCGTAAGCCGCGTGCAGCAGTTCGTGGAAAAACCCGATGAAAAACGCGCCGTCGAGTTCGTCAAAAGCGGTGGTTACTTCTGGAACAGCGGCATGTTCCTGTTCCGCGCCAGCCGCTTCCTGGAAGAGCTGAAAAAGCACGATCCAGACATCTACGACACTTGCGTGCTGACCCTGGAGCGCAGCGAGCAGACCGCCGACACCGTGACCTTCGACGAAGCCACCTTCGCCTGCTGCCCGGACAACTCCATCGACTACGCGGTGATGGAAAAAACCCAACGCGCCTGTGTCGTGCCACTGAGCGCCGGCTGGAGCGACGTAGGTTGCTGGGCCTCGCTGTGGGCAGTCAACGACAAGGACGCCAACGGCAACGTGAGCAAGGGTGACGTGGTCATCCAGGACAGTCGCAACTGCATGGTGCACGGCAACGGCAAGCTGGTCTCGGTGATCGGCCTGGACAACATCGTGGTGGTGGAAACCAAGGACGCGATGATGATTGCCCACAAGGACAAGGTCCAGGGCGTCAAGCAGATGGTCAACACCCTCAATGAGCAGGGCCGCAGCGAAACCCAGAACCACTGCGAAGTCTACCGTCCGTGGGGCTCCTACGACTCGGTGGACATGGGCGGGCGGTTCCAGGTCAAGCACATCTCGGTCAAGCCGGGCGCGTGCCTGTCGCTGCAGATGCACCACCACCGCGCCGAACACTGGATCGTGGTCAGCGGCACCGCTGAAGTGACCTGTGACGACAACGTGTTCCTGCTGTGCGAGAACCAGTCCACCTACATCCCGATCGCCTCGGTGCACCGCCTGCGCAACCCGGGCAAGATCCCGCTGGAGATCATCGAAGTGCAATCGGGCAGCTACCTGGGCGAAGACGATATCGAGCGGTTCGAAGATATCTACGGTCGCTCGACGCCGATTGAGCGTGGTGTTTCGGTGAAAACTATCGCGCAGTAAAACAGTCGTAAGAGAAGCCCCCGTCTGACCGACTGCGTCCCCTATCCGCAGCCGGTCAGGCGGGGGCTTTTCATTTCAGCAGGCCTCCAAGCCTATGGCTTTCATCACCTCGGTGTTTTAGAACCCCAGTTCGATGGGGAATAGGCGTTATAGTTGCCGTTACTGCTGCCGCCCGCGTTACTGTATCTGTCCTTGCCGGCTTCCTCCGCGCCCCTACCCATCCATGTGAGTGCTGCACCCGCAATTTTCGTGGCGGCACCGCCCGACCTGGACAACTGCCTTCCGACGCCTTGCATCGCCGCGCCAGCCACCGATATGGCGGCGCCAGTGGCTTTTTCCTTGGTGTCGTTGCCGTTAAGTGCTGTGGGAAAGCGAGAACTCATCTGCTCGCTGAGGCTTTGCATGACGGTCTGCCGCAAGTTCGTCAGCCCCAGGTCCTGCATACGCGGCAATGACGTTGAGCCGAGCTCTTGGCTGGGCGCTTGGGTGATTGCTGCCAATACCGCTGGCGGTGGCGGGGCAACCGGTGCGCTGAGGGAGGTCAATACGGGTGTGGCAATGTTCGAGACGGTCATAAAGCACCTGACTTCATCAATCTAAGGTTGGTATCTCCCTGAATTTTCCGGCCATTCCTTGTAAATAGTTTGTGGCAAAACCACCCAATGCAGTTCCTGCATCAGAGGAAACAGATACCTCTGCATGAGGGAAAGCATCGCCGCACCATAGGCAATCGGCCCGCCCCCCGAGTAGGATGTTTTATCCCTGTGCGAGGTTATGTGTATGTTCTTTGGTGTGTTGCTGGTCATCACCTGGCTGGTCCTGCTGCTGCGTTATCCGGCCAAGGCCCTGCCGGTCTCCCTGGCCGCGTTGGCAGGCCTGGCCTGCGTCGCCGTCTGGGTGGTGTGGCTGGACAACCGCGAAGCCGCGCAACTGGCCCGCCTGGAACTGCGCATCAGCTACGCCGCGCAGGAATGCCCCGCCGACCGCCCGCTGAAACTGACCCTGAACAACGGCAATGACGTCCCACTGACCGAGTTGCGCTGGCGCGTCGCCGCCTATGCACCGGGCGACACGGTGAACCTGGCCGATAACGTTTACGCTGCCCCCCGCTATCGCGGCCCCGGCGAACTGCAGGCCGGCGCCACCTGGGACGACTGCCTGCCCGTCCCGCCATTGCGCCCCGGCTACCGCCCACAAACCCTGGAGTTTCGTGCCGAGCGCCTGCAAGGCAGTTTCTCGGACTGACAAAGGATTGCCCCATGCCCAACGTACTGATCACCGGTTGTTCCAGCGGCATCGGCCGCGCCCTGGCCGACGCCTTCAAGGCCGCAGGCTACGACGTGTGGGCCAGCGCCCGCCGCACCGACGATGTCGCCGCCCTGGCCGCTGCCGGCTTCAACGCCATGCCGCTGGACGTCAACGACCCTGCTGCCTTGCAGCGCCTGGCCGAACAATTGGGTGAGCTGGATGTGCTGGTCAACAACGCCGGCTACGGCGCCATGGGCCCGCTGCTCGATGGCGGCACCGAGGCGATGCAACGCCAGTTCGAGACCAATGTGTTTTCCATTGTCGGCGTGACACAGGCGCTGTTTCCCGCCTTGCGTCGCAGCAAAGGCCTGGTCGTTAATATCGGCAGCGTCTCCGGTGTATTGGTCACCCCGTTCGCCGGGGCCTATTGCGCATCCAAAGCCGCCGTCCATGCGTTGAGCGACGCCCTGCGCATGGAACTGGCGCCGTTTGGCGTGCGCGTGCTGGAAGTGCAGCCCGGCGCAATCAATACGCACTTTGCCAAAAATGCCGGCGCCCAGGCCGAGCTGTTGATCAACGAACAGTCACCCTGGTGGCCGTTGCGCGAAGGCATTCGTGCGCGCAGCCAGGCCTCCCAGGACAAACCCACTCCGGCCACCGAGTTTGCCGCAGATGTGCTCAAGGCCGTGCAACGCGCGCAGCCACCGCGCCTGTTGCGCGCGGGCAATGGCAGCCGCGCCTTGCCGTTGATGGCGGCGCTGTTGCCCAAGGCGTTACTGGAGACGGTGTTGAAGAAGCGCTTTGGCTTGGGTGGCCGCCTTTAACCCTTCATGAAATCGATGAACGCTCGCACTTTAAGCGGCAAATGCCGTGTATCCGGATACATCGCGTAAACCCCTTGGGGCGCGAATCGATGGTCCGCCAGTACGCGCACCAGCCGCCCCGCGTCCAGGTCCTCCTGCACCAGCCAGTGCGGCAGAATCGCCACGCCATGGCCACGCACGGCAAATGCCTGGAGGACCGCAGCGCTGTCGGCCACCAACGCGCAAGGGCCAGCGCGGTAGAGGTGCTCGACGCCAGCCGGGTCGGTCAGGCTCAATGCCGTCAACCGGCCATGGCCTAGCCTCGGCACCTGCTCCAACTCATCCAGGGTTTGCACCCCGGCAAACTGCGGTGCCGCAACGGCCAACACCTCGAATGTCGACAACTGCACGGCGCGATGATTGGAGTCCAGCAAGCGCCCCAAGCGAATCGCCACATCAAAACGCTCGGAAATCAGATCGGCGTGGGTGGAAGAAGTGGATAAGTGGATATTCAGGTCCGGGTGCAGATGCCGGAAGGCTTCCACCGCCGGCGCCACCACGGCCAGGGCATATTCCACGGTGGTGGTGACGCGCAGCGTACCTTTGAGCTGGGCATGCTCGCTGCGGGCCTCTTCCACGGCCAGGTGGGCCTCTTCGAGCATGCGCGTGCAGCGCAGGTAAAAACGTTCACCCGCGTCGGTCAGTGCCAACTGGCGGGTGTTACGCGTGAGCAGGGTAACGCCGAGTTCCGCCTCCAGGCGCTTGAGATTGAAGCTGACCACCGCCCGCGTCTGCCCTAGCAAATCCGCTGCAGCGGTGAGCGATCCCGCCTCGACCACCGCTTTGAACGTGTCGAATCGATCCAGACTGACCATGGCTGACCGGCTCCTTTGTCAAAATATTTTTGACAAACTAGCAGGCAAACCGGCGTATCCCAAGCCCGGTAACTTGCCTACCCTGCCCGCTCCACTCGCAGGATCGCGTTCATGACCTACCGCTCGAAAGTTGCCTGGATCTTTCTACTGGGCTTCGCCCTGGACCTGGTGAACATGTTTGTCGCCACCGTCGCCTACCCGGATATCGCCGTCGAACTGCACGCCTCGGTCACGCAACTGGCATGGATCAGCAACGCCTACATGCTCGGGCTGACGCTGATCATTCCGTTGAGCGTATGGCTGGCGGCGATGGTGGGCGAACGGACACTGATTGCGATGAGCCTGCTGTTGTTCGCCGGGGCCTCCATGCTGGTGGGCCAGGCCGCAAGCATCGACGCGCTGATCGGCTGGCGCGCCCTGCAAGGCTTGGGCGGCGGCTTGCTGATTCCCGTGGGGCAAGCCATGGCCTACCGACACTTTCCAGCGGCGCAGCGCAGCCAACTGACGGCGCGGGTGATGTCGGTCGCGCTGCTGGTGCCGGCATTGTCCCCGGCGCTGGGCGGGGTGATTGTCGACAGCCTGTCCTGGCGCTGGATCTTCTACGCCAACCTGCCGCTGGCCTTGATCACCCTGGCGCTGGCGTGGCTGTGGATAAAACCTGACGTGCCCGTGACGGTGCGCCCGCGCCTGGCGCTGGGCAGCCTGGTCACACCACTCGCCAGCCCGATGCTGCGCGTGGCCATGCTGGTCTACCTGTGCATTCCCGGCGTATTTATCGGCACCAGCCTGATCGCCATTCTGTACGTGCGCGGCCTAGGCTTTGACGCCACCCAGACCGGCGCGCTGATGCTGCCATGGGCACTGGCCTCGGCACTGGCGATTTACCTCAGTAAAAAACTGTTCAATCAGTGCGGCCCCAAACCGCTGCTGCTGGCGGGCATGGCACTGCAATGCAGCGGCATCCTGCTGCTCAACCAGCCCGCCCTGATTATTCCCGCCTATGCCCTGATGGGCCTGGGCGGCAGCCTGTGCAGCAGCACCGCGCAGACCCTGGCCTTTCTCGATATCCCCAGCGAACGCATGGGGCACGCCAGCGCCTTGTGGAATATCAACCGGCAAGTGAGTTTCTGCCTCGGGGCCGCCCTGCTCAGCGCCGTGCTGTCGACCTTGGATTCTTTCGCCATAACCTTCACGATAGCCGCAGCCCTGACCCTGCTGCCTCTCTTCGCAGTGCTGCGCCTCGATACGCCCAGCGTGCACGCACTGCTTCACCCTGCCAGCGAGCCTGACCGATGATTGACTACAGCGATTTTTTTGAAGAAGTGATCCAGACCCACGTCGAGATCGAGCAATGGTTTGCCGGCGTCGCGCCTGAGGGCACCTTGCAGAATCTGCTGGCGCGCTTCTCGCCGGAGTTCAGCATGGTGGCCCCTGCCACCGGCACAAGGGTCAACGCGGCAGGCGTTAACGCACTGTTCACGCGCCTGGGTGGGATGCGACCCGGCTTGAAAATCACCCTGAGCGAAATGAGCGGAATTGACCGGCATGCACGCGGTGCGACGGTGACCTACCGCGAACATCAGATCGACGACAGCGGCACCCAGACCGATCGACGGGCCACGGTGGTGTTCGAGAAGCAGGCCAGTGGCGCGCTGTTGTGGCGGCATCTGCACGAGACCTTTATCAAGGCCTGACTCGATTAAAGAATGTAGGAGGGGGGCAAGCTCTAATTGCCAGTCAGTTAAGGCGAACACCAAACCTGTGGCGAGGGAGCAAGCTCGCGCTGGACTGCGCAGCAGGCCCATTGTTTGGGGCCGCTTCGCGGCCCAGCGGGAGCAAGCTCCCTCGCCACAGATGCTTCTCGCTTCTGCTGCTTCTTAACTAACTGGCATTAGGGCTTGCCCCCTCCCACATTTTAGTTTTGTGTTGGATTGACGATCACGGTGCAGGTGATGCCGGCCGCCAACAGCACGCCGTCCGGCACTTCATCGATGTGAATGCGCACCGGCACGCGCTGGGCCAGGCGTACCCAGTTGAACGTCGGGTTCACATCGGCGATCAGCTCGCGACTCTCGGGGTTGTCGCGATCGTAGATGCCACGGGAGATGCTTTCCACGTGGCCTTTGAGGGTCTCGCCGCTCATCAATTGCATATCGGCTTTGTCGCCAACGTTCACGTGAGGCAGCTTGGTTTCTTCGAAGAAGCCGTAGACCCAGAACGAGTTCATGTCTACCACGGCCATCTTCGCCTCGCCGATGCGCGCATAGTCGCCGCGGTGCACATTGAGGTTGGTGACATAGCCGTCCACCGCCGCCACCACGTGCGTGCGTTTCAGATTCAGTTCAGCCGCTTCCAGTTGCGCCAGCGCGTGCTGGTAATCGGCCAGGGCCGAGTCGGCGATGTTGCTGGCGTCGTCGCGGTTTTCCCGGGAAATCACCAGGGCATCGAGGTCGGCGCGGCGGTGGGCGTTGAGCTTGCGCATTTCCCAGGTGGCCTTGCGTGAAGCCACCAGCGACTGCGCCTGTTTGACCGCAATGCGGTAGTGCTCGGGGTCGATCTGCATCAGCAAGTCGCCTTTCTTCACCAACTGGTTATCGCGTACCGGCACGTCCACCACTTCGCCGGTCACGTCGGCCGCGACGTTGATGATATCGGCACGCACACGGCCGTCGCGGGTCCAGGGTGTTTCCATGTAGTGCACCCACAGCGTGCGGCCAATCCAGATCGCCAACGCCAGCACCAGCAGGGTTGCGAGCAGGCTGAAAAACTTTTTCATCGGGGCATTCTCAACGGTAGACGCTCAGCGCCAGGGCGCCGAACAGGCAAACGAACAGGCTCAGGCGCAGCAACGCCGGGTGCCAGAAAAACCGGTACAGGTCCAACCCCGCCAGGCAGCGGTCCAGGGCCCAGGCCAGGGCAGCCGCGATCAGGAACATCAGGGTCATGCTCGGCATATAAATGCCGTGGAAGGCGATTTCACGAGGCATTCATGGCTCCTTGCGTGGCGCCTTTGAGGGCCGCCAGTGGCGATTGCGGGTCGAGCAGCGAGGTGCGGATAAAGTGCAGGTAGCTTTTTACCCGGCGCAGGGCCGACGTATCGAAGTGCGGGGCGAAGGGTTCATCGGTGGCCTGCACGCGGCTGATTGCGTGGTCGACGGCGATCAACCCGCGCTCCAGGTTGCTGGCGCTGGGCTGCAGGAACAGCCGCACCAGCGAGCGTCCCATTACGCGGATTGCCTGGCGCCAGGGCTGGGATTCGGCGTACGCCGGATGCACCGGCAGGATCGCCTGTTCCTTGCGCAATTCGATGATCGCGTGGCCGACCTCCAGCACCACGAACATCCAGCGCAGCAGATCGCGCTGCACCTGCGGCTGGCCGGCGGCGAGGCCATAGGCCTGGTGCAGCAGGTCACGGGTGCGGCTTTCGAAACTCGACGCCAGGCCCTTGAGCTTGCCGCTGATCGCATACACCACTTGCTCGCGCAGGTCCTGTTCGAGGCGACGCCACAGCCAACGGCTGTTGGGCGGCAGGATGATCGCCCCGGCCGCCGCGCACACCAGCATGCCGATGACCATAGCGATGTAGTCGTTGATAAAGCTGTAAGGGTTGTAGGCCGTCAGGTTGTCCGGCACCGAACCGGTGCTGAAGAAAATCAGCAGCCCCACGCCGACCCCGGCGTACTGCGGGCGCGAGGCGAGGAAGGCGCCAAAAATGATCACTGGCGCGAGCATCACGCACAGCAGCGGGAAGCCATCGATCAGGGGAAACACGAAGAACATTTCGACAAAGCCCACCAGCGCACCGATCAAGGTGCCGCAGGCCATCTGGAAGGCCATGCGCTTGGGGTTGGGCGTGGCAGCGGACAAGCCAACGGTGGCGGCGGCGATCAAGGTCATGGTGGCGCCGCTGGGCCAGGCGGTGGCTACCCAGTAACTGCCGAGCACGATCAGGATGAACGAGGCACGCAGGCCGGCGGCGGCGCAGGCCAGCCAATTGGTTTTCGGCGTATAGGCCTGGTCCCAGTCTTCCCGCGCGTGGCGATGATCGGCCAGGGACGCGTGGGTTTGCGCATAGTTGTGCAGGTCGTCGACGAAGCGGTACAGCAGCTCGTAGGCGGTGTGAAAGTCCAGTTGTTCGGCTTCGGTAGGGTCAGTTTCCTGGAAACCCGCGCGCAGGCTGCGCACCTTGGCGGGCAAGCTGTCCTTGTAGATGCTGAGCAGGCTGACCAGTCGCGCCGCGTCGGGGCTGGTCAGGGCTCGGCCGGAAAAGCCGTCGAGTACTTCGGCCAAATCCTGCAAGCCGGGCTTTATCGCCGCCACCACGTGATCGGCTTCGTCGGCGCGCAGCCGCGCCAGCAATTGGTGCAACGCGTTGAAGCGCGTGGTGATACTCATGAACTCGCTGTTGAGGCGACTGAGGCGGCCATTGCGCCGACGCATGTGCGGGTCTTCGAACACCGTGACACTGCGCAAGCCTTCCAGGCCCACCGCCTCGGCGATAAAGCGCACATTGGTGCTTTCAAACCCCTCGCGCTGGCTGCGACCTCGCAGGCCGTCGGTGACGAACAGTGCGAACACCCCAAAGCGTTGATAGAGCGCATTGCGCATCGCGGCGCTGGAGGTCTGCGGCAGGATCGCGGCGCTGACCAGCGTCGAACAGAGAATGCCCAGGGAAATTTCCAGCACTCGCCACACCGCCGCCATAAAGGCGCCGTCCGGGTGGGCCAGGGCCGGCAAGCCGACCATCGCCGCCGTGTAGCCGGCAAGCACGAAGCCATAGGCGCGAAAGTTACGGTTGCGCGTGGCACCCGCGGTGCAGATCCCCACCCAGATGGCCAGGGCGCCGAGGAACAGTTCAGTGTTCTGCGCAAACAACGCGATCAGCAGCACCATCACCGCCGACCCCGCCAGCGTGCCGAGGAAGCGGTAAAAGCTCTTGGCAAACACCTGGCCGCTCTGCGGTTGCATCACGATAAACACCGTGATCATGGCGGTGCGCGGCTGCGGCAGTTCCAGGCGCATCGCCAGCCACAGCGTGAGGAACGCAGCAAGCAGCACCTTGAAGATGTACACCCAGGTCACGCCATCGCTGCGCGCCCAGTCGAAAAAACCACGGCGCCACTCCAGCGAGTGCAGCCAGCGCAGGGGGGCAGGCAAGGGAGTCATCGCTATCTACTCAGTGATCGAACACGGCCAGCGCCGCCGGAGTCTTGCTGGGGAGGGTCTTGCCGTCCTGCGGTACGTCGTCACCGGCACCCAGGCCACCGCCCAGGGCGGTCACCAGTTCGGCGTGAGCACTCAGGCGGGCGGCCTGCACCTGTTGCTCGACCTGCTGCTGGCGAAACAGCTGGGTCTGGGCGTTCAGCACATTGAGGTAGTCGGTGAGGCCGCGTTGGTAGGCGATGGTCGCGATGTCGTAGGTTTTCTGCGCCGACGCCACCGATTGCGCGGCGAACGAGGCCTGTTTGTCCATGGACTCGCGGCGGATCAACTGGTCGCTGATGACCTTGAGCGCATTGACCAGGGTCTGGTTGTAATGCGCCACGGCGCTGTCATAACCGGCGCTGGCTTCACCCAGCTGCGCCCGCAGGCGCCCACCGTCGAAGATCGGCAGGGTGATGGCGGGACCTGCGTTGTAACTGAATTTCTTGCCTGCAAGAAACGCCAGCATGCCGCCACCAGTGGCCATGAAACCCAGGCTGCCGACCAGGTCGACGTTGGGGTAGAAGCCTGCATGGGCGACGTCGATGCCACGCGCCTGCGCTACCACCTGCCAGCGACTGGCAACCACATCCGGACGCTGGCCGAGCAATTGCGCGGGCAAATTCGACGGCAATTTGAGCGCGGCGGCGAGCGACAGGCGTGGGCGCTGCAACTGCGCGCCCTCCCCCGGACCTTTGCCGGCCAGCGCCGCCAGTTGGTTGCGACTCAGGGCAATCTCCTCATCGAGCGCGTCCAACTGACGGTGGGTTTCCGGCAACGGGGTTTGTGCCTGGCTGACGTCCAAGTGCGTGCCGAGCCCGGCGTCCAGGCGCTTGTTTGCCAGGTCAAGAATCTGCTCTTGCTGGGTCAATGTGGCGGCGACGATGTCGCGATTGGCGTAATGCAGGGACAGCTGGATATAGGCGCGCACCACGTTGTTCTGCAGTTCGAGCTGGGCTTGACGCGCTTGGGCGACGCTCATGTGGGCCAGGTCGACGGCACGCTCGGTGGCATTGCTTTCGCGGCCCCACAGGTCAAGTGCGTAACTCAAGCCCAGGGACGAGTTGTTATCCCAGGTAGTGGCACCGCTCAGTTCGCCGGGGCCGTAGAACTGATCCTTCGGCCAGTTGTGGCGTTTGAGGGCAGTGTCGCTGTCGATCTGCAGGGACTCGGCCGACTCAGCCACCCCGGCCATGGCCCGTGCCTCACGCACCCGTGCGGCGGCCATGGCCATCGTGGGGCTGCCTTGCGTGGCGAGTTCGACCCAGCGGTCCAGTTGCGGATCGCCGTAGGCCTGCCACCAGTGGACGGTGGGCCAGTGAGCGTCGCTGGCGGCGCTCTGGATCGCTTCGTCGGTGGCCAGATGGTTGGCGTCAAGGGACTCGGCCTGTGGGCCGATGCCTCCGGTTCCGATGCAGCCGCTGATTGCTAACGATAAAGCCCAAACACTGAGAGTCTTCAGCTCTCTGCTGATGCGACGCGGCACGGCTTGCGAATTCCTGAGGTGGGTGTTGCCGGGAGAGGTGGCGCAATTCTAGGGGGCACGGTGAGCGCCGATAAGCTGTCATTCCTGTGAATCTTTGTTACCGTTAAGGCGATAATCCGTTGGTAGGGATCACTGGACGGCGTAACTTTCTGTCACAATTTGCTATCTCCCTTGAGAACACCCCATGGACACTTTGCAAAACATGCGCGCCTTCAGTTGCGTTGCGGAGGCCGGCAGCTTCACTGCCGCCGCCGTGCAACTGGACACTACCACTGCCAACGTCTCGCGCGCGGTCTCCAACCTTGAGGCCCACCTGCAAACCCGCTTGCTCAACCGCACCACCCGCCGCATCGCGCTGACCGAGGCCGGCAAACGCTATTTGCTGCGCTGCGAGCAGATCCTCGCCTACGTCGAGGAAGCCGAGGCAGAAGCCAGCGACGCCCATGCGCGCCCGGCCGGGCAACTGAAAGTGCACACCATGACCGGCATCGGTCAGCATTTCGTGATCGACGCGATTGCCCGCTACCGCCGCACCCACCCCGACGTCACCTTCGACCTGACCCTCGCCAACCGCGTGCCGGACCTGCTCGATGAGGGTTATGACGTATCCATCGTGCTGGCCAGCGAGCTGCCGGACTCCGGTTTCGTCTCGCAGCGCCTGGGCATCACCTACAGCATCGCCTGTGCTTCGCCGGAATACGTCAAAGCCAAGGGCTGCGCACAACGGCCCCAGGACCTGCTCAATCACGCCTGCCTGCGGCTGGTCAGCCCGGTGATCCAGCTGGACAAATGGACCTTCAACGGGCCCGAAGGCCAGGAAAGCGTTGCAGTGAACAGTTCGCCGTTCCTGGTCAACTCGGCCGACGCGATGAAAACCGCGATCACCAGCGGCATGGGTGTCGGCCTGCTGCCGGTGTATGCCGCGATAGAAGGTTTGCGCAACGGCACGCTGGTGCGGGTAATGCCCAACTACCGTTCCCAGGAGCTGAACCTGTACGCCATCTACCCGTCGCGCCAATACCTGGATGCGAAGATCAAGACCTGGGTGGAATACTTGCGCGGTTCGTTGCCGGAGATCCTCGCGGCGCATCAGGCCGAACTGGTGGCGTACGAGCTAAGCGGCAGCCTCAGCGGTGCACGTTTGGCCAACTGATTCCTGGCTGGCAATAAGTACCCATGTGGGAGGGGGCTTGCCCCCTCCCACATGGGTTCAACGGGGTCCTGACAATATGTTAGCTTGCTTGGCATTCTTCCGTAGTCGATGAGCCCGCCTGCCATGAAAAAGACTGTCCTGGCCTTCAGCCGTGTCACCCCGCCAATGATCGAACGCCTGCAACAGGATTTCGAGGTAATCGCCCCCAACCCCAAGCTGGGCGACATCAACGCCCAATTCAACGAAGCCCTGCCCCATGCCCACGGCCTGATCGGTGTAGGCCGCAAGCTGGGCCGCGAACAGCTTGAAAGCGCAGGCAAGCTTGAGGTGGTATCCAGTGTGTCGGTGGGCTACGACAACTACGACGTCGCGTACTTCAATGAACGCGGGATCATGCTCACCAACACCCCGGACGTGCTTACCGAAAGCACCGCCGACCTGGCCTTCGCCCTGTTGATGAGCAGCGCGCGCCGCGTGGCCGAGCTGGACGCCTGGACCAAGGCCGGCCAGTGGAAAGCCAGCGTCGGCGCACCGTTGTTTGGCTGCGATGTGCACGGCAAGACCCTGGGCATCGTCGGCATGGGCAATATCGGCGCCGCCGTGGCCCGGCGCGGGCGCCTGGGCTTCAATATGCCGATCCTCTACAGCGGCAACAGCCGCAAGAGCGCGCTGGAACAGGAACTGGGCGCACAGTTTCGCAGCCTGGAGCAGTTGCTGGCCGAGGCGGATTTCGTGTGCCTGGTGGTGCCGTTGAGCGACAAGACCCGCCACCTGATCAGCCGCCGCGAGCTGGGGCTGATGAAATCCAGTGCGATCCTGATCAACATCTCCCGTGGCCCGGTGGTGGACGAACCCGCGCTGATCGAGGCCCTGCAAACCCAGCGCATTCGTGGCGCCGGGCTGGATGTGTATGAGAAGGAGCCGCTGGCCGAGTCGCCACTGTTTCAATTGAGCAATGCGGTGACCCTGCCGCACATCGGTTCTGCAACCCACGAAACCCGCGAAGCCATGGCCAACCGCGCCCTCGACAACCTGCGTAGCGCCTTGCTCGGCCAACGCCCGCAGGACCTGGTAAATCCGCAGGTGTGGAAGGGCTGACACCCCGCCCAACTGTAGGAGCGCGCTTGTTGTGGCGAGCGAGCTTGCTCGCGCTGGAGTGCGCAGCGCTCCCAGGCTTTTTGGGGCCGCTTCGCAGCCCAGCGGGAGCAAGCTCCCTCGCCACAGGTCACACCTTTAGTTTTTCGTGGGAGGGTCGATAACCTTCCATAGATCGCCACCCCTGATCCACAGAAGGTTTTTATGTCCACCACCAAAGCCCGCGCAGACTCACTGTCGCTTCTGCTCTTTACCTTGCGCAGCGGCAAGCTGATGGCGATCAACCTGCTGAAAGTCAGCGAAATCATCCCCTGCCCTCCGCTGACCAAACTGCCGGAGTCGCACCCCCACGTCAAAGGCATTGCCACCTTGCGCGGTAACTCGCTGGCCGTGATCGACCTCAGCCGCGCCCTGGGCGAGATGCCGTTGCAGGACCCGGACGGCGGTTGCCTGATCGTCACCGATATCAGCCGTTCCAAGCAGGGCCTGCATGTGCAGGCGGTGAGCAAGATCGTGCATTGCCTGACCACCGATATCCGCCCACCGCCCTATGGCTCCGGCGGCAATCGCGCATTTATCACCGGGGTGACCCAGGTGGAAGGTGGCCTGGTGCAGGTGCTGGATATCGAGAAAGTCATCCATGGCATCGCCCCGGCGCCGATAGAAGCCGCACCGACCGACCTGACCATGGAAGAGGCCGAGGTGCTCGGCCATGCCCGTATCCTGGTGGTCGACGACAGCCAGGTGGCGCTGCAGCAATCGGTGCACACCCTGCGCAACCTCGGCCTGACCTGTCACACCGCGCGCAGCGCCAAAGAGGCGATCGATGTGCTGCTGGAGCTGCAAGGCACCGGCGAGCAAATCAATGTGGTGGTGTCAGACATCGAAATGTCCGAGATGGACGGCTATGCCCTCACCCGCACCTTGCGCGAAACCCCCGACTTCCAACAGCTCTACGTGCTACTGCACACCTCCCTGGACAGTGCGATGAACAGTGAAAAAGCGCGCCTGGCCGGTGCCGATGCGGTGCTGACCAAGTTTTCATCTCCCGAGCTGACCAAGTGCCTGGTGGTGGCGGCGCAAACCGTGGCGCAACAGGGTTTGTGAACCTTGGCTGAGTATTTCCAGCTGCTGCGACGCGACCTTACCGGCAGCCTGCCCGCACCGCAGTGGCCGGCCAATACGCAGCTGGATCACTACCGCGATGAACTGGCCCCGGCGATTCACGCGGTGTTGCGCATGACCCAGGATCAGGGCGGTGGCCGTGTCGCGAGCCTTGAGCAATGGCGCCGGCAATTCGTTACCGATGCCGAGTTCGACCCCATGCTATGCCTGGTGGCCAGTAACGCCGACGGCATTCTCGGCGTGGCCCACTGCTGGACCAGTGCCTTTATCAGGAACCTGTCGGTACATCCCTGCGCCCAGGGCCAGGGGCTTGGCCGAGCGTTGTTGCTTCATGCCTTCCACATATTCAAACAGCGCGGCGAACCTTATGTGGATCTCAAGGTGCGGGAAACTAATCTGCGCGCTCGGCAGCTGTATGAAAGCACAGGCATGCGATTCGTCCTACGCGACGTGCTAGCCGAGGACTGACCTTCACTGGCGCATAACTTGCTTTCAGAGAGCCCAGGCAGTGAATAGAGGTAAAAACCCGTCACTGCTCAGCCTGCCCTCTGACCTTGCCTGGTAAAAGATCCGCCATGAACACTCACTTTTCCTGCGTAGGTTGCGGCAAATGCTGCTCCGATCACCACGTGCCCCTGACCCTCGACGAAGCCCGACACTGGGCGGCGGACGGCGGCAATGTGATTGTTCTGGTTGAAGGTTTCCTCGCCAGCGGCCTGGGTTTGCCCCAGCAGCAGCGCGAACATGCCGAACGCCGTTCAGTGGTGGTGCCCAGCGGCGACACCCAGGCATGGGTGGCAATCACCTTCGCCGCCTACAACGCCGGACGCTGTCGGAATCTTGACGATGACAATCGCTGCAGCATCTACGAACGACGCCCGCTGGTGTGTCGGATCTATCCGATGGAGATCAATCCGCACATTCCGCTGAACCCGAGCGCCAAGGAATGCCCGCCAGAATCGTGGGAACAGGGGCCGGCGTTGATTGTCGGCGGCGAGCTGATGGATGCTGAACTGGCTGAATTGATTCGCCGTTCACGCCAGGCCGACCGTGACGATGTGCAGACCAAAGAGGCCGTGTGTGCCTTGTTGGGGATCCGTACCACAGCGCTCAAGGGCGACGGCTTCACGGCGTACCTGCCGGACATGCAGGCGTTTACCCAAGCCATTACGCTGGCAACCACCCAGCCCATCACGGCCAATGAGTGGGTGTTTCATGTCTCGGGGATGGACATTGCCGAACAACTGCTGGATGCCGGCGCGCAGATTGCCACCGAGGTGCCGGCCAACTACGCGTTTATCCCGTTGCGGGCGGCTTGAGATTCGGGGGGTTGATCGGGGTCGTGTCGAGGCGGTAGGGCTGGAGGATGCGCTGGTATTCGCCGTTTTGCTTGAGCTCTTCAAGGGCATGGTTGAGTTCAGCGCGCAACAAGGTATCGGTTTTGCGCAGTGCGATCGCGACGCTGTTGCCCAATAGGTCAGACGACACCGGGGGGCCCAGGAAGTCGAAAGCCATCCCTTCAGGCGTATCGAGCAATGCCTCGCGGATTTCCACCGCGCCCTGCAGCGTCGCATCGATCTCGCCCGCCACCAGGCTGCGCACCAGTTGGTCATTGAGCCAGTAGCTCTCGATGATCACGCCCGCCGGCGCCCACTGCGACAGGGCAAAGGCTTCGCGGTTGCTCCTGACCAGAACCCCGACCCGCTTGCCTTTGAGTGAGCGCCGGTCGGGGCTCAAGCCGGAAGTTTTGCGTGCCACCAGCCGAGTGGTGATTGGGTAGAGGTCATCGCTGAAATTGACCCACTGCTGCCGACTCAAGGTAGGAGCCATCCCCATGATCGCGTCAAATTGCCTGGCGTCGAGGGCGGGGAAGTTTTCCATGACGACCTGGTCGACCCAGGTGCAATGCACATTGAGCTGCACGCACAGGGCGGTACCCAGTTCGATATTGAGCCCCACCAATTGCCCTTGTCGATTGCGGCTTTGAAAGGGCGGGAAATGCGCGGCAACAGCGAAGCGAATTTCGCGTCGCGGCGGCTCGGGTGCGGCCAAGGCCTCCACGGACAGCAAGAGGGCAAGTGCCACACAGAGATGTATCAGGGCCACGGGAAACGTCCTTTTCCGAAGAGAGCGGCGTCGCCATGTCCCGATACGGATGATCAGGGCGCGGCGATGCTGGGCAAGCTTTCAAGAAACGGTCGCGGACCTACAAGCAGAAATATCGACGCACGTTGTAGGCAACAGCCTATACGGTGCGCCTGAGTCTTACTCTCAACGTTTACCCATTGAACGGCGCGTACCCGGCGGCGCCATGCCTGGCGTTTTGGTGTGGCCATTCTTGGCGCCGCCTTTGTACCAAGGCTGGGCAGCTTGCTTGGCCCCGGCCAGCTCACCTGGCTTGAAGGGAAACTTGAACGCCGGGATTTCGGCTTTTTCTACGCCGTCGGCATCGACCGAATCGACGGAGTCGGCCGCGTCAACGGGGGGTTGGATCGGGGAAGTCATAAGTGCTCCGGCACAGCAAAGGGTGTAAAGCCGTGAGTATACGGGGCCGGAGCTTTCAGCGGTAAGCTTCACGCCGCACGGTAAAATCGCTCAGCTGTCGCTGCTGTCAGTTTGCAGTCACCGTACTGACCGGCTTATCGGGTTATAAGGCACTCACACAAACTTGCAGCTTGCGGCTTGCAGCTGCACCTCCGGCGCTCCTCCTATGCACATAAAACGAAACACGGCCCTGCTGGTGGGCGCCCTCCTGGTTCTGGCAATCGCCGCCTGGACCTTGACCCGACCCGCCAAGGCCAGGCTGGCGGCACCCAGTGCGATTCCGGTACGCGTGGTGAGCGTTGCGCAACAGGATGTTCCGCGGTTCGTCAGCGGCATTGGTTCAGTGTTGTCATTGCACAGCGTGGTAATCCGCCCGCAGATCGACGGCATCCTCACGCAGCTGCGGGTCAAGGAGGGCCAGCAGGTGAAGGCCGGCGACCTGCTGGCAAGCATCGATGACCGCTCGATCCGCGCCAGTCTCGACCAGGCCAGGGCGCAACTGGGGGAGAGCCAGGCGCAGCTGCAAGTGGCGCTGATCAACCTCAAGCGCTACAAGGAACTGAGTGTCGACGACGGCGTGTCGAAGCAGACCTACGATCAGCAGCAGGCACTGGTGAACCAACTCAAGGCCACCGTGCAGGGTAACCAGGCCGCGATTGATTCGGCTCTGGTGCAACTTTCCTATACTCAGATTCGCTCTCCCGTCAGTGGGCGCGTCGGCATTCGCACGGTGGATGAAGGCAACTTCCTGCGCATGAGCGATACCCAAGGGTTGTTCTCCGTCACCCAGATCGACCCGATCGCCGTTGAGTTCTCCCTGCCCCAGCAAATGCTGCCGACCCTGCAGGGCCTGATCGCCGCCCCCGACAGAGCCAGCGTCGATGCCTACCTCGGGGCCGATACCGACGGCCAGACCGGCGACCTGTTGGCTGAGGGCCACTTGAGCCTGATCGACAACCAGATCAGCTCCACCACCGGCACCCTGCGCGCCAAGGCCGAGTTCCCGAACAGCGCGCAGAAGCTGTGGCCGGGACAGCTGGTGACCATCAAGATCCAGACCGCCATCGACAAGAACGCTCTGGTGGTGCCGCCGACGGTGGTGCAGCGTGGCCTGGACTCGCATTTCGTGTACCGGTTGAACGGTGACAAGGTGGAAGTGGTGCCCGTGCAGGTCACCTACCAGAACAGCGCGGTGAACATCATCAAGGGCGTGCAGGCCGGGGACCTGCTGGTCAGCGATGGCCAGTCGCGGCTCAAGGCCGGCGCCCAGGTGGAGGTGCTCAAGGAACCGCCGCAAGTGATCCAGACCGCTGACGCCAAGGTGCAGCCATGAGCGGCAGCCGCTCGCCCTCGGCCTGGTGTGTCGATCACCCGGTCGCCACCCTGCTGCTGACCTTTGCGCTGGTGCTGCTGGGGATCATTGCCTTCCCGCGCCTGGCCGTGGCGCCACTGCCGGAAGCGGAATTTCCGACGATCCAGGTCACCGCCCAGCTGCCCGGCGCCAGCCCGGACACCATGGCCTCGTCGGTGGCGACTCCGCTTGAAGTGCAATTCAGCGCCATCCCCGGCATGACCCAGATGACCTCCAGCAGCGCCCTGGGCTCAAGCCTCTTGACCCTGCAGTTCACCCTGGACAAAAGCATCGACACCGCCGCCCAGGAAGTCCAGGCCGCGATCAACACCGCATCGGGCAAGCTGCCCAGCGATATGCCAAGCCTACCGACCTGGAAGAAGGTCAACCCGGCCGACAGCCCGGTACTGATCCTCAGCGTCAGCTCCGACAGCATGCCGAGCACCGAACTGAGCGACTACGTGGAAACCTTGCTGGCGCGCCAGATCAGCCAGATCGACGGCGTCGGCCAGATCAACATCACCGGCCAGCAGCGCCCGGCGATTCGCGTGCAGGCCTCCCCCGACAAACTCGCGGCGGTCGGCCTGACGCTGGCGGACATTCGCCTGGCCATCCAGCAGTCAAGCCTGAACCTGGCCAAAGGCGCGATCTACGGCGCCAACAGCGTGTCGACCCTGGCGACCAACGATCAATTGTTTCACCCCGACGAATACGGCCAGTTGATCGTGTCCTACAAGAACGGCGCGCCGGTGCAGCTGCGCGATATCGCCAAGGTCATCAACGGTTCGGAAAACGCCTACGTACAGGCCTGGTCCGGCGATACACCGGGGGTCAACCTGGTGATTTCGCGCCAGCCGGGGGCGAACATCGTCGACACGGTCGACCGCATCCAGCAAGCACTGCCGCGCCTGGAAGCCATGCTGCCGGCCACGGTGCAGGTCAGCGTATTGACCGACCGCACCAAGACCATCCGCGCCTCACTGCATGAAGTGGAAATGACCCTGCTGATCGCCATCCTGCTGGTGGTGGCGGTGATGGCGTTGTTCCTGCGCCAACTGTCGGCGACGCTGATTGTGTCTGCCGTGCTCGGCGTATCGCTGGTGGCCAGTTTCGCGCTGATGTATGTGATGGGCTTCAGCTTGAACAACCTGACCCTGGTGGCCATCGTGATTGCCGTGGGCTTTGTGGTGGACGATGCGATTGTGGTGGTGGAGAACATTCACCGTCACCTGGAGGCGGGCCTGGGCAAGCGCGAAGCGGCGATCAAGGGCTCGGGTGAAATCGGCTTTACCGTGGTATCCATCAGCTTCTCGCTGGTGGCGGCATTTATTCCGCTGCTGTTCATGGGCGGCGTGGTCGGGCGGCTGTTCAAGGAATTTGCGCTGACGGCCACCTCGACCATCCTGATTTCGGTGGTGGTCTCGCTGACCCTGGCGCCCACCCTCGCCGCGCTGTTCATGCGTGCGCCGACCCATCACGCCCACGCCAAACCCACCTTCAGCGAGCGCCTGCTGGCCGGTTATGCGCGCAACCTGCGGCGTGCCCTGGCCCATCAACGCACCATGGCGGCGATCTTCGTGGTGACCCTGGCCCTGGCCGTGGTCGGCTACGTCTTTATCCCCAAGGGATTTTTCCCGGTGCAGGACACCGGCTTTGTGCTCGGCACCAGCGAGGCGGCGGCCGATGTGTCGTACCCGGACATGGTCGCCAAGCACAAGGCACTGGCCGACATCGTCAAGGCCGACCCGGCGGTGCAAGCCTTCTCCCACTCCGTGGGTGTCACCGGCAGCAACCAGACCATCGCCAACGGCCGCTTCTGGATTGCCCTGAAAGACCGCGCTGACCGCGACGTTTCCGCCAGCCAGTTCATCGACCGCATCCGCCCGCAACTGGCGAAGGTGCCAGGCATCGTGTTGTACCTGCGCGCCGGCCAGGACATCAACTTGAGCTCCGGCCCCAGCCGCGCCCAGTACCAGTATGTGCTCAAGAGCAACGACGGCCCGACGCTGAACACCTGGACCCAGCGCCTCACCGAAAAACTGCGCGGCAACCCGGCGTTCCGCGACCTGTCCAACGACCTGCAACTGGGCGGCAGCATCACCCACATCAGCATCGACCGCCAGGCCGCCGCACGTTTCGGCCTGACCGCCACCGACGTCGACCAGGCCCTCTATGACGCCTTTGGCCAGCGCCAGATCAACGAGTATCAGACCGAGATCAACCAGTACCAAGTGGTGCTGGAGCTGGACCGCCAACAGCGCGGCAAGGCGGAGAGCCTGAACTATTTCTACCTGCGCTCGCCGCTGACCAACGAGATGGTGCCGCTGTCGGCGCTGGCCAGGGTCGACCCGCCCAGTGTGGGGCCGTTGTCCATCAGCCATGACGGCATGTTCCCCGCCGCCAACCTGTCGTTCAACCTGGCCCCCGGCGTGGCGCTGGGGGATGCAGTGATCATGCTCAACCAGGCCAAGAACGAGATTGGCATGCCCAGTACCATCATCGGCAATTTCCAGGGCGCGGCGCAGGCGTTCCAGAGTTCGCTGGCCAGCCAGCCCTGGCTGATCCTCGCGGCACTGGTCGCGGTCTATATCATCCTGGGCGTGCTGTACGAGAGCTTCGTGCACCCGCTGACGATCATTTCCACCTTGCCCTCGGCGGGCCTGGGTGCGCTGATCATGCTGTGGCTGTTGGGGCAGGATTTTTCGATCATGGCGCTCATCGGCCTGGTGCTGCTGATTGGTATCGTCAAGAAAAACGGCATCCTGATGATCGACTTCGCCCTGGAGGCCCAACGCGTACGCGGCCTGGCGCCTGAGGAAGCGATCTACGAGGCCTGTGTGACGCGGTTCCGGCCGATCATCATGACCACCCTCGCCGCCCTGCTGGGCGCGGTGCCCTTGATGCTCGGTTCAGGCCCCGGCGCGGAGCTGCGCCAGCCATTGGGCATCGCGGTGGTCGGCGGCTTGCTGGTGAGCCAGGCGCTGACGCTGTTCACCACGCCGGTCATATACTTGTACCTTGAAAAGTTTTTCCATCGGCCCACACCAGCGCTCCCGCTGGCGACCCCACACTGAGGCCAAGGCCCCGCCCAGGAGCAAAAGGCTCATGCGAGTCCTGATTATTGAAGATGAAGAAAAAACCGCGGACTACCTGCACCGCGGCCTGACGGAGCAAGGCTACACCGTCGACGTTGCGCGCGAAGGCGTCGAGGGTTTGCACCTGGCGCTGGAGAACGATTACGCGGTGATCGTGCTCGACGTGATGCTGCCGGCGCTCGATGGTTTTGGCGTGTTGCGTGCATTGCGCGCACGCAAACAGACGCCGGTGATCATGCTCACCGCCCGCGAACGCGTGGAAGACCGCATTCGCGGCCTGCGTGAAGGCGCCGACGACTACCTGGGCAAGCCGTTTTCGTTCCTGGAGCTGGTGGCACGCCTGCAAGCGCTGACCCGGCGCAGCGGCGGCCATGAGCCGGTGCAGGTCACGGTTGCCGACTTGTGGATCGACCTGATCAGCCGCAAGGCCAGTCGCAACGGCGTGCGCCTGGACCTGACCGCCAAGGAGTTCTCGTTGCTCAGCGTCTTGGCGCGGCGCCAGGGTGAGATCCTGTCCAAGACGGCAATAGCCGAGATGGTCTGGGACATCAATTTCGACAGCGACGCCAACGTGGTCGAAGTCGCGATCAAGCGCCTGCGCGCCAAACTCGACGGGCCGTTCGAGCACAAACTGCTGCACACCATCCGTGGCATGGGCTATGTGCTGGAGAACCGCATGGTGGAAAACCAAAGTGGTCGCTAACTCCATCGCCCTGCGCCTGAGCGGCATGTTCACCCTGGTGGCGCTGGTGATCTTCGTGCTGATCGGCGGCGCGCTGTATCAGCAGGTGGATCGCGGCCTGGGCCTGTTGCCGGGGGCGGAGCTGGATGCGCGCTACAGCGTGCTCGAATCCTCGGTGAACCGCTTCGGCACGCCGGAGCATTGGGTCAAGATCAAGGCCAAGCTCAAGCTGCTGGGGGAAGAGGACAAGCGCATTCGCTTCTGGGTGGTCAGCAGCGACCCGAGCTACGAATACGGTGAACCGGACGCGCAGATCCGCGCCTTTGCCCAGGGCCCCACCGGTAAACGCGACCTGCACCTGCCCGGCCACGATTACCCGTTCAAGGTGTTGGTGAGCCAGTTTGCCGCCAAGGACCAACGCCCGCCGCTGCGCTTCATGATCGCCATCGACACCGAGAATTTCCGCGCCACCCAGCACCATCTGCTGGTGGCACTGATCAGCCTGGCGCTGGTCGGTGTGGTCATGGCCTCGTTGCTGGGTTTCTGGGTGTCGCGCATCGGCCTCAAGCCACTGGAAAAACTCTCGGACGAAGCCCAGAAACTGGCACCACCGAAGCTCTCCGGGCGCTTGCAACTGTCGCCGCTGCCGCCGGAACTGAGCCAGTTCGTCAACTCGTTCAACGCCACCCTCGACCGCGTCGAACACGCCTACTCGCGCCTCGAATCCTTCAATGCCGACGTGGCCCATGAACTGCGCTCGCCGCTGACCAACCTGATCGGCCAGACCCAGGTCGCGCTGACCCGCGGGCGTTCGGCCGAGCATTATTTCGAAGTGCTGCAGTCGAACCTGGAAGAGCTGGAACGGCTGCGTTCGATCATCAACGACATGCTGTTCCTCGCCAGTGCCGACCAGGGCAGCAAGGCCACCAAACTGACTGAAAGCTCCCTGGCTGACGAAGTCGCCACCACCCTCGACTATCTGGACTTTATCCTCGAAGACGCCCAGGTTCAGGTACGGGTGCACGGTGACGCCCAGGTACACATCGAAAAAGCCCACCTGCGCCGCGCACTGATCAACCTGTTGAGCAACGCGGTGCAGCACACGGCGCCGGGGCAGGTCATCGAAGTGAACATTGATGTACTGGAGCATCAGGTAGCGATCGGGGTAACCAACCCAGGCGAGGTGATTGCCAGCGAGCACCTGCCTCGACTGTTCGAACGCTTCTATCGCGTGGATGCGTCGCGCAGCAACAGCGGGGCCAATCACGGACTAGGGCTGGCCATCGTCAAGGCGATTGCCCTGATGCACGGCGGGGATGTGTTCGTGCGCAGCGAAGGCGGCGGCAATACCTTCGGCATCACCCTGCCCATCTGAGCACGCCTCGGTCAAAATGTGGGAGGGGGCTTGCCCCCTCCCACAATATGTATCACCGCATGCTCACTGTTGCGGTTTGGGCAACAGTCATTATCTTGTTACACTCTATATCGCACCGCTCGCCTGCGTTACTTTGACGCACCGATGAGCGCGACGGCAAAGGCAGCTAACCCGCTCACCCGAATTTCCCTCGACTTATTTCCAGGGCTCTACACTGGGAATCTGTCTTAAAGCCGCTGACTTCAGCGGCTTTTTTTTGCCGTAGAAAAAGGCCAGGCACACCCCACGACATTGGCCGTTCATGATTGACCCAAGGAGCTCCAACCGGTGAAGAACTCGCTGACGTTCACCCCGTTATTCCTCGCAATCGCAGCAACGATCATCCCTCATGCCCACGCGGCAGACACCTCACCCGAAGAAGGTTTTGTCGAGGGCTCGCACCTCAAGGTCGACACCCGCAACTACTACATGAATCGCGACCGTCGCGACATTCACACCGATGACAGCAAGGAATGGGGCCAGGGCTTTATCGGCACCTTCGAATCCGGCTACACCCCAGGCACCGTCGGTTTCGGCCTGGACCTCAACGCCATGCTCGGCCTCAAGCTCGACGGCGGCGGTGGCACCGACGGTTCCAGCATCCTTCCTTACGGCAGCGGCAACGGCAAGGCGCCCGGCGCGTTCTCTACCGCTGGCGGCACCCTGAAAATGCGTGCGTTCGATACCGAATTGAAAGCCGGCGACCTGTTCCTCAACAACCCGGTGATCGCCGGCGGCATGACCCGCATGCTGCCCCAGACGTTTCGCGGCGTGAGCCTGACCAACCACAGCCTCGATGGCTGGATGTTCGAAGGCGGCCAGGCCAGCTTCACCAAGCTCTACAACCAGAGCGGCCACCAGCGCATCGGCACCAGCTACGGCACATTGCCGGCCAATGCCGACAGCCAGCACCTGGACTGGGCGGGCGTTTCGTTCAGTGGTATTGCCGGGCTGACCAGCAACCTGTACGCCTCCGAACTCAAGGACGTGTGGCACCAGTACTACTACGACCTCGAGTACACCTATGCCCTGAACGATCTGGTCAGCCTGACCCCCGGACTGCATTACTACCACACCCAGGACACTGGCCAGGCACTGCTGGGCGATATCGACAACAACACCTACAGCCTGCATCTCACCCTGGGCATGGGCAACCACAGCGTCACCGCTGCTTACCAGCGGGTCAACGGCAACACGCCGTTCGACTACATTACCCAGGGCGACAGCGTGTACCTGGACAACTCCCAGCAGTACTCGGACTTCAACGGCCCCAACGAGCGTTCGTGGAAGCTCAAGTACGCCTATGATTTCGCCGGCCTGGGCCTGCCCGGCCTGACTTCCGCCGTGTCGTATATCAGCGGCAAGACCGACTTGACCCGCGTCGACCCGAACAGCCGCGGCTACAGCAACTGGTACAGCACCGACGGCAAGAACGCCAAACACTGGGAGCGGGATATCGACGTGAAATACGTGGTGCAAGGCGGCAAGGCCAAAGACCTGGCGGTACGCCTGCAATGGGCGACCAACCGCGGTGGCAATGGCTACTCGGCGGTGGATCGGGATGTGGATGAATACCGCGTGATCGTGGATTACCCGATCAACGTGTTCTGACCTCTGACAATGAAAATCCAATGTGGGAGGGGGGCTTGCCCCCGATAGCGGAGTGTCAGTCGATAACACTTTGACTGATTCGCCGCCATCGGGAGCAAGCTCCCTCCCACATTTCTGGTTCTGCGCATCTTCCAAAGTTGCTACTACGCTAAAGGCATCCTCAGAGCAGAAGTACGCACGATGAGTTCAAGCCTTACCCGCCCTACCCGCCGCCCGGAACGCTTGCTGATTCTAGGCAGCACCCTCACCGTATTGCTGATCGTGGGGATCGTCACCGCACTGTTGATTCGTGAGCACGCCAACACCTTGCAGACGGCCAAGCGCACTGCCAATACCATCACTCAGTTGATTGACGCCGACGTGCTACGCAACGTCGAACTCTATGACACGGCCCTCAAAGGCCTGATCGCCGCGACCGAGCGCCCTGACCTGCAGGGCGTATCCCCAAGCATCCGGCATCTGGTGCTGTTCGACCGTTCCGCCGCAGCGCCGTACAAGGGCGATATCTTGCTGCTGGACGCAAGCGGCGAGGTGATCGCCGACTCGTCCCTGCTCACGCCCAAGACCGGCAACTTCGCCGACCGGGACTATTTCCAGGTTCATCGTGACCATCCCGACATCGGGCTGTATATCAGTCGCCCGTTCACGGCCCGTTGTGAATGCGATGACCCGTGGCGCATTGCGTTCAGCCGCCGCGTTTCATCACCGGACGGGGGCTTCCATGGGGTGGCTGTCGCCTCCATGCGTCTGTCGTACTTCCACCATCTCTTCAGCAGCCTGAATATCGGCAGCAACAGCACCATCAACCTGCTCAACCACCAGGGCATCCTGCTGGCGCAAGAGCCGTTGCTGGAAGTGGATATCATCAACAAGGACCTGAGCCAGCGGCCCAATGTGGCACGCATGCTGCGCGAGCGGGACGGCAGTTTCCACAGTGTTTCCAGCGTCGATCACCAGCCTCGGCTCTACAGTTTCTCGAATGTGGGCGACTTGCCGCTGATCGTCGCGGTGGCCCTGGCCAGCGATGACGTCTTCGCGCCATGGCGACGGGCGGCGTGGCTGGTCAGCGTAGCCACAGGGGTGTTATGCACTGGCCTGTTGTGGCTGACCTGGGCGCTGTGCATGGAACTGCGACGGCGCCACCGCGCCGAGCAGGTGCTGTCAGAACTGGCAGGCACCGACGCCCTCACCGGCCTGGCCAACCGCCGCACCCTTGATGAGCGCCTGCGCCTGGAATGGGACCGCGCCCAACGCTCAACCGAGCCGCTGACGGTATTGATGATTGACGTGGACCACTTCAAGGCCTTCAACGACCGCCATGGCCATCAGGGCGGAGATGATGCGCTGCGTACGGTGGCGCAAGTGATCGACAGCAATATCCGCCGCCCGGCCGACCTGGCCGCACGTTACGGCGGAGAAGAATTCGCGGTGGTGCTGCCCAATACGGATGCCAAGGGCGCGTGGGTGATCGCCGAGCATATCCGCAGTGGTGTTCAGCACTTGCCGCGGCCGGCAGGGGACGAGGAGCCGATCACCGTGAGCATCGGCATGAGTACGTGGGAAAAACGCAGCGGTCTGTCTCTTGAGGACTTGCTGCTCAGGGCCGACCAGGCGTTGTATGAGGCCAAGCACAGTGGCCGCAATCGGACGATCAACGCCGAGGCATAAAAAAAGGCCACCCGAAGGCAGCCTTTAAAAACTAAAGAAGAGAGTTGTTACTTACACCGCCGCAACGGGACGCATGTAAGAGATCGGTGCGGTGCTGGCATCTTCGAAGGTCACGACTTCCCAAGCGTCTGTCTGCTCAATCAACTTGCGCAGCAGCTGGTTGTTAAGGGCGTGGCCCGACTTGAAGCCTTTGAACTCGCCTATCAGGCTATTGCCCAGCAGGTAGAGGTCACCGATTGCATCGAGGATCTTGTGCTTCACGAATTCGTCTTCGTAGCGAAGGCCGTCTTCGTTCAGTACACCATCCGCGTCGACCACAATGGCGTTTTCAACGCTGCCGCCGAGTGCGAGGTTGTGCTTGCGCAGGTACTCGATGTCACTCATGAAACCAAAAGTACGGGCGCGGCTGACTTCTTTTACGAACGAAGTGCTGGAAAAATCCACGCTTGCACTTTGGGTGCGGTCACGGAATACCGGGTGATCGAAATCGATCTCAAAGCTCACTTTAAAGCCTTCGAACGGGACGAAGGTGGCGCGCTTGTCGCCGTCTTCTACTGTCACTTCCCGCAGAATGCGAATGAACTTCTTGGCTGCGTCCTGTTCTTCCAGGCCGGCAGATTGAATCAGGAATACGAAGGGTCCAGCGCTGCCATCCATGATCGGGACTTCGGACGCGGAGAGCTCGACGTAGGCGTTATCGATGCCCAAACCGGCCATGGCCGAGAGCAAGTGCTCCACCGTGTCCACTTTGACGTCACCGTTGACCAATGTGGTCGACATGGTGGTTTCGCCAACGTTTTCCGCGCGAGCAGGAATCTGCACCACAGGGTCCAGGTCGGCACGCACAAACACGATGCCGGTGTCGACAGGTGCAGGCTTGAGGGTCAGGTAGACCTTTTCCCCGGAGTGCAGACCTACACCTGTGGCACGAATAATATTCTTCAGGGTGCGTTGTTTAATCATGGCTTGGACCGCTTCAGCGCAAATTGCGAACTGGTATCAACAAAGGCTGGCGATAATAGCAGACCAGACCTTTGCTGAACACCAATCACCTTCATAGCCCTGATACATTCCATTAATCGGCCTGACGACGCAGGAATGCCGGAATGTCCAGGTAGTCCAGATCGTCTTGCGGATTCGGGCTACGGGACGCCGCAGCACCGGCCTGAGCCTGGTTGCGCATCACGGTCGGACGGTCCAGGTCACGGTAGTTCACCGACGGCAGTTCCTGACGAGCAGGGGCTGGAGCGGCGGCTGCCTGGCTGGCCTGGCTGTTGTGCAGGGTGTTGTCGATGACCTTCACAGGCTTCTCGATCTTGGCACCCAGTCCGGTCGCAACCACGGTCACGTGCAGTTCGTCGCGCATGTCCGGATCGATAACGGTACCGACCTTGACCATGGCGTGCTCGGACGCGAAGGCTTCGATGATGCTACCCACGTCGGAGTACTCACCCAGGGACAGGTCGGGACCGGCGGTGATATTCACCAGGATGCCGCGTGCGCCTTGCAGGTTCACGTCTTCGAGCAACGGGTTGCGGATGGCCGCTTCGGTGGCTTCGCGTGCGCGGTTCGGACCGCTGGCGCAGCCAGTGCCCATCATCGCCATGCCCATTTCGCTCATGACAGTACGCACGTCGGCAAAGTCGACGTTGATCATGCCTGGACGCTTGATGATGTCGGAGATACCGCGAACGGCACCGGCCAGTACATCGTCAGCCTTGGCGAACGCGGACAGCAGGCTGGCGTCCTTGCCCAGGATGGTCAGCAGTTTCTCGTTGGGAATGGTGATCAACGAGTCGACGCTTTCAGACAGCAGACGGATACCTTCGTCGGCGATCTGCATACGCTTGCGGCCTTCGAACGGGAATGGACGAGTCACCACAGCGACAGTCAGAATTCCCATTTCCTTGGCCACTTCGGCAATGATCGGCGCTGCACCGGTACCGGTACCGCCGCCCATGCCAGTGGTGATGAACACCATGTTGGTGCCTTGCAGCACTTCGGCAATGCGCTCGCGGTCTTCCAGGGCGGCTTGACGGCCGACTTCCGGATTGGCGCCTGCGCCGAGGCCCTTGGTCACGGCTGTGCCCAATTGCAGGATGGTCCGCGCGCCGATGCTTTTCAGCGCCTGGGCATCAGTGTTGGCGCAGATGAATTCAACGCCTTCAATGTTGCTCTTGACCATATGGTTGACAGCGTTGCCGCCGCCACCGCCGACACCGATTACTTTGATAACCGGGCTAGCGGGGATGTTGTCTACGAGTTCAAACATGTTCCCTCTCCTTTCGTTTTCTCTAGTTTTTTCGCCTACTGCATGGAACGGTGTTGCGGTGTCACGTTGAATCTTTAGAAATTGCCTTTTACCCAAGCCTGCAAGCGCTCGAACAACGGCGCTTTCGCGTCGTCATCGCTGCGGTAGCTGTCACGGATGCTCGGCCCCGACAGGGAAATCCCGTCGGTCTGCTTCTGCAGCCCGTACAACAGCAAGCCCACACCGGTGGAATAAATCGGGTTGCGCACCACGTCGCCGAGGCCTTTGACGCCATGGGGCACGCCCAGGCGAACCGGCATGTGGAAGATCTCTTCGGCCAGTTCGACCGCGCCTTCCATCTTCGAGGTGCCACCGGTCAGCACGATGCCGGCCGGGATCAAATCTTCGTAGCCGCTGCGGCGCAGCTCGGCCTGGATCAGGGTGAACAGCTCGTCGTAGCGCGGCTCGACCACTTCGGCCAGGGCCTGGCGCGACAGCTCACGCGGTGGACGGTCGCCGACGCTAGGCACCTTGATGGTCTCACCGGCACCGGCCAGCTTGGCCAGGGCGCAGGCGTAACGGATCTTGATTTCTTCGGCGTACTGGGTCGGTGTACGCAGCGCCATGGCGATGTCGTTGGTGACCTGGTCGCCGGCAATCGGGATCACGGCGGTGTGACGGATCGCACCCTCGGTGAAGATCGCGATGTCGGTGGTACCGCCGCCGATGTCTACCAGGCACACGCCCAGTTCTTTTTCGTCGTCGGTCAGTACCGAGTAGGCCGAGGCCAATTGCTCGAGAATGATGTCGTCGATTTCCAGGCCGCAGCGGCGCACGCATTTTTCAATGTTCTGTGCGGCGTTGACGGCGCAGGTCACCACGTGGACCTTGGCTTCCAGACGTACGCCCGACATGCCCAGCGGCTCGCGAACACCTTCCTGGTTATCGATCACGTAATCCTGCGGCAGGGTGTGCAAAACGCGCTGGTCAGCCGGGATCGCCACGGCCTGGGCGGCGTCAAGGACGCGCTCAAGGTCGGCCGCACTGACTTCGCGGTCGCGGATCGCCACGATGCCGTGGGAGTTCAGGCTGCGGATATGGTTGCCGGCCACGCCGACGAACGCCGAGTGGATCCGGCAACCGGCCATCAGCTGCGCTTCTTCAATGGCGCGCTGGATCGATTGCACGGTGGACTCGATGTTCACCACCACGCCCTTCTTCAGGCCCCGGGACGGATGCGTGCCAATACCGACGATTTCGATCGTGCCGTCTTCACCGACCTCGCCCACCAGCGCCACCACCTTGGAGGTGCCGATATCGAGACCGACGATCATTTTGCCGCTTTGCACGTTTGCCATGGGTCCTGCCTCTTCTTAATTCTTCGCGACAGCGGGTTGTGCTGCCGTGGGCGCCGCCGGTACACGCCAACCGACGGCCAGGCCGTTGGCGTAACGCAGGTCGACGCTCGCAATGTTCGTGATCTGTTCTTTCAAGGTTTTTTCATAGATGGCAATAAAGCGGCGCATCTTTTCCACCAAGCGGTCGCGTCCCAGCAACAACTCGATGCCCGGGCCGGAACTGCCTGCCCCGGTCGTCAGAAACCAGCTGCCCCGCTCACGCAATTCCAGGCGTGCGATGGAGAAGCCCAGTGGCCGCAGCATCTGGCTCAAGGCCTGGTACTGCTGCATCACTTGCTGTTGCGCCCGCTGCGGCCCGAACAGCTGCGGCAGGTGCTCATAGTTCGCCACTTCACGCGGCGCGAACGCCTGCCCTTGGTTGTTCAACAGCGCACCATCACCCCAACGGGCCACGGGCAGTTGTTCCTCCAGGCGGATCGTCACCTGGTCCGGCCATACCCGGCGGACTTCGGCGTGAGCGATCCACGGCATCTGTTCCAGCTCCGCACGCATGCCGGCCAGGTCGATGGTAAAGAAGCTAGCCGCCAGGAACGGGCTGATACGCTGCTGCACCGCTTGCTGGCTGATGTAGCTCAAGTCGCCCTGCACGCTGATCTTGGTGATCGGTCGGTCGGCATACGGCAACAGGCGCTGCGCACCCTCGTAGGTGCCGAAGCCCAACACCACCAGCAACACCGGCCAGAACAGCGCCTTGATGAAACCAAAATTGGCTTTGGGCAGGCGCGCCGACATCGGCTCTTTGGCCACCATGCGGCTGGCACCCCGTGGCACCGGCTTGCGGCTCGGTGCTTGTGGGGGCTGATGACGAAGCGATGCGCCTTTCATGTGCTTAGCCTCTTGGCTCAATGCTGTCGGCCAGGATCGCCAGCACCAACTGCTGGAAATCCAGACCGGCGGCACGGGCGGCCATAGGTACCAGGCTGTGGTCGGTCATCCCGGGTGCAGTGTTGACTTCCAGGAACCAGAAATTCCCTTGGTCATCCTGCATCACGTCTGCCCGCGCCCAACCGGCGATACCCAGCGCCTCACAGGCTTGCGCCGTGAGGTCCATCAATTGCTGTTCCCTGGTTGCGTCAAGGCCGCATGGAATCCGGTACTGGGTATCGGAAGCCACGTACTTGGCGTCGTAATCGTAGAAAGTGTGGGGCGTGCCCAATGCGATGGGCGGCAATACCTGGCCACGCAGGGTGGCGATGGTGTACTCGGGACCCTGGATCCACTGTTCCACCAACACTTGCGAATCGTAGGTACTTGCCGCTTTCCATGCGTCGATCAATTCGGCGGCCGAGTTCACTTTGGCCATGCCGATACTGGAGCCTTCATGGGCTGGTTTGACGATCAAAGGCAGCCCCAGTTCCTTGGCTGCGCAAATACAATCGTCTTCGCTGCGCAATACGCTATGACGCGGGGTCGGAATGCCCAGGCTGTGCCACACCTGCTTGGTGCGCAACTTGTCCATCGCCAGGGCCGAAGCCAGGATGCCACTGCCGGTATAAGGAATGCCGGCGCACTCGAGCAGGCCCTGCATGCTGCCGTCTTCACCGCCACGGCCGTGGAGAATAATGAAGGCGCGGTCGATCTTTTCGGCCTGCAGGCGGGCGAGAAAATCATCGCCCACGTCGATGCCGAATGCGTCCACACCAGCGCTTTGCAGCGCCTCGAGCACGGCATTGCCGGACTTGAGCGACACTTCGCGCTCGGCGCTCTTGCCGCCGAACAGCACGGCGACGCGGCCGAAGTCGGCAGGCGTGATGGTGGAGAACAGGGAGGCGTAGTCAGTGATCATTTCGACTTCCCCTGCTCAACCGCAAACAGCGGGCTGGCCAGCAATTTAGGCGCAAGACCACCGATATCGCCGGCACCCTGGCACAGCAGGATGTCGCCGGCGCGCAGCAGCGGCTTGACGATAGGGGCCAGGTCGACGCCCCGCTCGATATAGATCGGGTCCAACTGGCCACGCTGGCGGATGCTGTTGCACAGCTTGCGGCTGTCGGCGCCCGGAATCGGCTCTTCGCCGGCCGGGTAGACTTCCATCAGCAGCAGCACATTGGCATCGGCCAATACATTGACGAAGTCGTCGTACAGGTCGCGGGTACGGCTGTAACGGTGCGGCTGGTAGACCATCACCAGGCGGCGCTCCGGCCAGCCACCGCGTACGGCCTTGATCACGGCGGCGACTTCGGTCGGGTGGTGCCCGTAGTCGTCCACCAGCATCACGTCACCGCCTTCAACCGGCAGCTGGCCGTAGACCTGGAAGCGTCGGCCGACACCGGCAAAGCGCGACAGGCCTTCGACGATGGCTTCATCGCTGACGCCTTCATCGCTGGCGATGCAGATGGTCGCCAGCGAATTCAGTACGTTGTGGTTGCCCGGCATGTTGACCGAGACATCCAGCGGCTCGCGGTCGGGGCGCAGCACAGTGAAGAAGGTTTGCATGCCTTCCTGACGCACATTGATCGCGCGCACGTCGGCGTCTTCGCTGAAGCCGTAGGTCACGGTAGGGCGTTTGACCTGCGGCAGAATCTCGCGCACCACCGGGTCGTCCAGGCACACCACCGCCAACCCGTAGAACGGCAGGTTGTGCAGGAAATCGACGAAGGTTTTCTTCAGTTTGTTGAAGTCACCGTCGTAGGTCGCCATGTGGTCCTCGTCGATGTTGGTGACGACGGCGACCAGCGGTTGCAGGTGCAGGAAGCTCGCATCGCTTTCATCGGCTTCGGCGATCAGGTAGCGGCTGGTGCCGAGCTGGGCATTGGTGCCGGCTGCATTCAGGCGGCCACCGATGACGAAGGTCGGGTCCAGGCCACCGGCGGCGAACACCGAGGCGATCAGGCTGGTGGTGGTGGTCTTGCCATGGGTCCCGGCGACGGCGATGCCGTGGCGATAGCGCATCAGCTCGGCGAGCATCTCGGCACGCGGCACCACTGGAATACGGCGCTCAAGAGCGGTGGCCACTTCCGGGTTGGAGGTGTTCACAGCGCTGGACACCACCAGCACGTCAGCCTCGGCAGCGTTCTCGGCGCGGTGGCCGATGAAGATCTGCGCGCCAAAGGATTTCAGGCGCTCGGTAACCGGCGACTCTTTAAGGTCAGAGCCGGACACCTGATAGCCCAGGTTCAGCAATACTTCGGCAATCCCGCACATGCCCACGCCGCCGATACCGACGAAGTGGATGCGACGGATGCGGCGCATTTCCGGTTGCGGCATGGCTTTCTGATTCTCAACCATGGGCCACCTCCAGGCAGATATCGACCACGGTGCGGGTTGCGTCAGGTTTGGCCAGGCGGCTTGCGGTGCTCGCCATGCTGTTGAGTCGTTCCGGTTGCATCAAAACCTCGGTCAGGCGTGCGGCCAAATCGGCGGCGCCAGTCGTTCTTTGCGGCAGCAGGAAGGCAGCGCCCTCCCCGGCCAAATATTCGGCGTTGCGGGTCTGGTGATCGTCGATTGCATGGGGCAAAGGCACCAGCAACGACGGCAGACCGGCGGCGGCCAGTTCACTGACGGTCAGCGCACCAGCGCGACAGACCACCAGGTCGGCCCAGCCATAGGCTTGGGCCATGTCTTTGATGAAGGGCTGTACATTCGCCTCGACACCGGCTTGGCGATAGCGCGTGGCGGTGGCTTCACCATGTTGCTTGCCCGCCTGATGGAACACCTCAGGGCGCACGTGCATCGGCAGTTGCGCCAGCGCTTCAGGCAGCAGTTTGTTCAGCGGCTCGGAGCCCAGGCTTCCGCCCATGATCAGCAGGTGCGCCTTGCGTCCGGCCAGTGCTTCACGGGCGATGCCCATGAACAGTTCGGTGCGCACCGGGTTGCCGGTGGTGCGCAGTTTGCTCGAAGTGCCGAAGGTATTCGGGAAGGCCTCGCATACACGCGCCGCCAGTGGCACCAGCAGGCGGTTGGCAGTCCCGGCGACCGCGTTCTGTTCGTGCACGATAACCGGCACGCCCGAAAGCCTGGCAGCGACGCCACCAGGGCCGGTCACATAGCCACCAAACCCGAGCACGCAGACAGGCTTCAACTCACGGATGACCTTGCGCGCCTGCCATACCGCCTTGAGCAGCACAAAGGGCGCCTTGAGCAGCGACAACTTGCTTTTGCCGCGCAAGCCGGTGACGTTGATCAGGTGCAGCGGCAAACCGGCATTCGGCACCAGTTCGTTCTCGATGCCGCGCGGCGTGCCCAGCCAGTGCACGGTGTAGCCACGGTTCTGGAATTCACGCGCGCAGGCCAGGGCCGGGAACACATGGCCCCCGGTGCCGCCCGCCATGATCAGCACGTTAGCGCCCATGGGTCGGCTCCTCGGCGAAGTCGCTCTCGCTGAACTCCATCTCTTCGCTGCCCAGGTGAGTGCGACTCTCCCACTCGATGCGCAACAACAAGCCAAGACAGGCACAGCAAATCACCAACGAACTGCCGCCGTAGCTGAGGAACGGCAAGGTCAGGCCCTTGGTCGGCAGCAGCCCGACGTTCACCCCGATGTTGATCAGGAACTGGCCGATCCACAGGAACGACAAGCCGTACGCCACATAGGCGGCGAAATACTGTTTAGCCTTTTCGGCCCACAAGCCGATGTACATGCCGCGAACGCATACGAACACGAACAGTGCGACGGTGCACAGCGAACCGACCACGCCGAGTTCTTCGGCAAGTACCGAGAACACGAAGTCGGTGTGGGCTTCCGGCAGGTAGAACTGCTTCTGCACGCTGTTGCCCAGGCCCACGCCCAGCCACTCGCCGCGACCGAAGGCAATCAGCGCCTGGGTCAACTGGTAGCCGGAACCGAACTGGTCGGACCACGGGTCGGTAAAGGTGATCAGACGAGCCATCCGGTAGGGTTGCGCCTGCACCAGAATCGTCACGGCCGCGACCGCCAGCACCACCATCAAGGTGAAGCGGAACAGGCCGACACCGCCAAGGAACAGCATCGCTGCGGCGGCACCCATCATTACTACGGTGGCACCGAAGTCCGGCTCCATCAGCAGCAGACCGGCCATGGGCAGCAACACGATGAACGGCTTGAAGAAGCCCATCCAGCTTTCGCGCACTTCTTTCTGGCGGCGCACCAGGTAGCCGGCCAGGTAGATCACCACGAACACCTTGGCGATTTCCGACGGCTGCACGTTGAACGCACCGAAGCCGATCCAGCGCATCGAACCGTTCACTTCGCGGCCGATGCCGGGCAGGATCACCATGATCAGCAAGCCAAACGCCCCGATCAGCATCAGCCAACCCAGGCGCTGCCAGGTGGCGATCGGGATCATCATGGTGACGATGCACGCGCCGAGGCCGATCACCAGGTACACCAGGTGGCGGATCATCATGTACAGGGTGTTGCCCGACTGCACGGCGGCCACTTCGGAGGACGCCGAGGTGATCATCACCAGGCCCAGGCCGAGCAGCGCCAGGCAACCGGCGAGCATTGGGAAATCAAGGTCGATGCCGCGCCCGGTAATGATCGGCGACGGGTACGGCTTGATGATGTTCTTCAGGTTGAGGCTCATGCCAAAGCCTCCACGGCGCGGGCGAACAGCTGGCCGCGCTCTTCATAGTTCTTGAACATGTCGAAACTGGCACAGGCCGGCGACAGCAGCACCGCATCGCCCGGCAGGGCCAGGGCTTTGCATTGGGCAATCGCGTCATCCAGGGAAGTGGCGCGCACTTGCGGCACCGCGTCGCCCAGGGCGGCGGCGATCAGGTCCGCATCGCGGCCCATCAGCACCACGGCGCGGCAATGCGCAGCGACCGGCGCCTTGAGGTCCTTGAAGTCGGCACCCTTGCCGTCGCCACCGGCGATCAGCACCAGCTTGCCGTCGATATCGGCACCGAGGCCTTCGATGGCGGCCAGGGCAGCGCCGACGTTGGTGGCCTTGGAATCGTTGTAGTAGCTGACGCCATCGAGGTCGCGTACCCACTGGCAGCGATGCTCAAGGCCGGCGAAGGTGCGCAGGCTGGCGAGCATGGCATCAAACGGCAGGCCCACCGCGTGGCCGAGCGCCAAGGCGGCCAGGGCATTGGACTGGTTATGGGCGCCACGGATTTTCAGATCGCGCACCGGCATCAGGTTCTGGAATTCGAAGGCCAGGTATTTCTCGCCGTTCTCTTCGCGAATACCGAACGCCTTGAAATCGGGTTTGCTCAGGCCGAAGGTCCAGCACGGCAGGCCCTCGCCCATCAGCGGACGGCTAAGGGCATCCTGACGGTTGACCACCACTTGCTTGGCGCCACGGAAAATCCGGTGCTTGGCCAGGTGATAGGCCGGCAGGCCGCTGTAGCGGTCCATATGGTCTTCGCTGACGTTCAACACGGTAGCCACTTCGGCACCGAGGTCGTGGGTGGTTTCCAGCTGGAAGCTCGACAGCTCCATCACGTACAGCTCGACGTCGTCGCTGAGCAGGTCCAGCGCAGGCACCCCAAGATTACCGCCCACCGCCACACGTTTGCCGGCAGCCGCGGCCATTTCGCCGACCAGGGTGGTCACGGTGCTTTTCGCGTTGGAACCACTGATGGCCACGATCGGTGCCTTGGCGTTACGCGCAAACAGGTCGATGTCGCCCGACAACTTCACGCCACGCGCGGCGGCGGCTTGCAGGGCCGGTGTCGCCAAGGCCAGGCCTGGGCTTACGTAAAGCTCGTCGGCGCGGCACAGAAATTCGACATCCAATTCGCCACAACGCACTTCCACGTGCGGGTAGTCACGGCGCAGCGTGACCAGCTCCGGTGGATTTTCCCGCGTATCGGCCACGGCAAACGACGTGCCCCGGTTCGCCAGGAAGCGAACCAGGGACATGCCGCTCTTGCCGAGGCCGACAACGATGCGGAAGTGGTCTGAAGCGATCAGGGACACTCGTTTCTACCTCAGTTTCAGGGTGGCAAGGCCGACCAGTACCAGAATCACGGTGATGATCCAGAAACGGACGATCACGCGTGGCTCGGGCCAGCCCTTGAGTTCAAAGTGGTGGTGAATCGGCGCCATGCGAAAGACGCGGCGCCCGGTCAACTTGAAGGAAGCCACCTGGATGACCACCGACAGGGTTTCCATCACGAACACACCGCCCATGATGAACAGCACGATTTCCTGGCGCACGATCACCGCGATAGTGCCCAGGGCCGCGCCCAGCGCCAGTGCACCGACGTCGCCCATGAATACTTGAGCGGGGTAGGTGTTGAACCACAGGAACCCCAGGCCGGCACCGATCAGCGCGCCGCAGAACACGATCAGTTCACCCGCGCCCGGTACATAGGGAATCAGCAGGTATTCGGCGAATTTCACGTTACCCGACAGGTAGCAGAAAATGCCCAGCGCGCCGCCCACCATCACCGTTGGCATGATCGCCAGGCCGTCCAGGCCATCGGTCAGGTTCACCGCGTTGCTGGAGCCGACGATGACGAAATAGGTCAGCACCACGAAGCCGATGCCCAGTGGAATGCTGGCGTCCTTGAGCATCGGGATGATCAAGGTGGTTTCCACGGCGCTTGGCGCGGTGGTGTACAGGAAAATCGCCGCCGCCAGGCCGAAGACCGACTGCCAGAAGTATTTCCAACGGCTTGGCAGCCCCTTGGAATTCTTCTCGATCACTTTGCGGTAGTCATCCACCCAGCCGATGGCGCCGAACAGCAGGGTCACCAGCAGCACCACCCATACATAGCGGTTGTGCAGGTCGGCCCAGAGCAAGGTACTGACACCGATGGACGACAGGATCAACGCGCCGCCCATGGTCGGAGTGCCGGACTTGGACAGGTGCGACTGCGGGCCGTCATTGCGAACCGATTGACCAATTTGCAGGTTCTGCAGGGTGCGGATCATCCACGGCCCCAAAAACAGCGACAAACACAGCGCGGTCAGCACACCCAGGATCCCGCGCAAGGTCAGGTACTGAAAGACCGCGAAGCCTTTGTGGAACTGTTGCAAATACTCAGCCAGCAGCAGCAGCATTAATGTTTCTCCGTACTTGAGCCACACAAGGCTGCGACGACGTTTTCCATCACCGCGCTGCGCGATCCCTTGATCAAAATGGTTGTGTGTTTATCGTGTTCAGCCGCAGTCAACGCCTGGATCAATTCGGCTTGGCTGGCGAAATGCCGCGCGCCGGGGCCGAAGGCGTTTACTGCATGAGCCATGTTCGGGCCGACGGCGTAGAGCGCATCGACTTTGCCGGCGGCATAGGCGCCGACTTCGCGATGGCCTTGTTCAGCCCAGTCGCCCAACTCGCCGATATCGCCAAGTACCAGCACCTTGCGTCCATCGAAACCCTTGAGCAGGTCCACGGCGGCGTTGATGGAAGACGGGTTGGCGTTGTAGGTGTCATCGATCACGCGCATGCCGTTAGTGGCCAGTTGCGCCACGGTGCGGCCCTTGACCGGCTGCACGGCGCCCAGGCCTGTGGCGATACCGAACAGCGACACGCCCAGGGCGTGGGCGGCAGCGGCGGCGGCCAGGGCGTTGGCGACGTTATGGTTGCCCAGCAGGTTCAACTGCACGTGCTCACTGCCTTGCGGCGTGTGCAAGGTAAAGGAAGGGCAACCGCGCGCATCGACAGTAATATCGGAGGCGTGGAAATCGGCCGCAGCGTTGTGCACGGCGAACGTCAGTACCTTGCGCCCGGCAGCGCGTACGCGCCAGGTTTCGAAAGCCTTGTCATCCAGATTCAGTACAGCGGTGCCCGAAGCGTCGAGACCTTCGAGGATTTCACCCTTGGCTTCGACGATTTTTTCCGGGCCGCCGAATTCGCCGACGTGGGCGGTACCGGCGTTGTTGATAATCGCGACGTGGGGCTTGGTCAGCGCCACGGTGTAGGCAATTTCGCCGATGCGTGAAGCGCCCAGCTCGATCACGGCCGCCGTGTGTTCCGGGGCCAGTTCGAGCAGGGTCAGCGGTGCGCCGAAATCGTTGTTCAGGTTGCCACGGGTGGCGAGGACCGGTCCACGGGTGCGCAACACGCCAGCCAGCAGTTCCTTGACGGTGGTCTTGCCGCTGGAACCGGTGATGGCAGCAACCGGCTTGTCGAAAGCGGCACGGTTCAGCGCGCCCAGTTGGCCCAGGGCCAGGCGGGTATCGGCGACCAGCAACTGCGGCAAGGTGGCGTCGGTCACTTCACGTTGTACCAGGGCACCCACGGCGCCTTTGGCGGCGACTTCGTTCAGGTAGTCGTGACCATCGAAACGCGGGCCTGCGAGTGCGACGAACAACTGGCCTGGCTGGATGTTGCGACTGTCGATACTGACGCCGTCGAATGTGCAATCGCTCGACAGCACGCGGGCCGACAACGCCTGTGTCAGTTCGCTGAATGTCATCGACTTAAGCATGGGCGACCTCCCAGGCAGTCAGGGCATGATCAGCCTCGACCAGATCGGAGAAGGCATGGCGGTCGCCGTTGATTTCCTGGTAATCCTCATGGCCCTTGCCGGCCAGCACCACCACGTCATCGGCGCTGGCGCTGGCGATCAGTTGGGCAATGGCTGCGCCGCGACCGGCCACGAAAGTGACGTTGGCAGCGTCTTTGAAGCCTTCGCGGATATCGTCGAAAATCCGGCTCGGGTCTTCGCTGCGCGGGTTGTCGTCGGTCACCAATACGCCGTCGGCCAGGCGCTCGACGATTTCGGCCATCAACGGACGCTTGCCGCGATCGCGGTCGCCGCCGCAGCCGAACAGGCACAACAGTTTGCCCTTGGCATGCGGGCGCAGCGCCAGCAGGACTTTTTCCAGTGCATCCGGGGTGTGGGCGTAATCGACCACCACCAGCGGCTGCGTACCGCCACCCAGGCGCTGCATGCGGCCGGCCGGACCTTCCAGCTTGGGCAGCACTTTGAGAATTTCGTCGAGCGCGTAATCCAGGCCGAGCAAGGCGCCGATCGCCGCCAGTACGTTGCTCAGGTTGAAACGCCCCAGCAGCGTGCTGCGCAAATGATGCTCGCCCTGCGGCGTGACCAGTGTGGCGCGCACGCCCTCGTCGCTGAACTGCGCTTGGCGGCAATACAGGTAGGCACTCGCATCTTCCAGGCTGTAGCTGATCAACCGCGCTTCGCTGTCTTGAGCAGCCAGTTCGCGGCCGAAGGCGTCATCCAGATTCACTACGCGGCACTTCAGATCGTTCCAGGCGAACAACTTGGCCTTGGCCGCTGCGTACGCTTGCATCGTGCCGTGGTAATCGAGGTGATCGCGGGACAGGTTGGTCATCACCGCCACGTCAAACGCCAACGCAGTCACGCGGCCCTGGTCGAGACCATGGGACGAGACTTCCATGGCAACCGCCTTGGCACCGGCCTTTTTCAGGTCGGCCAGGGTCGCTTGCACGGCAATCGGGTTCGGCGTGGTGTGCAGGCCGCTTTGCAGCGCGCCATAGAAGCCGGTACCCAAGGTACCGACGATGCCGCAATGCTGACCCAGCAGGTCCAGCGCCTGGGCAACCAGCTGAGTCACGCTGGTCTTGCCGTTGGTGCCGGTCACGCCCACCAGGTTGAGGTGGCGGCTCGGCTCACCATAGAAGCGCCCGGCAATGTCAGACAGCTGAGCAGCCAGGGCCTTGACCGGAATCAACGGCACATCGGTGATCGGCAGCACGGTGGCGCCTTCCACTTCATAGGCCACAGCGGCAGCACCACGTTGCAGGGCGTCGGCAATATGTGCACGGCCATCGAACTTGCCACCGGGCACCGCCAGGAACAGGTCACCGGCGCGCACATTACGGCTGTCCAGGCTTAACTCGCGAATCAGCAGATCGCGGCCGGCATGGGCAAAAATCTTGTTCAGGCTAAGAGACATCAGCCGCGCCCTCCATTGGCTTTGACCGCAGCGGCCGGTGGCGTGGCATTCGCCTGCTGGGTCGGCGGAAGATTGTCCGGCGTGATGTTCATCAGGCGCAGGGTGCCGGACATCACTTTGCTGAACACCGGCGCCGACACCAGGCCACCGAAGTAGCCGGCCTTGCTCGGCTCATCGATGACCACGACGATGGCATAGCGCGGGTCGCTCATCGGGCCGAAACCGGCGAACAGTGAGCGATAGGAATTTTCGGCGTACCCCTTGGTGCCCACCGAGGTTTTACGCGCGGTACCGGACTTGCCGGCCACGTGATAGGCCGGCACTTGGGCGCGGAATACGCCACGCGGCGCCTCGATCACTTGTTGCAGCATGCCTTGCATGGTCTTGGCGACTTTTTCCGGAATCACCTGGGTGGCTTTCGGCGCTTCGTCCACGTGGATCAGGCTCAGCGGAACCATGCGGCCATTATTGGCCAATACAGAGAAAGCATGAGCCAGCTGGATCGCGGTCACCGACAAGCCGTAGCCGTAAGACAGCGTGGCGGTCTCGGCTTTTTTCCAGTCGCGATAGTTCGGCAGGTTGCCGACGCGTTCACCTGGGAAATCGAGGCCAGTGGGTTGGCCCAAGCCGATTTTTTGCGCGAGGTGATAAATGGTTTCGCCGCCGATATCGAAAGCGACCTTACTCATGCCCACGTTACTGGAGTTGATCAGGATGCCGGTCAGGTCCAGCACCGGCCCCTCGGTGCGGGACACGTCACGAATGGTGTATTTGCCCAACTGCAACGTACCCGGATACACCTCCACCTTGTCACTGGGCTTCCAGCGTCCGGTTTCCAGGGCGGCACTCATGGAGATGGCTTTCATGGTCGAGCCCGGCTCGAACACATCGATCATCGCGCGGTTGCGCATCATCGCCGGCTGCAGGTTGCGACGGTTGTTCGGGTTGTAGGTCGGCTGGTTGACCATGGCGAGGATCTCGCCGGTCTTGACGTCCATGATCACCAGGCTGCCGGCTTTGGCGCCGTTCTCGATGATCGCGTTACGCAGTTCGCGGTTGGCCAGGTATTGCAGGCGCAAGTCGATTGACAACGCCAAGGGCTTACCGGCCTTGGCGTTCTTGGTGACCTGTATGTCCTTGATCAGCCTGCCACGCCGATCCTTGATGACCTGGCGCTTGCCGGGAACGCCGGCCAGCCACTCGTCGTAGGCCAGCTCGACACCTTCGCGGCCATGGTCATCGATATCGGTAAAACCAACCATGTGCGCGGTAGTTTCACCGGCCGGGTAGAAACGACGAAATTCCTCGATGCCGTAGACACCAGGAACTTTAAGGTCGAGCACTTGCTGACCCTGCTCAGGGGTGAGCCCACGAACCAGGTAGATGAATTCTTTATTGGCCTGGGCTTCCAGACGCTCGGTCAGCGCCTTGCGGTCTTGCCCCAGGGCGGCTGCGAGTTCCGGCCACTTGTCCTTGGCAACCTGCAGCTCCTTGGCGTTGGCCCACAGGGTGGTCACCGGGGTACTCACGGCCAGGGGTTCGCCGTTGCGGTCGGTAATCAGGCCGCGATGCGCAGGAATCGGAATATGCCGCAGGCTGCGGGCATCGCCCTGGCCGATCAGGAAGTCACGGTCGACGACCTGCAGGTCGAAGATGCGCCAGACGATCGCGCCCACCATCAATGCCAGCAAGCCGAGCATCAGGCGGAAGCGCCATGGGTAGAGTGCGCCTTCAAGCTTCATCATGGCGCCACCATGCGCACGTCAGCCGCGCCGGGGATGTGCATTTTCAACTGTTCGGTAGCCAGCACTTCGATACGGCTATGGGCCGTCCAGGTGCTCTGTTCCAGGATCAAACGTCCCCACTCCGCCTGTGCCTTGTCACGCACGCTCAGCTCCCCGTACAGGGTATTGAGCAACTGGCGGTTCCAATGCGCGCTGTAGGACACCGCAATCGCGGACACCAGCACGCCGATAAACAGCAGCAACATAAAGAAGCTGCCGCCCGGCAGGGGTTTGGCGAAAAGCTTGCTCACCGCAACTTCTCCGCGACGCGCATGACGGCGCTGCGGGAACGTGGGTTGGCCTTGAGTTCGGCTTCGGAGGCGAACTGCGCTTTGCCATGGATTTTGATTTTCGGCACAAAGGCTTCGAAACGCACCGGCAGATTGCGCGGCAGGTTGTCGGACTCGCCCTTGACCAGACGACGCATGAACAGTTTGACGATGCGGTCTTCCAGGGAGTGAAAACTGATCACCACCAGGCGACCACCCACTTCCAATGCGTCCAGGGCAGCCTCGAGGCCAGCCTCCAGGTCACCCAGTTCGTTGTTGACGTGAATGCGCAAGCCCTGGAACGCACGGGTAGCCGGGTTCTTGCCCTTCTCCCATGCCGGGTTGGCGACCTTCAGTACTTCGGCCAGGTCAGCGGTGCGCTCGAACGGCTGGATCTCGCGGCGCTCGACCACGGCACGGGCCATGCGACCGGCGAAGCGTTCCTCACCGTATTCCTTGAACACCCGGGCAATTTCTTCAACGGGCGCCGTAGCGATGAACTGCGCGGCACTGACGCCACGGGTGGGGTCCATGCGCATGTCGAGGGGGCCGTCGTTCATGAAGCTGAAGCCGCGTTCCGGGTCATCGAGCTGCGGCGAAGACACGCCCAGGTCGAGCAAAACCCCGGCCACTTTGCCCGCCATGCCGCGCTCGGCGACTTCGGCGCCCAGCTCGGCAAAGCTGCGCTGCACAACGACAAAGCGGCCGTCTTCGGCCGCTAGCGCTTGCCCGGTGGCAATCGCTTGAGGGTCTTTGTCGAACCCGAGGAGTTTACCGTTGGGCCCGAGCTGGCTGAGTATCAACCGACTGTGCCCGCCCCTGCCGAAGGTGCCATCCAAATAGCAGCCATCCGCGCGTACGGCGAGAGCCTCAACGGCTTCGTCAAGCAGTACGGTGATGTGGTTAAAGCCGCTATCAATAGTCACAGGATCAAATCACGCAGTTCGTCAGGCATGGCGCCCGGTTGTTGAATAGCAGCCAGGTCAGCTGCAGAAACAGCATCCCAGGCATCTTCGTCCCACAATTGGAACTTGTTCAGTTGGCCTACCAGCATTGCGCGCTTGTCGAGCCTGGCGTATTCGCGCAAACGCGGAGGCACCAGGAACCGACCGCTGCCATCGAGCTCAAGGTCGACGGCATTACCGATCAGCAAACGCTGGAGGCGGCGGTTTTCTTCACGCAATGAAGGCAGAGCGCGCAACTTGGTTTCAATCAACTCCCACTCATCGAGGGGGTAAACACATAAACAAGGGTCAACAGCGTCAATCGTGATGATTAACTGCCCGGAACTTCGCGAAATGAGCTCGTCACGATACCGGCTCGGCATAGCGAGACGGCCTTTTGCATCGAGACTGATAGCGTTAGCTCCGCGAAACACAGGTGCGTTTCTCCAAATTTTAGCGTTTTACGTTCAAAAAACCCACTTTGTGCCACTTTCCGCCACTTGCGCACACTATAGGAATGCGCCCACCACACCGTCAAGGCACGGATACAAGGAAAAGCCTTACAGAACGGAGATTTACGAGCGTAACGAGAGGAGAAACCCGACTTCAGCGTTGTTTTTGACTCAACAAGCACAAACAACTCAAAGAGCTGTAGCTCAAAGTTAAAGTAATTTGTTAAGAGTAAGATTTTTTTGGTATTACGAAGACGCATCTGCCAATGATTTGGCAGGGAGGGATTCTTGCGTTACTACCGGTTTTCCGCCCGAGATTCGGACGGAAGGAAAAAGGTGGAGAGTCGATCTGTAAGCCGGGTTCTGTCTTGAACAGTCATTCGTCTACGATGGCCATCACTGGACACCTTTAGCAACCTACCCGGTCCCAGCGCGGGCCACGCCTTGGGACCCTATTTGGTCTTGCTCCAAGTGGGGTTTACCTAGCCACGAACTGTTGCCAGTCGTGCGGTGCGCTCTTACCGCACCTTTTCACCCTTACCGGCACCGAAGTGCTTAGGCGGTTATTTTCTGTGGCACTTTCCGTAGGCTCACGCCTCCCAGGCATTACCTGGCACTTCGCCCTATGGAGCCCGGACTTTCCTCCCCCCCCTAATTTTCATAGAGGGCAGCGACTGTCCAATCGACTCTCCGCCGCGCAGGTTAACGGCACGACGGCCTCAGGACAAGTACTAAAAGTGCAGCATTGCCATCACGTTCGGACGAAACACCGGCCCGGCCCCGGAACTATTCGGCTTTCTGTTTATCGAGCGCAACCTGATACAACACATTCTTGCGCACCCCGGTAATCTCCGCTGCAAGGGCGGCGGCACGCTTGAGCGGCATTTCCTTGAGCAGCAAATCGAGAATGCGCATGGCTTCACTGCCGACGGCATCTTCACTCTCCGGAGCCGTCCAGCCGGCCACCAGCACGACGCACTCTCCGCGCTGCTGATTGCTGTCACCTTCGACAAACCCACGCAGCGCTTCCAGTGGCAGGCCCTTGAGGGTTTCAAAGGTCTTGGTCAACTCACGGGCCAATAGCGCCAGGCGTGCACCACCGAACACCAGCTCCATATCCTGCAGGCACTCCAGGATGCGATGGGGAGCCTCGTAGAAAATCAGGGTGCGCGGCTCTTCCTTCAATGCCTGCAGACGCGCGCGACGTCCCACCGCCTTGGCGGGCAGGAAGCCTTCGAAAATAAAGCGGTCCGACGGCAAGCCGGCCGCAGATAACGCAGCAATCAGCGCGCACGCTCCCGGAACAGGCACTACATTGATACCAGCAGCGCGCGCCTGGCGGACCAGATGGTATCCAGGGTCGGAAATCAGCGGCGTGCCCGCATCGGAGATCAGTGCAACATCATCACCGGCCAGTAAACGGGTGATAAAACGGCTGCCCTCCTCACGTTCATTGTGCTCATGGCACGCCGCCAGTGGCGTGCTGATTCCAAAATGCTGCATCAACCGTTGGGAGTGCCGCGTGTCTTCTGCCGCGATCAATTTAACCTCGCGCAACACCTTCAGTGCCCGGGCGCTGATGTCGTCCAGGTTGCCAATGGGCGTCGCCACGACAAAAAGCGAGCCTGCAGTGGAATTCAAAGGACCTGGAGCAGTCAAAACGCACACCTCGATGGTTGGCAAAAGCCACATTGTAGCGCGTCGACACGCTGAAAATATGCCGTCACGGCGGATGTCGTTTCAGCCACTGTTAGCCAATCGCAACAATTGCACGACTTAAATCCACGGTTTCACGCCACGAACATCGCGCCTGGGCCAGTGCTTGGGTACACTTCCACGCTAATTTGATCGGTATCAGGAACACTTACATGATCGCTTGCCTGCGGCTGCTCTCCGCCCTCTGCCTCGCTGCCTTGCTGGCCGCTTGCGCCAGCTCGCCCTCGTCCAGCCTTGGCGACCTGCCACGTACGCCCGACGCCAGCATCGAGCAACTGCTCGAACAGGCCACCTCCGCCAAAACGCCGGAAAAGGCCGCGTTGCTGCGCCTGAGTGCGGCTGACCTGGCTTACCAGCAGAACAACCCTGGGCGCTCCTCGCAGATTCTTGCGCAGGTGCCCCTGGATGTCCTGAAGCCGGCCGCGCAGGTATTTGCCAGCACCCTGGCCGCCGAACTGGCGATGAGCCGCAACCAGCCCAAGGCTGCGTTGACGGCGCTGAACCACCCCAGCCTGCAAAGCCTGAAGCAGTTGCCGGTCGATCAGCAGATCCGCACCGGCACCGTGCATGCCCGCGCCTATGAAGCCGACGGCCAGACCCTGGCGGCGGCTCGCGAGCGTGTCGACATGGCGCCCCTGCTCAGCGGTGATGCTGCCAACAGCAACCACGAAGCAATCTGGGCGTTGATCGCCGCACTGCCGACCGAACAACTGCAAGCCAGCGGCAACCCGACACTGGACGGCTGGATCACCCTGGCCCAAGCGGTGAAGGGCGCCGGCACGCTGGAGCAGCAACAAACCGCCATTGATACCTGGCGCGCACGCAACCCGGGCCATCCGGCAGCCGTGCAGTTGCCAACGCCCTTGACCAAACTCAAGGAGCTGGCCAGCCAGCCGCTGAACAAGATCGCCCTGCTGCTGCCGCAGGAAGGCGCCCTTGCGTCGGTTGGCAAGGCGTTGCGCGAAGGCTTCATGGCCGCCCACTACCAGGCCGAACAGGCCGGGCAGAAGCCGCCAGTGATTGAGTTTTACGACAGCTCGCGCCTGACCTCCATCGACGACTTCTACGCCAAGGCCCAGGCCGCTGGCGTGCAACTGGTGGTTGGCCCGCTGGAAAAGCCGCTGGTCAAGCAACTCAGCGCACGCCCGCAATTGCCAATCACCACCCTGGCCCTGAACTACAGCGAGACCGATCAAGCCCCGGCGCAGCTGTTCCAGTTCGGCCTGGCCGCTGAAGACGAAGCCCGTGAAGTGTCACGCCGCGCCCGCGCCGACGGCCTGCATCGCGCCGCCGCCATGGTGCCCCGTGGCGAATGGGGCGAGCGTGTCTACAAAGCCTTCCGCCAGGACTGGGAAGCCAACGGCGGCACCGTGATGGGCGTCGAGTATGTCGATCAGCCCGTGGCACTGGCCCAGCAGATCGCTGACCTGTTCCAGTTGCGCAAAAGCGAAGGTCGCGCCAAGAGCCTGCAAAGTACCGTCGGCACTGACGTTGCAGCCCAGCCTTCGCGTCGCCAGGACATCGAGTTCATCTTCCTGGCCGTCACGCCGCAACTGGCCCAGCAGATCAAGCCGACCCTGAACTTCCAGTACGCCGGTGATGTGCCTGTCTATGCGACCTCCCACGTCTTCAGCGCCAGCGGCGACCGCAACCAGTACCTGGATATGACCAACGTGATGTTCTGCGAAACCCCTTGGCTGCTCAACACCACCGACCCGCTGCGCAACCAGGTCGCCGCACAATGGCCGCAAGCCAATGGCAGCCTGGGCCGTCTCTATGCGATGGGCGTGGATGCCTATCGCCTGGCGCCGCGCCTGGGCCAGCTCAAGGCGTTGCCGGACACCCGTGTCGACGGCCTCTCCGGTAACCTGGGCATCAGCGCCAACCAGCGCGTTGATCGCCAGATGCCGTGGGCGAAGTTCGTTGGCGGCGAAATCCAGCGCCTTCCGGACACCCCTCGATAATGCCCGAGCGGTCCAGCGCACAAAGCGGCAAGGATGCCGAACTCCACGCGCTGAGCTATCTGCAACAACAGGGTCTGCGCCTTCTGGCGCAGAACTGGTTATGTAAACGCGGCGAGCTTGATCTGGTCATGCTTGACGGCGATACAGTAGTATTCGTCGAAGTGCGCTACAGAAAACACGCACAATGGGGTGGCGCGCTCGCCAGCATCGATGGGCGCAAGCGTCAGAAGCTGATACTCGCCGCGCAGTTTTTCCTGCAAAAAGAGCATCGATGGGCCGACAGCCCATGCCGTTTCGATGTGGTTGCCATAGAAAGCACACCGTCGGGGCCCGCTGATCTGAATTGGCTCAAAGATGCCTTCGACAGCTGACTCACCCGGCACCTTCACCCCACACTTTTGCTCTTTGCTTTGCGGGCTGCACATTTCTGTGCCAAACAGCCGCGCTAATTAAGGTCACACAGATGGACATGCAATCCCGAATTCGCCAGCTTTTCCAGGCCAGCATCGACACCAAGCAACAGGCGATGGACGTACTTGCACCGCACATCGAGCAAGCCAGTCAGGTCATGGTCAACGCCTTGCTCAACGAAGGCAAAATGCTTTCGTGCGGCAACGGTGGCTCGGCCGGCGACGCCCAGCATTTTTCCTCCGAGCTGCTCAACCGCTTCGAGCGCGAGCGCCCGAGCCTGCCGGCGATCGCCCTGACCACCGATTCGTCGACGATCACCTCGATCGCCAACGACTACAGCTACAACGAAATCTTCTCCAAACAGATCCGCGCCCTCGGCCAGCCGGGCGATGTGCTGCTGGCGATTTCCACCAGTGGCAACTCGGCGAACATCATTCAAGCGATCCAGGCCGCACATGATCGCGAAATGATTGTCGTAGCATTGACCGGGCGCGACGGCGGCGGCATGGCTTCGCTGCTGCTACCTGAAGATGTGGAGATTCGCGTTCCAGCCAACGTCACCGCACGCATTCAAGAAGTCCATCTGCTGGCGATCCACTGCTTGTGCGATCTGATCGACAGCCAACTGTTCGGGAGTGAAGAATGACCGTTAATCGCCTCAGCCTTTTGGCCATCACGCTGTGCCTCGCCATCAGCGGCTGCAGCACGGCAATTACCGCTACACGGGACACCCCGATCCAGGACGACAGGGGCACACGCACCTTCGGCAGCACCATCGATGACTCGCTGATCGAAACCAAGGTCAAGGTCAACGTCGCCAAAGCCGCTACAGACCTGGGCAATGGCGCATCACGCATTGTGGTCACCAGCTTCAATGGCGTGGTGCTGCTGGCCGGGCAGACCCCGCGCGCCGAGCTCAAGGCCCAGGCTGAACAAGCCGCCTCGACGGTGCAGCGAGTCAAGAAGGTTCACAACGAGCTGCAGGTCATGGACCCGATCACGCTGCTGGCCATCAGCAACGATGCCCTGCTGACCACCAAGATCAAGGCGCAGATGCTCACCGACAGCGCCGTTCCGGGCTCACGCATCAAGATCGTTACTGACAACGGTATCGTCTACATGATGGGCCTGCTGACCCAGGCTGAAGCCACCCGCGCGGCCAACCTGGTACAGGGCGTGTCCGGTGTGCAGAAAATCGTCAAGGTGTTCGAATACATCGACTGATGTAACCGTCACCCACAAAAAAGGGCGCCGTGCATTGACTGCACGGCGCCCTTTTTTGTGGGTGACGGTTTACTGGTACTGCGAGTACGGGTTGCCCTGGAACTGGTTGTTCTGCTGTGGCGCCTGTTGCTGGGCACCTGGCTGGCCGTACTGCTGGCCAGGGATCGGGCCAAGGTTCACTTCCACGCGACGGTTCTGGGCACGGCCATTCACGTCTGCGTTGCTGGCAATCGGGTTATCCGGACCCGCACCCCGAGCGCTCAGGTTGGCGGCGCTGACGCCCTGGGAGGTCAGGTAGTTGGCCACGCTCTGCGCACGGCGCTGGGACAGGTCCATGTTCAACTGGCGGCTGCCGGTGCTGTCGGTGTAGCCAACGATCTGAATGGTGTTCTGGTTGAACTGCTTGAGGGAGTTGGCCAGGTTGTTCAGCGGCGTGTAGAAGCTGCTGGAGATCGCGTCGGAGTTGGTGGCGAAGGTGATATTGCCCGGCATGATCAATTTGATCTGATCACCCTGGCGCTGCACTTCAACCCCGGTATTGGCCATGCTTTCGCGCAGTTTTTTCTCTTGCTGGTCGGCGTAGTAGCCGTAGCCGGCAGCGCCAGCACCGGCAACGACTGCGCCGATCAGCGCGCCCTTGCCACGGTTGTTATGGTCGATGGCCGCACCGGCCAATGCGCCAGCGAGCGCGCCGAGGCCGCCGTACTTGGCGGTCTTGCTCATGCCGCTTTCGGAACCATTGCTGGCCTGTCCCTGGCTGCCGTCATAAGGATTAGGGGAAGCGCAGCCGGACAACAGGGCTACGGCGGTGGCGACAACAAGCAGACGACGCGGAGTGAACATGAAGGAAGCTCCTACTTTTGCATTCTGAGATGCAGAGGACATGGACAATGGTCCTGTGCCGGGTTTGGAACACGACAAACGGTAAAAATTCCGTGAGCAAGGCGCAAACAGGATTTATCTAATCCATGCAGATCCCAGTGTGGGAGGGCTTGCTCCCGATAGCGTTAGATCAGTGAACTCAACTATAGCCGACACACCGTTATCGGGAGCAAGCCCCCTCCCATCGATGCAACGTCCCATCAGGCACGCACAAACGGGTTCTCTGTGCAGTTACACTGCAACGGGCCGACAGGGAAGGTTTCGCGAATCAGCGCTGGTTTTTTTCGGTATTCATAGGTGTCCTGCAAGCTCTATGGCACGTTCCAAGTACAGTATGGTGGAGCTTGCCCCCGCGCTGGAAGCGGTCGAGGCTACCGTACTGCTAAGCTACGCAAACGCCATTGAACCCACGGCAACGAGCAACACTGCAGTCAGTCGCATCTGGAGCAACATGTATGGCTAATCAACAGGTCATCTGCGAACACTGCGACTGCGTGTACCAGAAAGTCACGCTCGCCAGGCATCAGAAAGCCCTGTGCGTACGCTGCGAGGGCGTACTGCAGCGCTATAACGGCCTGTCGGTGCAACAGCGCCTCGCCTTGACCGTCACGGCCGCAGTGCTGTGGGCATTCGCCAATTTCTATCCGGTGATGAGCATCAGCCTGCAGGGCCTGAAGAACAGCGCGACGCTCTGGGATTCGGTGCTTGCACTGAGCCTGGGCCCCATCACGTTTATCGCCTTGGTAGCGGCGATTGCCATCATCATCGCGCCGGTCTTCCAGTTGCTGTTGCTGATCTGGGTGCTGGGTTTCGCCCTCAGGGGCACACGCTCGCCGGCCTTCAAGCTATGCATGCGCTGGCTGGAAGCACTCAGGCCCTGGAGCATGCTGGAGGTGTGCCTGCTGGGCGCGATGGTGGCGGTGATCAAGCTGGCCGGCATGCTCGATGTGATACCCGGCATCGGCCTTTTCGCGCTGGCCACCCTTAGCCTTTTGCTGATCCGCATTGCCGGGCGCGATGTGCGCGACCTGTGGGACACCCTATGACCTCACCACCCACCGCCCGCGAGCTTAACCTGTGCTTGTGCCACACCTGCGGCCAGCCTTGCGACATGCGCAACGAACCCACCGAGTGTGATCGTTGCGGCGCCCCCCTGCATCGACGCAAGGTGCAGTCCCTGACCCGCACCTGGGCCTACCTGCTCACGGCTCTGGCCTTTTATGTGCCGGCGAATGTGTTGCCGGTGATGAACACCACCATGCTCGGCTCCGGGGCAGACAGCACCATCATGAGCGGCGTGCTGGAGTTCTGGCAGCATGGTGCCTGGGACATTGCCCTGATCATTTTCATCGCCAGCATTGCCGTACCTGGCATCAAGTTCCTGTCACTGGGGTTGCTACTGATCACCGTGCAGCGCAATAGCGGCTGGGCGCGCAAGGAACGCTCCAAGCTGTTTCGGTTTATCGAGCTGATCGGTTACTGGTCGATGCTGGACGTGATCGTGGTCGCACTCGTGGCCGCGCTGGTGAAGTTCCAGGCCCTGGGCAATATCGAGCCGCGTCTGGGCATTCTGTTTTTTGGGCTGGTGGTCGTGTTCACGATGCTGGCGGCAATGAGTTTCGATCCCCGGCTGATCTGGGAAAATTCACACAATGAGGAGACCTCGGATGAGCTCATCCAAGGCTGACGCTGATATTGACAAGCCTGCGGGGCAACCCGAGATCAAGACACGCCGCTTCAGCGTTTCGCTGGTATGGATCGTGCCGATTGTCGCCGTGCTGGTGGGAGTTTCGCTGGTGGTTCATAGCGTGCTGCAACAGGGCCCGACCATCATCCTCAACTTCAAGACCGGCAGCGGGCTGGTGGCCAACAAGACGGAGGTGAAGTACCGCAGCGTGGTCATCGGCCACGTCACCGATGTCGCCTTGAGCGATGACCAGAAAAGCGTCAACGCCACCGTCGAACTGGCCAAGCAGGCTGAAAGCTTCACCCGCGAAGATTCGAAGTTCTGGGTGGTCCGCCCGCGCATCGGCGCAGGCGGCGTGTCCGGCATCGATACCCTGCTGTCCGGCGATTACATCGGTGCCGATATCGGCCAATCCAACACCCGCGCCAAACAGTTCAAAGGCCTGGAAAACCCGCCGCCCATCACCTATGGCGAGCCAGGCAAACGCTTCACCCTGCATACCCAGGGCCTGGGTTCGCTGGATATCGGCTCGCCCATCTACTACCGCAAAATCCCGGTCGGCCAGGTGGTTGCCTATGAACTGGACAGCGAGGGCAAGGGCGTGAATATCGAGGTGTTCGTGCACGCGCCCAATGACGCGTACGTCACCGAAAACACACGCTTCTGGAACGCCAGCGGTGTCGATCTCAATGTCGGGGCCAATGGCTTCGAACTGAAGACCGAATCGTTGTCGTCGATGTTGATGGGCGGGATCTCCTTCCAGGCGCCGCCCTACAGCCCCAACGACAAGCCCGCCGAGGAAAACCGCAATTTTGAGCTGTTCGACGACCAGCAAAGTGCCCTCGCCCCGCCCAATGGCGAAGGGCAATATATGGTGCTGCGTTTTGACCAGGCCCTGCGCGGGCTGAGAGTCGGCGCACCGGTTGAATTCCTCGGTGTCGAGTTCGGCAAGGTGGTCTCGATCAACCTGGACTTCGATGCCAAGAAGCGCAGCTTCCCGGTCAACGTCGGCATCGTGATTTACCCACAGCTGCTCGGCCAGGCGCACACCAAGCTGCTCAAGGCAATGAACCACAACCCCAACGATGAGGCGGCGGGAGTGCGCCTGATCGGCAGCTTCATCGAAAACGGCCTGCGCGCCCAGGCGCGCAGCGGCAATCTGCTGACCGGCCAGTTGTACATCGCCCTGGACTTCTACCCCAAGGCCGACAAAGTCGCGTTTGACCCGAACCAGCGCCCCGTGGGCATTCCCACCATCCCCGGCAACCTGGAGCAATTGCAGGAAAAATTCGAAGCCATCGTCAACAAGATCAGCCAACTGCCTGTCGAGCGTATAGCCGGCAATCTGGACGCCAGCCTGGTCGAGTTGCGCAAGGGCCTGGCACAGTTCAACGCCAAGACCCTGCCCGGCGTGCAGACCACGCTGGCCGACGTGAGCAAGACCCTGCAGTCAGCCAGTTCTACCCTGGCCGAAGACTCGCCGCAGCGCGAGCAACTGACCCAGACCCTGGATGAACTGGCGCGCATGTCGCGCTCCTTGCGCGAGCTTTCGGATTACCTGGGCCGGCACCCGGAATCGCTGATTCGCGGTCGCGCCGATAACGCCGCGCCGCTTGACCTGCAAGGGCCACCCCGCAAATGACCATTGGAGCCGCCATGACATTGCCGCTGAAAATCACCCTGGTGACCGCCCTGCTGCTGCTCGCGGCCTGCCGCAGCGAGCCGATTGCATTTCACACCTTGACCCCGGCGCACTTGAATAACGCCACACGAGCGGATGCCGACTCAGTGCGCATCGAAAGCATCACCGTGCCGCCTCAGGTGGACCGCGCGCAGATCGTGATCCGCCAGGGCGACAGCGGCCTGGCGATCCTGGAGACCCAGTGGTGGGCCGCCACCCTTGCCGATGAGCTGAGGAGCGCGCTGGTGGACCAGTTGGCCAGCAGCGATGCCCGGCAAGCCGTGTCGTTGCGCGTCGAGGTGCAGCGCTTTGATTCGGTGCCCGGGCAGTACGCACTGCTCGACGTGCGCTGGCGCCTCAGGCCGGCCGGCGGCGGTGATCGCCCTGCGCTGAGCTGCCGTTCAACCTTGCAGTCGCCCGCAGGCCCGAGCATCGATGACGTGGTGGTGGCGCACCAGAACAACCTCAAGCGCTTCGCCGCGCTGATCAGCAGCGCGGCCGGGTCGTCCCTGCAGCAGTGCCCGCGCGGGCAATAAGCGGCGGCGCAGTCAGCCCAGCAAACCCAGCGACTTGGCCCGCGCCACCGCCTGGGTGCGGCGCTCCACGCCGAGCTTGCTGTTGATATGGCTGGCGTGGGTTTTCACCGTATGCAGGGAAATGAACAGCTGGTTGCTGATTTCCTGGTTTGAACAGCCCTGAGCGATCAGCTGCAGTACCGCCAGCTCACGGGTGCTCAGGGTTTCAGGGTGAGACGAGGTTTCAATGATGGCGACTGCCGGCAGCAGCGCCAGCAACGCCTGGTTGAGCAGGTCATGCGGGCGCTTACTCAACTGCTCGCGCATCCAGTCCGGATATTCCTCCAGCAACCGCTGGAAAGGCTGCAACGCGCCCCCCACACCGGCGTCGAGTGCGCGGGCCAGGACCGGCCCGGCCTTGGCTTGCTGACCACAGGCCAGCAGTAAATGCACCTGCTGGGCCAGCGCCATCAGGGCAATCATCTGGCGCCCGCTGTCGAGCGCCTGTTGCGCCAGGTCCTCAAGCCGTTGCAGCGCTACATCAGGTTGATGGCGAATAGCATCCAGCGCAGCCTGTTGCAGCTCCACATGTTGCGGCAAGTGCGGATGAAACTCCGGTGCGGCGGCAGCCTGGTCGCCGGTGTAGGTCTGTCCCAGCCGGGTCAGCCAGGCATCGGCCAGGTCGGTACGGCCCTGGGCCAGCCACAGCTCGCACTTGATCAGGGTGATCATCGCCAGGTAGTAGATCGGCGGCACGTCCCAGATATGCATCAAGCGCTCGGCCTCGGCCAATTCGGCAAAGGCAGTGGAGAAATCGCCTCGCCGCCCTTCGAAGCTGGCGATCACGCAATGCCCGATCAGCACGCTGATATCCCGGCAGGCACGGGCTTCTGTCAGGCCGGCGCGCAACCGTGCAAGCCCGGCTTCGGGCTGATAACGCACCAGCAGCAGGTAGCCTTCATACAACCACAACCGCGCGCGCACGGCGTACAGCCGCTGCAGCGCCAGCCCCTGCAGGCGCTGCAGGCCCTGGCGCACTTCGTCCAGTGCGCGCAGGATTTCGCCCCGCGCCTGCAGCACGCGAGCGCGGTCGTAATGGGCCAAGGCTTCAAACAGAGGGTTACCGACGCGCTGCGCCAGCTCCAGGGATTCGCGGTTGAGGCCGCGGGCACGCCACAGGTCGGCGTCGACGATGGCCAGGTTGGACAGGGTCGACAGGCACATCAAGCGCTGGCCATAGCGCTTGTGCGGCAGACTCTCCAGCGCCTCGTTGCAATAGCGCTGGGTCAACTCGCGGTCCCCTCGCCCACGGGCGATGATCCCGCTCAGCGCCAGCCATTGGGCCAGCATGGATTTTTGCGCGGTGGCCGACGGCGCCGGCAGGAAGCGACTGAGGTAGCTGGACAGCTCTTGCGCCGCATCCAACTGGCATGCGAGCCCCAGCGCCCAACTGTAGAGCACGATCAAGCGCGGCGTACTGATCAACAGGCTGTCAGGCAAGTCCATCTTCCAGCGCAGCAGCATGCCGACATTCTGCTCGGCCAGCAGCTGTTCTTCGGAGAGGTTCTGCACCAGGTTCGCCGCCACATCCAGATGACCGGCCCGCAGCGCCTGCTCCACCGCCTCGTCGATCAAGCCCTGGGCGTTGAACCAGCGGCAGGCCCGCAGGTGCAGGCTGGCCAGCGGTAGGGTGGCGCTCTTTTCGCGACGGGCGCGCAGCAGGTCGGAAAACAAGTGGTGATAACGGTACCAATGACCCTGTTCATCCAACGGCACCAGGAACACCTGATGGGCGCGCAGGTAGCGCAGGATTTCCGGGCTGTCGTGGGCGTCGCGGACCGCGTCGCACAGCTCGCCGCAAAAACGCTCCTGGGGCGCAGTGTCATACAGGAACGCTTGCACCTCCGCAGGCAGGCAGTCGATGACTTCTTCGAGCAAATAATCGCGAATCAGGCCCTCACCACCGTTCAGGCCCTGCGGCAGGGTGCTGTCACTGCCGGCTTCGGAGGCGGCCAACAGCCAGAAACGCAGGCCGGCGACCCAGCCCTCGCTGCGGCGAATCAGGTTTTCCAAGGCTTCACCGCGCAACGAACTGCTATGCCGGTCGAGCACGGCCAGGGATTCGTCATGGGTCAGGCGCAGGTCCTGCTCATGCAATTCCAACAGGTGCCGCGACAGGCGCAGCCGTGCCAGGTGCCAGTCCGGGCGCTGGCGGCTGGTGACCAGCACCACCAGGCCATCGGGCAAATGATTGAGGAAAAATTGCAGGCAACGGTCCAGCACCGGCCCCTGGGCCAAGTGGTAGTCATCCAGCACCAGCAACAGCGGCGCCTGGACGGACAAGTGCACCGTCAGTTCATCGAGCAGGCCATCGAGCCATTCTTCAAAGGCAAAGGGTTGGTGACGCTGACGCATTTTCAGCAGGCCCAGGGATTGGGCGCCAAGTTGCGGGAAATACTGCCGCAAGCCTTCGAGCAGGCGCTCGAGAAAACGGCCAGGGTCGTTGTCCCGTGGGCTCAGGCCCAGCCACAGGCTTCGCCAGTGAGCGGGCAGGCTCTGGCAGAACTCCACCGCCAGGGAACTCTTGCCAAACCCCGCCGGCGCGCTGACCAGCAACAGTCGCCCTTCCAGGCCGGCGCCCAGGCGTTCGCACAGGCGCGGGCGCAGCACGTAGCCATCAGGCAGCGGTGGCCTGTAGAAGCGGCCCTCCAGGCTCGGAATCACCGCGCTGGCAGGCCCTTGGATTCGGGACAGATCAGTCATCGCCGGGCTCTTGTAGAAGGCTGTTGTCGGCACTGCAGATGTCCGCAGACTAGCGGTAAAAGCGGCGGGATTGTAGATCTTTGCAACAAATGCCTGAAAAAGAACTGCGACAAGAAATATCCCTGCACACGCCACAAACAAAAAGTGGGAGGGGGCTTGCTCCCGATGCCGGTGTGTCAGCCAACGCTTGGTTGACTGAACCACCGCCATCGGGGGCAAGCCCCCTCCCACAGGGGTATCAACATAGGTTCAGGTTAGCGAACACCGTCCTGGCGCAGGGCCGCCGGGGTGAAGTCGCTGGTGGTGGCGGTGAAGCCGAAGTCATAGGCCTGTTTCTCTTCGTTCTTCATGCCCAGGGCCAGGTAGCGTCCGGACTGCAGGTCGTAGAGGGTTTCGAGGGCGTACCACGGCACTTGCTTGTCGTAGTAGTTCTCGGCATGGGCTTCGGCGACGCGCCACAGTTGGCCACGGCCGTCGTAGTGGTCGATCACGGCAGCTTGCCAAGTGTCTTCGTCGATGAAGAAGTCACGTTTGGCGTAGATGTGGCGCTGGCCTTCCTTCAAGGTGGCGACCACATGCCAGACGCGACGCAGTTCATAGCGCGCGAGGTCCTGGTTGATATGGCCGGCCTTGATGATGTCGGCGTACTTGAGCTTCGGATCATCGATCTTGTAGCTATTGGAGGCGATGTAGATTTCTTTCTTGCCTTCCAGCTTCCAGTCGTAGCGGTCCGGCGCACCGTTGTACATGTCGAGGTTGTCGGAAGTACGCAGGCCATCGGCAGCCGTCCCCGGCCCGTCGTACGACACTTGCGGCGCCCGGCGCACACGGCGCTGACCGGCGTTGTAGACCCACGCCGAACGCGGTTCCTTAACCTGGTCGAGGGTTTCGTGCACCAGCAGTACACCCCCGGCCAGACGCGCCGGCGCGGTGACTTGCTGCTTGAAGTAGAACAGCACGTTGCCTGGGTTTTTCGGGTCGAAGTCCTTCATCTTGTCGCGGAACACGAACTGGTCGCGGAAGTACACCAGGCTGTAGGAACCGTTGGTTTGCGGCGTAGCCTGGGTGACCAGGCGCGTCACGCTGCCGCCACGATAACGGGTGATGTGGTTCCAGATGACTTCCACGCCGCTTTTCGGAATCGGGAACGGCACGGCGGTCTCGAAGTTTTCCAGGCCGTTGCCGCCAGACACCAGGTTGGTGGTGGTGGCGTTTTTCTTGATAGCGGCGAACACATCCGCCGGCACCGTGGCGCCGCGATGGGTCGGATAGACCGGCATCTTGAACGAATCCGGGTAACGCTTGAACATCGCGTACTGCCCCGGCGCCAGCTTGTCTTTGTATTGCTCCACGTTCTGCGCGGTGATGGTGAACTGCGGCTGTTCGCTGGCATAAGGGTTGGCCAGGAAACCTTTGGCATCCACGGCGCCCGCGTTGGTCGGCAGCGGCGTCCATTTCGGAATGGTGCCCGCTGCGTTACCGGCCATTTCGGCGCCCATCGGGGTCAGGCTGGTGCCCAGCTTGGCCGCTTCATCCGCCGAGACCGCCGCCATGACGTTGCTCGCCAGGATCGACAGCCCCAGCACACCCACGTGCAACAGACTTTTTGTTATTTTCATACTCTGGTCTTCCTGAATACGTGCCACTTGAAAAGAGTGTGCTTAGAAGTTGGCGCCAAAGCTCAACGCGACAAAATCACGGTCATCCACGGTGCTGAACTTGCCACCAAAGAAGTTGGTGTAGGCCAGGCTCGCGGTGTAGGTGTTCTGGTATTCGGCATCCAGGCCCAGGCTGACCGCCTTGCGCCCTTCTTCGAAGTTGCCGCCAGGGCCTGGCGAGTAACCTTTGACGTCATGGGACCAGGCCACGTTGGGCTTGAGGTTGACGCCAGCGAACACGTCCGGGTACTCCCAGATGGCACGGGCGCGGTAGCCCCAGGAAGTGGCGGTGGTGTAGCCGTCGTTGTTGCAGTTGGTGTTCAGGCCCGCCGCGTTGGGCAAGCCGGCCCCGTTGGCGGTGGAGTTGTTGAGCGCGTTGCAGAACCCGCCTGGCAGGGTGCCTGGGCCAAAAACCGGATCGCGGCCGTAGCGCGCCTGGGATTTGCTTTCCAGGCCACCCACGTGAGTCACGCCGATTTCACCGACGGTGGTCAGGCGGCTGGCGCCCATCACCTGGTCGAAGAAGTGCGTGAAGGTGGTCTGGAACTGGGTCACTTCCTTGCGGTTGTAGCCGTGCAGGTCCTGGCCTGGCGTACCCTTGAGCACGGACGCATTGCCAAAACCCGGGATCGGCGTAACGCCGGCAAACAGGATGTCGGTGGTGCTCAACTGCACCGGCGCATTCGGACGGTAGCTCAACTCACCGCTCCACGCGGTGCCGGTAGGCAAGGTGGTGGAGAAGCTCAAGCCGTACAGACGGATATCTTCCGGGTACTCGACGAAGTAGTTCGAGCTACCCGCCACGATCAGCGGACGCAACGCCCCCAGCGGGCCCAATGGACGGGTGTAGGCCGCCGATGGCGCGCCCTGCGCACTGAAGATCGGCGCACGGCTGTGGTAGTTCATGAAGTAGGCGCCGAACTCGGTGTCCAGCGGCTCGAAGTTGTAGTGCATGGCCACGCCGAACTGGCCGCTGTCGCGGGCATCGCGATCCGGGCCACGGCGCACCAGCACGCCCTCGCTGTTCACGTCCACACCCAGGGCGCCCAGGGTCGGCAGGGCCGCCGCTGGAATGGTCGAGCGCTTGTTCAGCACCCGCAGGTTGTTGCTGCAACCATCGGAAATCACGTCCGGCTGCGAGAAGAAGGTGCCGCAGTTGTCGGTAACGGTCTGGTCCCATTCCAGCTGGTAGAACGCCTCGGCCGACAGGTTGTCGGTGAGCGTCTGGGAAACATAGAACATGTTGACCGGAATCAAGCCTTCCTTGATCTCGGCGCCTGGACGACGGAACGCCGAGACGTCGATCGGGTTGATGGAGTTGATCCCGCCGCCAATGAAGGTGCTTTCGCCCCAGCTCACTACCTGCTTGCCAAAACGCACCGAACCCGGCGCATCGGCGATCGAGTAGTTGTGGTAGACGAACGCATCGAGGATCTGCCCGCCCGACGACTTGGCGCCTTCCTTGCGGTTGTTGTCGCTGATGTCCTTGAACGGACGACTTTCGTCCTTGAGTTCAAAGTCGTACCAGTACTTGCCACGCACAAACACACCGGTGTCGCCGTACTTCAGTTCCAGGTCGTGGATGCCCTTGAAGATCTTCGAGAACGTTTCTCCGCGCTTGAAGTTCAGGTGCCCGTCATCGGAGGTCTGGGACAAGCCCTTGCCGCCGTTGTTGGCGCCGATCAGGTCGCGATTGGCCTTGGACGTGCTCCAACTGGCGCCTACCGAGAGGGATGAGTCGAAACTCCCCTCAATTTCGCCGATGTTGAAACTGACGCCGAATGCGGGCCCGGCGAGCGTAGAAGCGAGACTGACGGCCAAAGGCAATCGTGCCCGGCGCCAGAACTGGTTTACTGAGGTCATCGACGCTACTCCATGTGCATTTTATTGTTATGGCAGTGAGCTCTTTCTGAAGATGCATGTAACGGCCGGGATACAACGATTCCAATGCCGAGCGACAACCGGGCCACCCTCACCCGAAGCGCAACATCTACGAAAAACTCTGGAAGGGACTATAGCCAGCAGGGGGTAGTGCTTGATCCCTCTAAAGTGTGATTTGCATCACCAACCCGTCTGCCACGACCCTTTCGCCACGCCGACGAAGGTCGACGCGGGAAGGATGGCTGAAATTCGGCAAATCACAAGTAGAGGCTTGAGATAGAGCATTTCCGCGCCCGGAAGGGCGCGGCAAGAGGCGTCAGAGGGTCGACAGGAACGTACTGTTGTTGGCCTGCCATTCGATGATGTCGATGCGGATACGTTTTTTGTCGAGCTTGCCGACGCTGGTCTTGGGAATTTCAGTAACAACAGCGATCTGGCTCGGAATCGCCCACTTGCTCAAGTGGCCCAATTCAACGAACGGCTTGAGGTGCTCCTTGAGCTCGCGGGCGCCTATCACATGGCCATCACGCAATACCAACAGGGCAAACGGACGCTCGCCCCACTGCGGATCGGCAATCCCCACCACCGCTACTTCGCGTACCGCCGGGTGACGACTGACCAGGTCTTCCAGGGCCAGGGAAGAAATCCACTCGCCACCGGTCTTGATCACATCCTTGATACGGTCGCGGATATCGATCACACCGAACGCGTCCAGGGTGGCGACATCACCGGTGTGCATCCAGCCCCCGGCCCACAGCTCGGCGCCCTTTTGCGGCTCGTTGTAATAGCCCTCGGTGAGCCAGGGTGCGCGCAATACCAGCTCGCCCTGGGATTCGCCGTCGGCAGGCAAAAAGTTGCCATCGGTGTCCATGATCGCCGCCTCCACCAAAGGCCCGGGCACACCGGCCTTGATGCGATAGGTGGTGCGTTCGTCCTCGCTGCCGGCCATCAGCTCGGCATTGAGATGGGCACAGGACACCAGCGGCCCGGTCTCGGACATGCCGTATGCGGCGGTCAATTGAATGCCACGGGCCTTGGCGGCTTCGTACAGCGAACGGTTGAGCGCGCTGCCGCCGATGACGATTTTCCACCCGCCGAAATCCACGCCCTGCGCCGCCTTGGCGTTGAGCACCATTTGCAGGATGGTCGGCACACAGTGAGAAAAGGTGACATTTTCCTTGCGCCACAGCTCCACCAGGTATTCCGGGTCGTACCGACCGGGGTAGACCTGTTTGAGGCCGAGCATGGTCGCCACATACGGCAGGCCCCAGGCATGCACATGAAACATCGGCGTGATCGGCATGTACACGTCGTTGGTACCGAGCAAACGCACGCTGTCGACGCTGCCCATGATGGTCGCCACGCCGATGGTGTGCAGCACCAGTTGGCGGTGGGTGAAATACACGCCCTTGGGGTTGCCGGTGGTGCCGGTGGTGTAGAACGTGGTGGCGACGGAGTTTTCGTCGAAATCCTCGAAGTCGTACTTCGGGCTCGCGGCAGCCAGCAGGGTTTCGTACTCGCCCACCAGGTTGGGCAGGTCGGCGGTCTTGCTGTCGCCGTCGGTGATCAGCAAGGTCTTGTCGACGCTGGTAAGTTGCCCGGCGATGGCCTGGTAAAGCCCCACGAACTCGCTGTTGACCAACACGAAGCGGTCGTCGGCGTGGTTCATGGTGTAGAGGATCTGTTCAGGCGACAGGCGCACGTTGATGGTGTGGATCACCGCACCGATCATCGGAATGGCGAACATGCACTCCAGGTAACGGTGGCTGTCCCAGTCCATCACCGCCACCGTGTCGCCGGCCTTGACCCCGGCTTCGGTCAGCACATTGGCCAGGCGCGCAACGCGCTCGATCAGGGTCGGGTAGGTGTAGCGCAGTTTGTCGCGGTAGACGATTTCCTGGGTCTTTTCGTAACGGGTTCCGGACATCAACAGGCGCTTGATCAACAGCGGGTATTGGTAAGCGCCTTCGGCGGGTGGGATGACACGGGTCTGCAACATACGAATCCCTTTTATGACTGCGCGGTCTTGGCTTGAAGACCTGCACTGTAGAGACGTTATGTTTCAACCAAATCAGCCAAAGGAATGATTTGCAGAGCCAGCAAATACTAGCTTTTAGCCAGCACCTACGGTTCACGAAGATCCAATGTGGGAGGGGGCTTGCCCCCGATAGCGGTGCTTCAGCCAAGTATTTATCAGCTGATCCACCGCAATCGGGGGCAAGCCCCCTCCCACATTTTGACCGTGCCGGCTTGAGTGAGCGGCAATTACTTCATGCTGGTAAACGCCAGTTTCACCCCAATCGCAATCAGCACCGCGCCCATGGTGCGATCGAACCAATGCCCCATCTTCGCAAAGCCCGCGCGCACGCGCTGCTGGCTGAACAGCATGGCCACCAGGCAAAACCACAGCGCTGTCGCCACTGCCAGGTACAGGCCATAACCGGCCTGCACCGCCAGCGGTGTGTGCGGGTTGATCACCACCGTGAACAGCGACAGGAAAAACAGCGTGGCCTTGGGGTTCAAGCCGTTGGTCACGAAGCCCGCCGTGAACGCGCCGCGAGGGGTGCGCTCGCCCGCCTCGCGATGCAGCTCGCCTTCGGCCGCAGGCTTGGCCGGTTGCGCGCGCAGCGCCTTGAAGCCGATATACAGCAGGTAGGCCGCTGCCGCCCATTTCAGCGCATTGAACAGCACGATGGACTGGGACACGATCAAACCGATGCCCAGCAACGAGTATCCGACGTGCAGAAAAATCGCCGAACCGACGCCCAACGCCGTCCAGGTACCGGCGCGACGGCCATGGGTCACGCTTTCACGAACCACCACGGCAAAGTCCGGCCCGGGGCTGGCCACCGCCAACAAGTGAATCAAGGCTACGGTCAAAAACTCGGCGACGTACATGCGCACTCCATTAAGTAGCTGATTATTTGATCTGATAGGCTCAGCAGATTACGCCTTCGAACCTCGCCGCAAAAGGTACAGTTGATCATGAACAATCGCCGCGCCGTCTTCCTCGATCACCCCTCCCTGGACCTTGGCGATCTCGACCTCAGCGGCTTGCGCGCCTGCTTCAGCGAGCTGCAGTTGTTCGAGCAGACCACGCCGCAGAATGTGCTCGAACGCTTGCAGGGCGCGCAGGTGGTCATTAGCAACAAAATCCCGCTCAACGCCCAGACCCTGGCGGCTTGCCCGGAGCTCCGGCTGATCCTGGTGTCGGCCACCGGCACCAACAATATCGACCTTGAGGCCGCCCGCGCTCACGGCATCACCGTGAGCAACTGCCAGGGCTACGGCACACCGTCGGTGGCCCAGCATACGATCATGCTGTTGCTCAACCTCGCCACGCGCCTGAAGGACTATCAACGGGATGTGGCTGCGGGCAAATGGCAGCAGGCCAAACAGTTCTGCCTGCTGGACTACCCGATTGTCGAGCTGGAGGGCAAAACCCTCGGCCTGCTCGGGCATGGCGAATTGGGCAGCGCCGTGGCGCGCCTGGCCGAAGCGTTCGGCATGCGCGTGCTGCTCGGCGCGATTCCCGGCCGCCCTGCCCGCGCCGACCGCGTGCCGCTGGATGAGCTGCTGGCACAGGTCGATGCGCTAACCCTGCATTGCCCGCTCAACGAGCACACCCGCGACTTTATTGGCGCGCGCGAACTGGCATTGCTCAAGCCCGGCGCGTTTGTCGTCAACACCGCACGCGGTGGTTTGATCAACGAACAGGCCCTGGCCGATGCGCTGCGCAGTGGGCACCTGGGCGGAGCGGCCACTGATGTGTTGAGTGTGGAGCCTCCGGTCAACGGCAACCCGCTGCTGGCCACTGATATTCCCCGGCTGATCGTCACGCCCCATAACGCCTGGGGCAGCCGTGAGGCGCGGCAACGGATCGTCGGGCAATTGAGCGAAAACGCGCTGGGCTTTTTCAACGGTGCCCCGCTTCGCGTCGTCAGTTGATAAACTGCGCCCCTTTTCAAGGAGCAGACCATGGATCCGCGCAGTGAAGTACTGCTTCGCCAGGCCGAACTTTTTCAAGGCAACCTGCTGCTGGTCGGTTTGCCGGCCGACGATTTGCTAGGGCGCCTGCCCAACGCCCACGGCTGGTGCTGGCATGCTGGCGATCAGGCGGTGCTTGAGGCACGCTTTCCCGAGCGCAGCGAGTTCGGTGTGACTGTGCCTGAGCGCGCATTCGATGCGGCGGTGATTTTCCTGCCCAAGTCCAAAGACCTCACCGACTACCTGCTCAACGCCGTGGCCGCACGCCTGCCCGGCGCCGAGCTGTTCCTGGTGGGCGAGAAAAAAGCCGGCATCGAAAGCGCCGCCAAACAGATGATCCCCTTCGGCAAACCGCGCAAGCTGGATAACGCACGGCATTGTCAGCTCTGGCAGGTCACCGTGGACAACGCGCCGCAAGCGCGCGAACTGGGCAGCCTGGCGCAGACCTTCGAGGTACCGCTGGTAGATGGGCCACTGAAGGTAGTCAGCCTGCCGGGCGTGTTCAGCCATGGTCGTCTGGACCGTGGTACCGAACTGTTGCTGGAGCACCTGGACAAGCTGCCCAGCGGGCATTTGCTCGACTTCGGTTGCGGCGCCGGCGTTCTGGGCGCCGCGGTGAAACGTCGCTACCCGCATAACACCGTAACGATGCTCGATGTGGACGCCTTCGCCGCCGCCAGCAGCCGCCTGACCCTGGCCGCCAATGGCCTGGAAGCCGAGGTGTTGACCGGTGACGGCATCGACGCCGCACCGATGGGTTTGAACGCGATCCTGAGCAACCCGCCGTTCCATGTCGGGGTGCACACCGATTACTTCGCCACGGAAAACCTGCTGCGAAAAGCGGGCAAACATCTGGCAAAAGGTGGCGAATTGCGCCTTGTCGCGAATAGCTTCCTGAAGTATCAGCCGCTGATCGAAGAGCACTTGGGCATCTGCGCCGTGAAGGCCGAAGGCAACGGTTTTCGCATCTACCGGGCCAAGCGCCCCTGACGAACGCTTGAAAAAGAACGCTTGCCGAATGGGTTTTGCCTAGGCAGAATCCGCTCCGTCCTAGGGGAGTAGTCTCCCACGAGCCCCATGCTCGTCCGGCATACGTCAACATACTTGGTCAGCAGACCATGGCGTATGCGACCCAGGAGTCCGCACAGACGGACCGGGGTTTGACAAGACCTATGACACGCACACCTTACCCGGGGCGGGAAGGCTGTACGTGTCATAGCCGTGTCGACCCGCCCCTGGAAACCTACCTGATGCTGGATTCACTGCTCGTTCCTACCGCAATCGTTGCCCTGGCCGAAATCGGCGACAAGACGCAACTGCTCGCGCTTATTCTCGCTGCGCGCTTTCGCAAGCCCTGGCCCATCATCGCCGGCATCGTCGCCGCGACCCTGGCCAACCATGCGGCGGCCGGCGCAGTCGGCGCCTGGTTCGGGAGTTTCTTTTCCGATGCGGTGCTGCACTGGATTCTCGCAGCGAGCTTCTGTGCCACGGCGCTGTGGACACTGGTGCCGGACAAACTCGACGATGACGAAGCCAGCACCACGCGCAAGTTCGGGCCATTCCTGACCACGCTGATTGCGTTCTTTATCGCGGAAATCGGTGACAAGACCCAGATCGCCACGGTGATGCTGGCGGCTCAGTATCCGGAGTTGTGGCTGGTGATCATCGGCACCACCCTGGGCATGTTGATTGCCAACGTGCCGGTCGTGCTGGCGGGGAATTTTGCAGCGGAGAAGTTGCCGTTGACGTTGATTCGCCGATTGGCGGCGACGGCGTTTTTCGTGCTGGCGATTGTGGCGGTGTACAAAGCCATGCAAAGCAGTGGCTGGATCTAAATCTGCAAACCCAATCCAATGTGGGAGGGGGCTTGCCCCCGATTGCGGTATTTCAGCTCAGTATTTATAAGCTGACCCACCGCTATCGGGGGCAAGCCCCCTCCCACATTTAGTGTTTCACAGAGGTCAGGACTTCTTGGCCTGCTGGTAGAGCGGCATCACCTTCGGAATTGCCGCCTGCAACGAGGCGATACGGCTGTCCGAAGCCGGGTGGGTGCTCATGAACTCCGGAGGCGCGCCTTCCGAGGCCTTGGCCATCTTGTTCCACAGCGTGATCGCCGCGTTCGGGTTGTAGCCGGCGCGGGCGGCCAGCTCCAGGCCGATCAGGTCGGCTTCGTTCTCGTTGCTGCGGCTGTTGGGCAAGGTCATGCCGTAGTTGGCCACGGTATCGGCCAGCGCCAGGCTGTCCTGGCCCAGCCCGAACAACGCGCCGGCGCCCTGCTTGGCCATTTCAATGCCGTAGGCCTTGGACATGGCTTCGCGACCGTGTTCACGCAAGGCGTGGGCGATCTCATGGCCCATCACGGCGGCCAGTTCGTCATCGGTGAGCTTGAGGTTGTCGATCAACGCGCTGTACACCAGTATCTTGCCACCCGGCCCGCAGTTGGCATTCATCTCATCGCTCTTGATCAGGTTCACTTCCCACTTCCATTGCGCCGCATCCGGGCGGAACGTCGGTGCCTGGGCGATCAGCCGATTGGCGATGGCCTGCACGCGCTTGGCGTTGGCGCTGGTCTTGTCCAACACGCCTTTGCCGCTCGCCTCACCCAAGGTTTGCTGGTAGGACTGGGCGTACATCTGGTCGACTTCCTGGCTCGACAGCATGCTGAACATGTACTGCTTGCGCTCAACCCCAACCGCGCCACCGCTGGTGGTGTTGACCGACTGACACCCGGCCAGCAACATCGCTGCAACCAACCCGCTTACCGCCAATGACTTCTTCATGAACGCTCTCCCTGAAAACATGGCGCGTATCGTAGGCGGACATTTGTATCAGCGCCAGATACATCAGAGGTTTAAGTGCTTAATTTCGGACGCATCTCACAACCCTCCGGCTCAAGCCGGGGTCAGGCACTCCGGCCCATTGAGCTTGGGATCGTTGACCATGTTGGCCAGCACCCGCTCGCGCAACGCGGCGGGTTCGCTGGCCAAGAGACTTTGTAGCACGGGCAGCGGCGTCTCGGGATCCAGCCAGGCGGCTTGCCCCGCCGCATCCAGGATCAACGGTCGGCGCTGCGCCTGCGCAGCTTGAGTGACCACCGCCGTACTCAACCACACCTGCTCCTGCACCGGATACGCTTCCCAGATCGCCGCGAAAAACAACGTGGAGCCCTCTCCCGGCGTCAGCCAGTACGGGCGTTTGCGCTGGGTGCCGCGCCATTCGTAAAAGCCGTTGGCCGGTAGCAGGCACCGGCGCTGGCGGAACGCTTCGCGAAACATCGGTTGTTCGGCCAGGGTTTCGGCGCGGGCGTGGGCCGGTGTGCGGGACAGGTCGGTGAGCCAGGGCGGCGTCAGGCCCCACCGTGCGCGCGCCAGGGTGAGCTGGCCGTCGATGGCGCGCTGGATCAGCACCGAATCGTTCGGGGAAATATTCCACTGGGCCTGCTGGTCGGCCGGAAAGCCCGGCAGGGCAGCAAAAGCGGGGTTCCAGCGAAACAGGGCATAACGTCCACACATGGGGCAACACGACTCCTGGGGTAAACCGACCGACAGCCTAACAGACCAATACGTCGGGGAAGCTGTCGGGTTCGTCGCCAGGTAAGGGTTGCGCGTCGTTATAGGCGGTTATGAGCTCGCGGGCACAAGCGGCCTGGTCATTATCGACCTCCAGCCCCAGCAAGCCGAAGATCGGCAGCTCACCCGTGCCACCGAGCAAATGGCGCCCCACCAGGTGCGCCTCGATCCCTTCGCTGGCAAGCATCTGTTGCAGCAACTCGCCTTCCATGAGGTTTTCCGGTTCGTAGATTCGCTGCATGGAGGTACCTGTTATTTATTCATTCTCGCTGCGGGTTTCGAGCATCCACTCGTCACCATCGACCTGCAGACTGAACGTGATGGGTTTGCAGCACACCTGACAGTCTTCTATGTAAACCTGATCACCGCCGGATAAATCCACCGTCGTTTCGACCGCTTCACCACAATAAGGACAATCGTACAGCGCAGATTCCAGCATCGCAGTCTCCCGAGTGACTTGTGCGTATAATCGCCGGTCTATTTACAGGGCTATTCTCGGCCAGGCCAATTACCTGGACCGCACCCTGGTATTTCTTCTACTTACCCTAGCCGTTTCTAACAAGAGAGCATGATGGGCGAATTCGATACCATCCGACCTTACAACGACAGCGAAGTCCCGGCAGTGCTGGACCGACTGTTCCGTGACAAGGCCTTTCTGGACATCCTGACCCACTTCCGCTTCCCGCGCTTCGCCGGCACGCTGGGCTGGCTGCTCAAGCCGATGATCGCACGCAAGCTGCGCCGTGAATTCGCCGGCGTCACCACCGTGGCGACGCTGCAGGATAAAGTCGAGTATTACGTCGACCATACCATCGACCGCGCGACTGACGGCGTGACCTATACCGGCGTCGAGCAACTGAAGTCCGGCAGCGCCTACCTGTTTCTGGCCAACCACCGCGACATCGTGATGGACCCGGCCTTCGTCAACTACGCCGTCTACCATGCCGGCCTGCCGACGCCGCGCATCGCCATCGGCGATAACCTGCTGCAAAAGCCGTTCGTCAGCGACCTGATGCGCCTGAACAAGAGCTTCATCGTGCACCGCTCGATCACCGGACGAAAGGAAAAGATGGCGGCCTACCATCTGCTGTCGGCCTACATCAACCATTCGATCCGCAAGGACTGCCAGTCGATCTGGATCGCCCAGGCCGAAGGTCGGGCAAAGGATGGGGATGATCGCACCGAATCGGCGATCCTCAAGATGTTCCACGTCAGCCGCAAGGACGAGCCGTTCGCCGAGGTCATCCAGTCGTTGAACCTGACGCCGGTGTCGATCAGCTACGAGTATGACCCGTGCGACGCCGCCAAGGCCCGCGAGCTGTATATCCGCGCCACCACCGGTACCTACAGCAAGGCGCCGGGCGAGGATGACGTGAGTATTGCGCTGGGCATCACCGGTTACAAAGGCCGGGTGCACGTGAACTTCGCGCCGCCGATTACCGAGCGCTTCGAAGACACCAAGCTGCTGGCGGCCGAGATGGACCGGCAGATTCTGGGCGGTTATCGGTTGTTCCCGGTGCACTACCTGGCGTATGCCCAGTGGAATGATGCCGACCCGCAACTTGAAGTGCCCAAGGCCGCGGACGTATTCCCGGCCGATGAGCTGGCCAAGGCGAAAGCGGAGTGGGAACGGCGCTTGAACGAATGCCCGTCCGAGCACCGTCCGTACCTGGTGACGCAATATGCGACGCCGGTGCGTAATCAGTATCGGGTCAAGGCCGGAATTCCGTTGTAAACACCGGTCAAACAATGTGGGAGGGGGCTTGCCCCCGATAGCGGTGGGTCAGCCAGTGGATAGTTCGACTGGCACACCGCAATCGGGGGCAAGCCCCCTCCCACATTTTGCTCCGGTGTTATTTAAAGGTGGGTGCTGAGCCAGGATAGAACCAGCGCCAACCCCAGGCCGGCGAACCCGATGCGGTAAGCCTGGCGATACGCCCGTTCGGTGCGCGTATCCAGAAACAGCATCGGCTGATCAATGGCCCTTTCCTCGCTGCGCACGGCCAGGTCGGCCATCGCACGTTGCGCGCGCAGGCGGGTGGTGAACAGCACTACGGCGCCCGAACAGGCGGTCAATAAGGCAACAGCATTGATGAGCAGTGCGGGCAACGCCATCGCAAACCTCGGCGGAACAGTATTCGGGTATCGGTTCAGATACAAAGCTGAACGATAGTGGCTTCCTGCGCCTGAAATGCTCCCTCCCCGTTGACGGTTAATGTATCCAGTAATTTACAGCGTCACCTGAACGTCACCTTAACAAGCCACTCTGTTGCCCTTCGACGCTTGAGGAGCTTGTCATGTTGCATGCGCAAAACCAGGACCGGCTGTATCTGATCGCTCAAAGCGACGAACAGGAAGCCTTGATCGGCGGCCTTGCGTTCAACGTCCAGGACCATCATTGGCTGGTGTATTGCGCCCTCGCCGGGCAACCGCACGCCGACTTGCCGGAGCTGGATTTATTCACTGGGGTGAGCATGTTGGATTTTTATGTCGATACAGCGGCGTAAAGCGACAGGCATAAAAAAACCGGGCTCAGATGAACCCGGTTTTTTTTGAACAGCTTATTGCGAACTGAGCAACTGGCCGATGCTTGGGTCCTTGAACAGACGGGTCAAGGCATCGCTGAGCACGTCGCTGACCAGCTTGGTGTTGGTTTCCTGGTTCGGCGACATGCCGAAGCGCTGGTTCAGGGAGGCAGCGTAGCGGCCGCTGTAGCGACGGGTACCTGCGCTGACGTCGGACTTGAACGTTGCGCCGATGGAAGCTTCGGTCACATACAGGCCTTCCTTGGGCGACTGGTATTTCAATTCAGCCAGGGTCACTGTCAGTTGCGGCACACCCGGCGAGTTGGTCGGGGTGAAGCCCAGCAAACGCACAGCGGCTTCAGCCTGGGCCTGCAGCTTGGGCAGCACGTCCTGGCCGGTCACCGAAATCAGCGCGGTCTCCGGGTACAGGCCGCCACGCGAACCGAGGGTAGGCGACGGACGGCCGTCCACCACGCGCACCGACACGGGCTGGCCGTGACCGACCGGGGCCAGCTGCGCAGTGACTTTAGGTTGCGGGCTGAGTTGTTGCGGGCTGTTGGCGCAGCCAACCAAAGCCAAACTGGTCACAGTGATCAAACCGAACAACAGGCGTTGCAACATACTCATTTCTCCAGGACTAGGCGCAGACAGGCCGCCAGTATAACGGTGCACGCGCATCACTCACCAGCGATCCTGAACCGCAGCTGAAGGCATGGCCAAATTACAATTTCACATAAAATCGTCATTCCAATGTCATGGCAGACTGAGAACCTTCAAGCATGTAACGCAACCGGTACACAGCCATGCGCCTTCTCAAGTCATTGTTCCTGTCACACCCCCGCCACCGCCACTTTGCCTTGCTCGATGCCCACGGTCATTGCCTGGCGTTCAAGCAATGCAGCTCGCCGCCCGTCGGTGAAGGCTGGGTGGAAGTCGCGGAGACACACCTGGGCTGGATGCACCGCCCGCTGCCGGCCAGCGCCAGGATCAGCCCTCAGTTTGTACGCGCATCAGCGCGACAAGCGTTGGCCTCCTGACCAATGCACTAATAAAAGTCATAAAACACGCCCATTTCCCCGGCGTTCTTCGCTACAATCTCCCCCCGATTATAAGGACGTCTCCTGATCGGGCCCCGCAGCATCGTTATTGCCTCGGCATTAACCTCCAAATCGCCCACAGAGAGCCGCCCACACAGATCGACTGAAGCTGGCGTGCTTGCTGTTTCCTGTGCAAACCACCCGTCTCTATCGAATCTGCCAGAGCTGCCATTGCGCTCGGCCACTTGAGTTTTTTGCCCGTTTCGCGGGCCAGGTGCCAGGCTGGGGCAGCCCTTTTTTGAGGTTCACGTCTTCAAAAGAGCGTGAAAAAAACGGGTTTTCACAACTTCACAAGAGTGTGGCGAGCAAATGAATAGTTTGGCGTTTGTACAAGCACCATCAGCGTCTGGAACAGCCCAACACAGGACCGAGTACTCCTTAACAACCGGAGCTTGAGCCTGTCCGCTACGGATTGATTGCACGAATCGCACGCTTTGACCATAAGTCGAATTGCCACAGGCGCCCATGAATGCGTTCATAGGCAGACTAGCCGGGCAGAAAGCGTGCGCTGAAGTTGCAAGGAATTGCGAAACGGACATGGCGATCCTGGCCATGGGTAACCTGGGGCAACACGTGAACCGCCCCGTCACTCCTGGCAGCCATGCCGTCAATTTGGTGCTGCAGATTTTGGAGACGCGTTAAATGGCGCATAACGAAGCAGTCGACGTAGTTCTGGTAGGGGCCGGCATCATGAGTGCCACCCTGGCCGTACTGCTCAAGGAGCTCGACCCCGGCCTCAAGCTGGAAGTCGTTGAGCTGATGGATTCGGGTGCCGCGGAGAGTTCCAACCCGTGGAACAACGCCGGTACCGGCCACGCCGGGCTGTGTGAGCTGAACTACACGCCACAGGCCGCTGACGGTTCCATCGATATCAAGAAAGCCGTGCACATCAACACCCAGTTCGAAGTGTCGAAGCAGTTCTGGGCGTACCTGACCAAAAAAGGCACCTTTGGCTCATCCAAGTCCTTCATCAGCCCGGTTCCGCACCTGAGTTTCGTGCAGGGCGACAACGGCGTTGCCTTCCTCAAGAAGCGCTTTGAAACCCTCAGCCAGCACCATGCGTTTTCGGACATGCACTACACCGAAGACCGCAGCGAGATGGCCGAGTGGATGCCGCTGATGATGCCGGGTCGCCCGCTGGACGAAAAAATCGCCGCGACCCGTGTTATGAACGGTACTGACGTCAACTTTGGCGCCCTGACCAACCAACTGCTCAACCACCTGACCAGCTCGGCGGACGCCCAGGTCAAGTACTGCAAGCGCGTAACCGGCCTCAAGCGCAATGGCGCCGGCTGGACCGTGAGCATCAAGGACGTCAACAGCGGCAACAGCCGCGAAGTGGACGCCAAGTTCGTCTTCCTCGGCGCCGGCGGTGCGGCACTGCCGTTGCTGCAGGCATCGGGCATCGAAGAAAGCAAAGGCTTCGGCGGTTTCCCGGTCAGCGGCCAGTGGCTGCGTTGCGATAACCCGGAAGTGGTCAAGCAGCACCAGGCCAAGGTGTACAGCCAGGCTGCGGTGGGTTCGCCACCGATGTCGGTGCCGCACCTGGACACCCGCGTCGTCGATGGCAAGAAATCCCTGTTGTTCGGGCCATACGCCGGGTTCACCACCAAATTCCTCAAGCACGGCTCGTTCCTCGACCTGCCGATGTCAATTCGCGCCGGCAACATCGGCCCGATGCTTGCCGTGGCTCGCGACAACATGGACCTGACCAAGTACCTGGTCAGCGAAGTGCGCCAGTCCATGGAGCAGCGCCTGGAATCCCTGCGCCGCTTCTACCCTGAGGCCAAAGCCGAAGACTGGCGCCTGGAAGTGGCCGGCCAACGGGTGCAGATCATCAAGAAAGACCCGAAGAAAGGCGGCGTGCTGCAGTTCGGCACTGAGCTTGTGGCTGCAAAAGACGGTTCGCTGGCGGCGTTGCTGGGTGCCTCGCCGGGCGCTTCGGTGACGGTGTCGATCATGCTGGAGCTGATCGAGCGCTGCTTCCCCGAGAAAGCCAACGGCGAATGGGCGACCAAGCTGCACGAGATCTTCCCGGCACGCGAGAAAGTGCTGGAGACGGATGCCGAGCTGTATCGCAGGATCAATACGCAAAACAACATCAGCCTGGAGCTGGTGGATCCGGTAGGAGCGAGCTCGCTCGCGAAAAACGATAACGATAACGCAACGCATCTGGTTTGACGCGGCGCTCTCAGGTTCTTCGCGAGCAAGCTCGCGCCTACCGCTAAAAGCGAAACGCCCCGGGCTCTTATGAGGCCGGGGCGTTTTTTTATGGCTCGAATAATCAGTTGCGGGCGTTGTCGATCAGCTCGATGTACTCGGCGGCGTTGCGCTGGTCCTTGATCAGTTCGACAAAGGTCTGGCCATGCTCATCCTTGCCATCCAGGTCCAGGCCGGCTTCCTTGAAGAACCCCAGAAAGCGTTCGAAGTCGTCGATACGCAGGCCACGATAGGCCTTGATCAGTTTGTGCAGGGAGGGAGAAGTCGCATCGACCGGCTCGAAATTCAGGAACAACTTGATCTGGTCGTCGCCGATCTCATCACCGATCACCTGTTTTTTATCTTTACGCATTACCGACTCCAGCCTGCAGACATTGATACGGGGTTTGAAGTCTACCTGTGGTGCACAGGCTTCGAAAGCGTTGAAGAGCCCCCTCCCACCAGTGGATTTGCAGCTTAAGCGAACTGGGCGAGCATCCAGCGCTGGTAGTCGGCCACGCCGGCATCGCCTTCGCGCGGTGCCCAATCGGCCAGTTCACCTTCGCCCACCGGCCGGTAGGGCCCGGCCTTGCATTCGAACATCACCGTGTCCGGCTCCAGCACCACCAGGCCATGGAACACACCCGGCGGCAGATCGACACCGGAGCACTCGCCCCCCGCCTGCATGACACGCTTGGCGATGACTTCACCGGTGTCGCTGAAGATCAGCAAACCCAGTCGTCCCTGAAGGACCAGCAAGGTTTCCGCCTTGTCCGCGCTCAGGTGGCGATGCGGCGGCACATAGGTACTTGGTTGCAGGGCCACGGCGAGGCGATGACACGGCTCCTCCATCTGGTGGAAGTTGTGATGGTGCCGGCCACGGGGGCTGTCGCCCGCTTTCTCGGCCAACTCTGCAAATAAGGTTTGATCAAGAAAGCGGGCCATCGATTACATTCCTTTAACGGCGTAGATGCCATTGGCATTACGCCAGTAGCCCTTGTAGTCCATGCCATAACCGAAGATATAGCGGTCGACGCACGGCAACCCGACGAAATCGGCCTTGAGCTCGGGGCGAGCCTTGCGGTCGTGGTCTTTGTCGATCAGCACGGCGGTGTGCACTTTGCGCGCGCCGGCGTGTTTGCAGAAGTCGATGATCGCGCCCAGGGTGTGCCCTTCGTCGAGGATGTCATCGATGATCAGCACATCACGGTCGATAAACGACACTTCCGGCTTGGCCTTCCAGAACAGGTCGCCGCCGCTGGTTTCGTTGCGATAGCGGGTGGCGTGCAGATAAGAGGCTTCCAGCGGGAATTGCAGGTGAGTGAGCAATTTGCCGGCGAAGATCAGGCCACCGTTCATCACGCAGAAGACCACCGGGTTGGTGTCGGCCATTTCGCGGGTGATGTGCGCGCCGACCTTGGCGATCGCTGCTTCGACTTGCGCTTCGGTGTACAGGCAGTCAGCCTCGTGCATGATTTGACGGATATGCTCGAGATCAGCGGACATGGCGCTCTCCAGGGGGTGCTGTGGCAAGAAAAGCGGGCGAAGTTACGCTTCTCGTGCGTTCCGAGCAAGCCTTAATGGACTAACGTACTAGATGTCTATAGGACAACACCCTCGGATAGATTAATCTAGGCCGGTTTTTTTGCCCGCCGCCGGAGCCTTTCCCATGCCCACTCGCGAGATCCGCCACCCGCTGATCCGACACAAACTCGGCCTTATGCGCCGCGCCGACATTAGCACCAAGAATTTCCGTGAGCTTGCTCAGGAAGTCGGAGCGCTGCTCACTTACGAAGCCACCAAGGATTTACCCCTGGAAACCTACGAGATCCCCGGTTGGGCCGGTCCCGTACAAGTCGAGAAAATCGCCGGTAAGAAAATCACCGTGGTACCGATCCTGCGCGCCGGTATCGGCATGCTCGAAGGCGTACTCAGCCTGATCCCGGGCGCCAAGGTCAGCGCCGTTGGCGTAGCCCGCAACGAAGAAACCCTGCAGGCCCACACCTACCTGGAAAAACTCGTCCCGGAAATCAACGAGCGCCTGGCCATGATCATCGACCCGATGCTCGCCACCGGCAGCTCCATGGTCGCCACCATCGACCTGCTGAAAAAAGCCGGCTGCCGGGACATCCGCGCCATGGTGCTGGTTGCCGCCCCCGAAGGCATCGCCGCGGTCGAGAAAGCGCACCCTGACGTGCAGATCTACACCGCCTCGATCGACGAGCGCCTGAACGAACACGGCTACATCATCCCCGGCCTGGGCGATGCCGGTGACAAGATCTTCGGCACCAAGCAGAAGGACGCCTGAGCATGCAGGATGAATTCAACGACCCGCTTTGGCGCCAGATCCTGTCTGGCGCACAAATGCTCTTCGTAGCATTTGGCGCGTTGGTGTTGATGCCGCTGATCACAGGTCTTGATCCAAACGTCGCACTCTTCACCGCTGGCCTGGGCACGTTGTTGTTCCAGGTGGTGACCGGGCGACAGGTGCCGGTGTTCCTGGCATCGAGCTTTGCATTCATCACCCCGATCATTCTCGCCAAGGGCCAGTTCGGCCTGGCCGCGACCATGGGCGGGGTGATGGCAGCGGGTTTCGTCTATACCTTCCTGGGCCTTGCCGTGAAGGTCAAAGGCACTGGTTTTATCGACCGACTGCTGCCGCCGGTAGTAATCGGCCCGGTGATCATTTCCATCGGCCTGGCCATGGCACCGATTGCCGCCAATATGGCGATGGGCAAAGCCGGTGATGGCAGTGAGCTGATTCATTACCAGACAGCGATGCTGATCTCCATGCCCGCGCTGCTGACCACCTTGATCGTAGCGGTGTTCGGCAAAGGCATCTTCCGCCTGGTGCCGATCATTTCCGGCGTGCTGGTGGGCTTTGCCATGTCGTTCTACTTTGGCGTGGTCGACACCGCCAAGATCGCCGCCGCCCCGTGGTTCGCCCTGCCCCACTTCACCGCGCCGGAGTTCAACTGGCAGGCGATCCTGTTTATCGTACCGGTGGCCCTGGCCCCTGCGATCGAACACATCGGTGGCGTGATTGCGGTAGGCAGCGTGACCGGTCGCGACTACCTGAAGAAACCCGGCCTGCACCGCACGCTGCTGGGTGACGGGATTGCCACCACGGCCGCAGGCCTGTTTGGCGGCCCGCCCAATACCACCTACGCCGAAGTGACGGGCGCGGTGATGCTGACCAAGAACTACAACCCGAAAATCATGACCTGGGCTGCGGTGTTTGCCATCAGCCTGGCGTTCATCGGCAAGTTCGGCGCACTGCTGCAGAGCATCCCGGTGCCGGTGATGGGCGGGATCCTGTGCCTGCTGTTCGGCTCGATTGCGGCGGTGGGGATGAACACGCTGATTCGCCACAAGATCGACCTGGGTGAAGCGCGCAATCTGGTGATTGTGTCGGTGACCCTGGTGTTCGGGATTGGCGGCGTGCTAGTGGGTACCGGCACCGGCCCGGATGATTTCGGCCTCAAGGGCATCGCCCTGTGCGCGGTGGTAGCGATTGGTTTGAACCTGCTGCTACCGGGCAACGATGGCTGGAAGAACAAAAAGCCGGATGAGCCGCTGCTCTAACCAACACTGCAAAACCAAATGTGGGAGGGGGCTTGCCCCCGATAGCGCAGTGTCAGTCACTGATGTATTGACTGAGACACTGCCATCGGGGGCAAGCCCCCTCCCACATTTTTTGATCTTCAGTGTGGCTTAGGGCTCGCCAAGGCCATCGATCAGCGCCTGGTTCTGCTCTGGCGTACCGATGCTGATCCGCAGGAACTGGGCGATCCGCTCTTGCTTGAAGTGCCGCACGATCACGCCTTGCTCACGCAGTTTGGCCGCCAGGCCGGCAGCGTCGTGCCGTGGATGGCGCGCGAAGATGAAGTTGGCCGCTGATGGCAACACCTCAAACCCCAAGCCTTCCAGTTGCGCGACGAGCTTGTCGCGGCTGTCGATCACCCGTTGGCAGGTTTGCTCGAAATACTCACGGTCCTCGAACGCCGCCGCCGCACCGACAATCGCCAGCCGATCCAACGGATAGGAGTTGAAGCTGTTCTTGACCCGCTCCAGCGCTTCGATCAGGTCCGGGTGACCTACCGCCAACCCGACACGTAGCCCGGCCAATGAACGCGACTTGGACAGGGTCTGAGTCACCAGCAGGTTCGGGTAGCGGTCCACCAGGCTGATGGCGGTTTCGCCACCGAAGTCGATATAGGCTTCATCGACCACCACCACCGAATCCGGGCTGGCCTTGAGGATCTGCTCCACCGCGTCCAATGCCAGCACGCAGCCAGTCGGCGCGTTCGGGTTAGGGAAGATGATCCCGCCATTGGGTCGCGCATAGTCAGCCACGCGGATCTGGAACTGCTCGTCCAATGGCACGGCGTCGAAGGCGATGCCGTAGAGGCCGCAGTACACCGGATAGAAGCTGTAGCTGATGTCCGGAAACAGCAGCGGCAGGCCATGCTGGAACAAGCCGTGAAAGATGTGCGCCAGCACTTCATCGGAGCCGTTGCCGAGGAATACCTTGCCCGCATCGATCTCGTAATAGCTGGCCACGGCCTGCTTGAGCAGGTCGCTGTTCGGATCGGGGTACAGGCGCAGGTTGTCGTTCAATTCGGCCTGCATTGCCGCCAGTGCCTTGGGTGATGGGCCGTAGGGGTTTTCGTTGGTGTTGAGCTTGACCAGCTTGGTCAGCTTCGGCTGTTCACCGGGCACGTAAGGCACGAGGTCCTTGACGAAAGGGCTCCAGAATTTGCTCATGCCTCATTTCCCCTCTTCAAGAATGCGGTATTCAGCGCTGCGCGCGTGGGCGCTCAGCGACTCGCCACGGGCCAGCACCGAGGCGGTCTTGCCCAGTTCGGACGCACCCTGGGGCGAACAGAAGATGATCGACGAACGCTTCTGGAAGTCATACACCCCCAGCGGCGACGAAAAACGCGCGGTGCCGGAGGTCGGCAGCACGTGGTTGGGGCCTGCGCAGTAGTCGCCCAGGGCTTCACTGGTGTGACGGCCCATGAAGATCGCACCGGCGTGGCGGATCGACGGCAGCCAGGCTTGTGGGTCCGCCACGGACAGTTCCAGGTGCTCCGGTGCGATACGGTTGGCCACTTCGATGGCTTGCTCCATGTCGCTGACCAGAATCAGTGCGCCACGGCCATTGATCGATTTCTCGATGATCTCGGCGCGCTCCATGGTAGGCAACAGCTTGTTGATGCTGGCGGCGACCTGATCGAGAAACGCGGCGTCGGGGCTGACCAGGATCGCCTGGGCGTCTTCGTCGTGCTCGGCCTGGGAGAACAGGTCCATGGCGATCCAGTCCGGATCGGTCTGGCCGTCGCACACCACGAGGATCTCCGAGGGGCCGGCGATCATGTCGATGCCGACCTGGCCAAATACGTGACGCTTGGCGGTGGCCACGTAGATATTGCCCGGCCCTACCACTTTGTCGACTTTCGGCACGCTTTCGGTGCCATAGGCCAGCGCGGCAACCGCTTGGGCGCCACCGATGGTGAATACCCGGTCGACTCCGGCGATGCAGGCCGCAGCCAGCACCAGCTCGTTGATTTCACCACGTGGGGTCGGCACCACCATGACCACTTCGGTCACGCCTGCCACCTTGGCAGGGATCGCGTTCATCAATACCGATGACGGGTAGGAGGCTTTACCGCCGGGAACGTACAGGCCGGCGCGGTCCAGCGGCGTGACCTTCTGGCCCAGCACGGTGCCGTCGGCCTCGGTGTAGCTCCAGGAATCCTGCTTCTGTTTTTCGTGATAGTTGCGCACCCGCGCCGCCGCCACTTCCAGGGCTTCACGCTGAGGCGCGGTGATGCGCGTCAGGGCCAGCTCCAGGCGTTCGCGGGGCAGAATCAGGTCCGCCATGGACTTGACGTCCAGGCCGTCGAACTGACGGGTGAAATCCACCAGTGCCGCGTCCCCGCGCTCGCGCACGGCTTTGATGATCTCGAGCACCCGCTGGTTGACAGAGTCGTCGGACACGCTTTCCCAGCTCAGCAGATGATCCAGATGATGGGCGAAATCCGGGTCGGCAGCGTTGAGTCGGGCAATTGCAGTGGACGTGGTCATAGCGAGGGCCTCAATAGAATTGGCAAAAACTCAGGCGCCCTAAACTACCGTTCGCTCCGCTTGGGCACCTGAGAATTCTGGCTATGAGGCGGATAGACGGGCGCAGCTTCTCAGCTACGCAGGTGAGTCAACCGCGGTGTCGCGACTCCACTGCCTTGCGCAGGGTGTCGATCAACGCCTGAATACGGGCGTGCTGCATCTTCATCGACGCTTTGTTGACGATCAGCCGCGAGCTGATGTCGGCAATAAAATCCTGCGGCTCCAGACCGTTGGCGCGCAGGGTGTTGCCCGTGTCGACCACGTCGATGATCTTGTCAGCCAGGCCGATCAGCGGCGCCAGCTCCATCGAGCCGTAGAGCTTGATGATATCGACCTGACGGCCTTGTTCGGCGTAGTAGCGCTTGGCGACGTTGACGAACTTGGTCGCCACCCGCAGGCGGCCCTTGGGCTCGACATCGCCGACACGCCCAGCGGTCATCAGCTTGCACAGGGCGATACGCAGGTCCAGTGGCTCGTAGAGACCCTGGCCACCGTATTCCATCAGCACGTCCTTGCCGGCGACACCCAGGTCGGCGGCGCCATGTTCAACGTAGGTCGGCACGTCGGTAGCCCGCACGATCAAGAGGCGAACGTCGTCCTGGGTCGTGGGGATGATCAGCTTGCGGCTCTTGTCCGGATTCTCGGTCGGCACGATGCCCGCTTCAGCCAGAAGCGGCAACGTGTCGTCAAGGATGCGGCCCTTGGACAGTGCGATGGTCAACATGGGAAATGTCAGTCCTTCATCAGGCTATTGCTGTCCGGTCACAAACGGCGCCAGACACAGATCGAGGCCCTTACAGCCTCGATTTGAAACAAACCGGTGTGTGTGTGTAGGAGCGAGCTTGCTCGCGAAGAACTCATGGGCACCGCGTTGATACTGGATAAACGCGTTATCGTTGACGTTTTTCGCGAGCAAGCTCGCTCCTACAGTGCAGCGGGGGTTAGCCCGGAACGCGGCGGATTTTGGCGCCGAGCATCTGCAGTTTTTCTTCGATGCACTCGTAGCCACGGTCTATGTGGTAGATGCGGTCGATCAGGGTATCGCCGTCGGCGCACAGTGCCGAGATCACCAGGCTGGCCGAAGCCCGCAGGTCGGTCGCCATCACTGGCGCGCCCTTGAGCTTGTCGATGCCGGTAACGATGGCGGTGTTGCCCTCGACCTGGATCTTGGCACCCATGCGGTGCAGTTCGTACACGTGCATGAAGCGGTTTTCGAAGATGGTCTCGATCACGGCACCGGTGCCTTCGGCAATCGCGTTCAGGGAAATGAACTGCGCCTGCATGTCGGTCGGGAACGCCGGGTACGGGGCGGTACGCACGTTGACGGCTTTTGGCCGCTTGCCGTGCATGTTCAGCTCGATCCAGTCTTCGCCGGTGGTGATTTCTGCGCCGGCTTCCTTGAGTTTTTCCAGGACGGCTTCGAGGATGGTCGGATCGGTGTCCTTGACCTTCACGCGGCCACCGGTAACGGCGGCGGCAACGAGGTAGGTGCCGGTCTCGATACGGTCCGGCATCACTTTATAGGTGGCCGAGTGCAGGCGCTTCACACCATCGATGGTGATGGTGTCGGTGCCGGCACCACTGATGTTGGCGCCCATGGCGATCAGGAAGTTGGCCAGGTCGACCACTTCCGGCTCGCGCGCGGCGTTTTGCAGCACGCTGCGGCCATTGGCCAGGGCAGCGGCCATCATGATGTTCTCGGTACCGGTCACGCTGACGGTATCAAAGAAGAAGTTCGCGCCACGCAAGCCGCCTTCCGGCGCCTTGGCCTTGATGTAGCCGCCTTCGACGTCGATGACCGCGCCCATGGCTTCGAGGCCACGGATATGCAGGTCGACCGGACGCGAACCAATGGCGCAACCGCCAGGCAGGGCCACTTCAGCCTCACCGAAACGCGCGACCATCGGGCCGAGCACCAGGATCGACGCACGCATGGTTTTCACCAGCTCGTACGGGGCGATCAGGGTCTTGATGGTGCGTGGGTCGATTTCGACGGACAACTTCTCGTCGATCACCGGCTCAATGCCCATGCGACCGAACAGCTCGATCATGGTGGTGATGTCGTGCAGGTGCGGCAGGTTGGCCACAGTGACAGGGCCATCGCAAAGCAGGGTCGCTGCCAGGATCGGCAAGGCGGAGTTTTTCGCACCGGAAATGCGGATCTCGCCATCGAGGCGGGCACCGCCGGTAATAATCAATTTATCCATAAGAATCTCGACGCCTTGGGGGCTCAGGTGCGCTCGGCCCAGGCCGCGCGGCTGAAAAATTTCATAGTGACCGCATGGATGCTGCCATCGGTGATCCACGGGTTCAAATGGGCATAGATCTGCTGCTGACGCTTGACCGGGCTCAATGCCGCCAGTTCATCGCTAATCACGTTCAGCTGGAAATTGCAGCCTTCGCCTTCAACTTCAACAGTCGTTTCCGGCAGCTTTCCTTCAAGGAAGCTCTTAACTTCTAGGGCCTGCATGCTCAACCTCTATCGGCGCCCAGTGCGCACGGGTCGCACATCATACAAAAAAGCCCCGCGCCTGCGAACCCCGCATAGCAGGACTCTGACGGGGGGCTTCTCTAATAAATGTGTATTAAGGGTGTACCAACAGCTCGGTCAGGCCAGAAACCTCGGCGATCTCGCGCATGTCTTCAGGCAATGCACGAATACTGACCGGCTTTTTTGCCGCTTGGGCATCACGCATAAAGCACAGCAGCAATGACAAGCCGACGCTGCTTGACTTGGTCACCGCTGAACAATCGAGCACCAGCGCAGGCGCGGCGCTGGCCTTGATCAGCGCCTGGCCCTGCTTGCGCAGGTCAGGCCCGGTGCGGTAATCCAGCACGCCGCTGAGGAACAGCTCGCCGGCATTGCCGAGACGAACAGCCGACTCGGTCATTGCGCAGGCTTCCCGGCTTCCTTGTCGGAAGCCTCTTTGGCCTTGGCCACTTCACCGGCCCAACCATTGATGGTCTTGTCCAGATCGTTGCCATTGCGCTGCATCGCGTCAGCGAACTGATCACGGAACAGCTTGCCGATATTGATGCCGTTGATGATCACGTTGCGCAGCTTCCACTCGCCGTTGACCTTCTCCAGCGTGTATTGCACAGGGTACACGGCGCCATTGGTACCTTTGACGGTCATGTTGACGCTGGTGCGATCACCCGATTCATCACCGGCCGGAGCGACGGTAATCCCCTGGTTGTTGTACTCGAGCAAGGCATTGCCGTAGAACTGGAACAGGCCGCGCTTGAAGTTCTCCTGGAAGCGCTGCATCTGCGCAGGCGTCGCCTTGCGCGAATACTTGACGGTCATGATGCTGCGGGAGATGCCTTCGGCATCGACCACCGGGCCGACGATGGTATTAAGCGCGTTATAGAACTGGCTCGGGTCTTGTTTGTACTTTTCCTTGTTGGCCGACAGGTCAGCCAACATCTTGTTGGTGGTGTCCTGCACCAGTTCGTGGGCAGAACCGGCTGCGTTGGCCATCAACGGCAGCGCTGCAAGCAGGACCAGAAGGCCACGTCGCAAGGTAGAGATCATGAACAGATTCCTCATTTGGCGTCTTTATTGACCGTATTGAGCAGGAATTTACCGATCAGGTCTTCAAGTACCAACGACGACTGTGTGTCGTGGATGGTCGAGCCATCCTTGAGCAGGGCTGTTTCCCCGCCCACGCTGACACCGATGTACTTCTCGCCCAGCAGGCCCGCGGTGAGGATAGACGCCGTGGAGTCGGTCGGCAGATTATCTACCTTCTTGTCCAGTTGCATCGTCACTCGACCGGTGAAGCTGTCGCGATCCAGATCGATTGCCGTGACCTTGCCGATGGTCACACCGGCCATGGTCACTTTAGCTCTGACCGTCAAACCGGCGATATTGTCGAAGTACGCATAAAGTTTATAAGTGTCGGCGGTGGGGCTGGCCGACAGGCCACTGACCCGCAGGGCCAGCAACAGTAAAGCCAGGATGCCAGCCAGCAAGAAAAGGCCGACACCGATTTCCACAGTGCGGTTTTGCATCAGAAATCTCCAAACATCAAGGCGGTCAAAATGAAGTCAAGGCCCAGTACCGCCAGCGAGGCGTACACAACGGTCTTGGTGGTGGCGCGACTGATCCCTTCTGAGGTGGGTTCACAGTCATAGCCTTGGAATACGGCGATCCAGGTCACTACAAAGGCGAAGACGATGCTCTTAATGATGCCGTTGAGCACGTCGCCCGTGAAGGTCACGCTGTTTTGCATGTTGGCCCAGTAAGAGCCGTCATAGACCCCCAGCCAGTCCACTGCCACCCACGAACCACCCCAGATCCCGACCACGCTGAAGATCATTGCCAGCAGCGGAAGGGAAATGAAGCCAGCCCACAGGCGCGGGGCAACAATGTACTTGAGCGGGTCCACGCCGATCATTTCCAGGCTGGACAGCTGTTCGGTGGATTTCATGTTACCGATTTCAGCGGTCAGCGCAGAACCGGCACGACCGGCGAACAACAAGGCGGTGACCACCGGCCCCAGTTCCCGCAACAGCGTCAGGGCGACCATCTGCCCTACCGCCTGCTCGGAACCGTAGCTCGACAGAATGTTGAAGCCCTGCAACGCCAGCACCATACCGATGAATACCCCGGAGACCACAATAATCACCAGGGACATCACGCCAACCGCATGCAGCTGCTTGAGCAGCAGGCCAAAGCCGCCGCCGATGCCACCGCGGCCAAGCAAGGCGTGGAACAGGAAAATAGTCGAACGCCCCAGGACTTCGACGATGTCGATGCCCGAGCGACCGAAAAGGCGAACCTTTTCGACAAGAGATGTTTTGCGCATCAGCGCTTCCCCAGAAGATCTGCGCGGTAATCCGCTGCCGGAAAGTGAAAAGGCACCGGGCCATCGGGATCGCCGGTCATGAACTGGCGAATGCGCGGGTTATCGGCATTCATCAGCTCTTCCGGCGTGCCCTGCCCCAGCACCTGACCATCACCTACTACATAGAGGTAATCGGCGATGCTCGCGGTTTCGGCCAGGTCGTGAGACACCACGATGCTGGTGATTCCCAACGCGTCGTTGAGCAGGCGGATCAGGCGCACCAGTACGCCCATGGCGATTGGGTCCTGGCCCACGAAAGGCTCGTCGTACATGAGGATCTGCGGGTCGAGGGCAATGGCTCGCGCCAGGGCGACACGGCGCTTCATGCCGCCGGACAACTCGTCCGGCATCAGGTCGATGGCCCCGCGAAGCCCTACGGCCTGCAGCTTCAGCAACACGATGTCACGAATCATCTCATCGGACAGTTGGGTATGCACCCGCAGCGGGAACGCTACGTTTTCGAATACATCGAGGTCGGTGAACAGCGCGCCGCTCTGAAACAGCACACCCATGTGCTTGCGCGCATCGAACAGATCGCTGCGCGACAGCGTCGGCAGGTTCTGGCCGTTGACCCACACTTCACCGGCACTGGGGCGCAATTGCATGCCCATCAGGCGCAACAAGGTGGTCTTGCCGCAACCGGAAGGCCCCATGATGCCCGTGACTTTTCCGCGAGGAATGCGAATATCGACGTTATTGAAGATGCTGCGCGTACCGCGCTTGAAGGAAAGGCCCTTCAGCTCGACCGCGTAGGCGTTATCGGCACTCATCTAATCTCCTTGGGATGCAGCCTTTCACTCAGACACCCTGCATGCGACTTTCGTTTGCACAGGGATGCGCAATAGTTTGCACCATGGGTTGGCCGGGACCGAACTGGCCGCGAACTATATCACTGCTGGTGCAGAGCCCCCAAGGCCGGAACAGCGCTTGTTCAGATTCAGGACAGCGAAAAACCGTTGCCGGCCATGTTATCAAGACGATTCCGAGAGCCCTTCAGAATAAAGCCTGACGAACTTGCGTGAGGGAATTGATCATTACCGCTATAATCGCCGACTTTTCGTCAGGCTATACGATTTCAGACATGAGCCAATCCAGCGACCTTATTCAATCCGCACAACGCACCATCCGCCTCGAGCTGGAAGCCGTAGAAGGTTTGCTGGCACATATCGACGCAGATTTCGTACGCGCCTGCGAGATGATTCTGGCCAGCAAGGGCCGCGTTGTCGTGGTTGGCATGGGTAAGTCCGGCCACGTCGGCAACAAGATCGCCGCTACGCTGGCCAGCACCGGAACCACGGCGTTCTTCGTGCACCCGGCCGAAGCCAGCCATGGTGATATGGGCATGATCACCAAGGATGACGTGATTCTGGCCCTGTCCAACTCCGGTACCACCAACGAGATCGTGACCCTGCTGCCGCTGATCAAGCGCCTGGGCATCAAGATGATCAGCGTCACTGGCAACCCGGAGTCGACCCTGGCCAAGGCCGCCGAAGTGAACTTGAACGTTCATGTCGCCCATGAAGCCTGCCCGCTGAACCTGGCACCCACCTCTTCCACTACTGCAGCCTTGGTGATGGGCGATGCATTGGCCGTCGCACTGCTGGAGGCGCGCGGGTTCACGGCTGAAGACTTCGCGTTTTCCCACCCGGGCGGCGCTTTGGGCCGTCGTTTGCTGCTGAAAGTGGAAAATGTCATGCATGCGGGCGATGAATTGCCCCACGTGCCACGCGGCACCTTGCTCAAGGACGCACTGATGGAGATGACCCGCAAGGGCCTGGGCATGACCGTGATCCTGGAAACCGACGGACGACTGGCCGGCGTGTTCACCGACGGTGATTTGCGTCGCACCCTGGACCGTACCATCGACATCCATACCGCAACCATCGACGCGGTGATGACGCCCCACGGCAAGACCGCCCGCCCCGAAATGCTTGCTGCTGAAGCCCTGAAGATCATGGAAGACCACAAGATCGGCGCGCTGGTGGTGATCGACGAGAATGACCGCCCGATTGGCGCCCTGAACATGCACGACTTGCTGCGTGCAGGAGTGATGTAGATGACCAGCGACCTGTTGCAACGCGGTAAAAACATCAAGTTGGCGATATTCGACGTGGATGGCGTGCTGACCGATGGCCGCCTGTACTTTCTCGAAGACGGCAGCGAATTCAAGACGTTCAACACACTCGACGGCCAGGGCATCAAGATGCTGATGGCGGCAGGCGTGCAAACCGCGATTATCAGTGGTCGAAAGACACCGGTTGTGGAACGCCGCGCACAAAACCTCGGGATTCCTCACCTGTATCAGGGGCGCGAGGATAAACTGGTGGTATTGGACGAGCTTCTTGGCCAACTCAACCTAAGCTATGAACAGGTCGCCTACCTGGGTGACGATCTGCCTGACCTGCCGGTGATCCGCCGGGTCGGCCTGGGCATGGCCGTGGCCAATGCCGCAGCGTTTGTGCGTGAACATGCCCATGGCATTACCACCGCCCGCGGCGGCGAAGGTGCCGCCCGCGAGTTCTGTGAATTGATCCTGCGTGCCCAGGGCAGTCTTGAAGCGGCCCACGCCGCCTACTTATAGAGCGTTATATGCTGAGTAAAAAGATTCGCAATTTCCTGCTGTTCGGGGTCATCGCCGCGTTGCTCCTCGCGGTGGGCTACTGGAATATCAGCCCGGAGCGCTTTCTCGACAAACCTGTCGTGCAGGTGGATGAAAGCATCATCGACAACTTTGCCACCAACACCCACACCGTGCAGTTCCTGCCCGATGGCAAGGTGCAGTACGTATTGGTCTCCGATAAGGTCGAGCGCCTGAAAGCTTCGGAAGTCAGCCTGCTGACCAACCCGGACCTGAACCTCTACCGCGGCACCGAACAGCCCTGGCATGTCACCAGCCTGCGTGGCGAGGTCAACCCGGACGGCACCGAAATCGAACTGATCGACTCGGTGCGCGTCGCACGTACAGACGCACAGAACCGCGACACCATCATTACCAGCAGTCGCATGACCGTATTCCCACAGAAGGAATATGCGCAGACCGAGCAAGACGTTAGAATCGACGGCGCTGGCGGTGTATCGACTGGCAAGGGAATGAAAGCGTATTTGAAAGAAAGCAGGATACACCTGCTATCGAACGTAAGAGGACAGTATGAGGCTCGTTAAAACCCTCCCTATTTTGCTCGGTCTGGGCGCAGCACTGGGAAGCGTGAGCGCCTGGGCTCTGCCGAACGATAGCCAGCAACCGATCCACATCTCGGCTGACGATGCGCAGCTCGATGACAAACAAGGCGTCGCCACCTACACCGGTGGCGTGATCATCACCCAAGGCTCGATGAAGATCACTGGCAACACCGTGACCCTGACTCGCACCGCGACCGGCGATATCGACGTCGTGACCTCCGTGGGCAACCTGGCTTACTTCGAACAGAAGCAAAAGGCAGAAGACCCGGGCCCGATGAAAGGCTATGGCAAGACCATCCAGTACCATGCCCAGCAAAATCGCATCGTACTGATTGATCAGGCCAAGGTACTCAGTGCCGACGGCAACTCCACCGAAGGCGAGAAGATCGTCTACAACACCCAGACCCAGGTCGCCCAGGCGGGTCGCGCCAATGGCAACAAGGTCACCGCACCTCGCCCACGTATCGACATGGTCATCCAGCCGAAGAAGAAGGCCGAGTAATGGCAACCCTGAAAGCCCAGCATCTGGCCAAGGCCTATAAAAGCCGCCAGGTGGTACGCGATGTCAGCCTGTCGATCGACAGCGGCCAGATCGTCGGCCTGCTCGGCCCCAACGGCGCCGGCAAGACCACCTGCTTCTACATGATCGTCGGGCTGGTCCAGGCGGACCAGGGCCGTGTATTGATTGACGACCTGGACGTCAGCCACCAGCCGATGCACGGCCGTGCGCGCGCAGGTATCGGCTATCTTCCGCAGGAGGCGTCGATCTTCCGCAAACTGTCGGTAGCCGACAACATCATGGCAATCCTCGAGACCCGCAAGGAACTCGACCGCGACGGCCGCCGCAAGGAACTGGAAAGCCTGCTTCAGGAATTCCACATCAACCACATTCGCGACAACCTCGGCATGAGCTTGTCCGGTGGTGAGCGTCGTCGTGTGGAGATTGCCCGCGCCCTGGCGACCGCGCCCAAGTTCATCCTGCTGGACGAACCGTTCGCCGGTGTCGACCCGATCTCGGTCGGCGACATCAAGCAAATCATCCATCACCTCAAGGCCAAGGGCATCGGTGTGTTGATCACCGACCACAACGTCCGCGAGACCTTGGATATCTGCGAAACCGCCTATATCGTCAACGACGGCCAGTTGATTGCCGAGGGCGATTCCGCCACCATCCTGGCCAACGAACTGGTCAAGGAAGTGTACCTGGGTCACGAGTTCCGCCTGTAAACACGGTGGTATCAGGCCATTCGCTGTTGAGCGCGCGAGTCAATAAAAACCTCAGTATTTTTATTGTTACCGCGCTCTAGGCAAAGCCCCCGATATCAGGCATATAATTTGCTTATGTTTGGCGCTCACGCGCCCTGTCGTGGATGGCGCATTGCGCCGGCGAATAAGGTGTTAAGCCCCTGCCATGAAACCATCGCTAGTCCTGAGAATGGGCCAGCAGCTGACGATGACACCGCAGCTGCAACAGGCCATCCGCCTGCTCCAATTGTCGACCCTGGACCTGCAACAGGAAATCCAGGAGGCCCTGGAGTCCAATCCGATGCTCGAACGCCAGGAAGAAGGCGACGACTTCGACAATACCGACCCGTTGGCCGACAACATCGAGCAAAAGCCCAATCCCGATGTACAGGAACCGTCCTACCAGGAAACCGCCCCCACGGTGGATAACCTTGAGGACGGCGAATGGAACGAACGCATTCCCAACGAGCTTCCCGTGGACACCGCATGGGAAGACGTCTACCAGACCAGCGCCAGCAGCCTGCCCAGCAATGATGATGACGAGTGGGACTTCACCACCCGTACGTCTGTCGGCGAGAGCCTGCAGAGCCATTTGCTGTGGCAACTGAACCTGGCGCCGATGTCGGACACCGATCGCCTGATCGCCGTCACCCTGATCGACTGCATCAATAACCAGGGCTACCTGGACGAAACGCTCGAGGAAATTCTTGAAGCCTTCGACCCGGAACTGGATATTGAACTGGACGAGATCGAAGCCGTCTTGCACCGGATCCAGCAATTCGAGCCCGCCGGTATCGGCGCGCGCACGCTCAGCGAGTGCCTGCTGCTGCAACTGCGCCAGCTCCCGGCCAAGACACCCTGGCTCGCTGAGGCCAAGCGCCTGGTCAGCGACTACATCGACCTGCTGGGCAGCCGCGACTACAGCCAGCTGATGCGTCGCATGAAGCTCAAGGAAGACGAACTGCGCCAGGTCATCGAGCTGGTGCAGAACCTCAACCCTCGCCCTGGCTCGCAGATCGAGTCCAGCGAAGCCGAATATGTCGTGCCCGACGTGATCGTGCGCAAGGACAACGAACGCTGGCTGGTGGAACTGAACCAGGAATCGGTGCCGCGCCTGCGCGTCAACCCGCAATACGCCGGCTTCGTGCGGCGCGCCGACACCAGCGCCGACAACACCTTCATGCGCAACCAGTTGCAGGAAGCGCGCTGGTTCATCAAGAGCCTGCAAAGCCGCAACGAAACCCTGATGAAAGTGGCGACCCAGATCGTCGAGCATCAACGCGGCTTCCTGGAATACGGCGACGAAGCGATGAAGCCCCTGGTACTGCACGACATCGCTGAGGCGGTCGGCATGCATGAATCGACGATTTCACGGGTGACCACGCAAAAATTCATGCATACCCCACGGGGTATTTATGAGCTGAAATACTTTTTCTCAAGCCACGTAAGCACCTCCGAAGGCGGCGAATGCTCGTCCACGGCGATCCGCGCGATCATCAAAAAACTGGTTGCCGCGGAAAATCAGAAAAAGCCGTTGAGTGACAGCAAGATCGCTGGTTTACTGGAGGCACAAGGCATTCAGGTCGCCCGTCGAACCGTCGCCAAGTACCGCGAGTCTCTCGGGATCGCGCCTTCCAGCGAGCGAAAGCGTTTGATGTGACGGGCGGGCCACAGCGTTCCAGTGGCAGGCGTTTTGCCTGCCGCTTTATGCACTGGCAACGAAGGAGAAGCTGTATGCAAGTCAACATCAGTGGACACCAGCTGGAAGTCACCAAGCCCCTGCGTGAGTACACCGAGAGCAAGCTGAACAAGCTTGCGGGGCATTTTGACAAGATCACCAACGTGCAGGTCATCATGGAGGTCGACAAGCTCAAGCAGAAAATCGAGGCCACCCTGCACGTACCGAATGCCAAGCTCGTCGCCAATGCGGAACATGAAGACATGTACGCGGCGATCGACTCGCTCTACGACAAGCTCGACCGCCAACTCATAAAGCATAAGGAAAAGAATCTGCACCTGATGCAAGGTACAGGTCGTTAACTCTCCCCCCATGATCCGACTTGAAACCATCCTGACCCCCGGCCGTTCCCTCGTGAACGTGCCGGGCGGCAGCAAGAAAAAAGCCCTCGAACAAATTGCCAACCTGATCAGTAGCCAAGTGCCTGAACTGGAGATGCAAGATGTCTTCGAGGCCCTGATTGCCCGTGAAAAACTCGGCTCGACCGGTTTTGGCAACGGCATCGCCATCCCCCACTGTCGTCTCAAAGGCTGCGAAACACCCGTCAGCGCCCTGCTGCACCTGGATCACCCCATCGATTTCGACGCCATCGACGGCGCCCCGGTCGACCTGCTGTTCGTTCTGCTGGTCCCGCAAGCCGCCACCGATGCGCACCTGGAGCTGCTCCGGCAGATCGCCAGCATGCTCGACCGCAAGGAAGTACGCGAAAAACTGCGCAGTGCCAGCAGTAATGAGGCCCTGTATCAGGTCGTCCTGGATGAACAAAGCGGGCAATAATCATGCGTTTGATCATCGTCAGCGGCCGCTCCGGCTCGGGCAAGAGCACTGCGCTCAACGTTCTTGAGGACAGCGGCTTCTACTGTATCGACAACCTGCCCGCCGGGCTGCTGCCGGAATTGGCGGAACGCGCACTGATCCATACCGAACTGGCGCAACCGCTGGTCGCTGTGTCGATCGACGCCCGCAACCTGCCCAGCCACCTCTCGCGGTTCCCCGAACTGCTTGAGGAAGTGCGTGCCAAGCATATTCATTGCGACGTGCTGTACCTGGATGCCGACGAAGAAACCCTGCTCAAGCGTTTCTCTGAAACCCGTCGACGCCATCCGCTCAGCAGCGCCAACCGCTCCCTGGCGGAAGCCATCGAGGACGAGACCAAACTGCTGGGGCCGATCATCGACCTGGCCGATCTGAAGATCAACACCACCAACCTGAACCTCTACCAGCTGCGCGACGCCATCAAGCTCCGATTGCTCAACCAGCCGGAGCCTGGCACTGCGTTTCTGGTCGAGTCGTTTGGTTTCAAGCGTGGCATGCCGGTGGATGCCGACCTGGTATTTGACGTGCGCTGCCTGCCCAATCCTTATTGGAAGCCGGAATTGCGCGATCAGTCTGGGCTCGACCAGCCGGTAATCGACTACCTGGCCGCGCAGGCGGATGTGGAAGAGATGTTCCAGGATATCTCCAGTTACCTGCTCAAATGGTTACCGCGCTTTGCCGCAAGCAATCGTGCCTATGTCACCATTGCCATCGGCTGCACCGGTGGTCACCACCGCTCCGTCTACCTGACGGAACGACTCGGCCAGGTACTGCAACAAACCCTCAAGAACGTCCAGGTTCGCCACCGCGACCTTAGCTGAAAGGAACACTTGCGCGATGCCCGCTCTGGAAATTGAAATCATCAACAAGCTGGGCTTGCATGCCCGTGCATCAGCCAAATTTGTCGGCGTCGCCGGGAAGTTCCCCTGCCAGATTCGCGCCGGGCGCACTCCAGAGTCGATGGTCGACGGCAAAAGCATCATGGCAATGATGATGCTCGCCGCAGGCAAAGGCACCAAAATCCACCTGAAAACCGAGGGTGAGCAGGAGCAGGAAGCGATGGACGCATTGGTGGCGTTGATCAATAACTACTTTGATGAAGGCGAATAACCTGTCTCTGTAGGCTTAAGCCTTACCCCAACGCCGTGTCCATCACCATCATCAAGCAAAACCCGATGCACAACCCCAGGCTGGCAAGCTTATCGTGACCGTTTCGGCGTGACTCGGGGATGACCTCATGGGTCACCACCAACAGCATTGCGCCAGCCGCCAGCGCCAGCCCCAGGGGCAGCAGCACTTCGGCAAGGCTCACCAACCACGCGCACAGCACGGCAAAGACGGGCTCTACCAAACCCGATGCGGCACCGATCAGAAACGCCCTGATCCGCGACATCCCCGCCCCCGCCAATACCAGCGCAATCACCAGGCCTTCCGGTACATCCTGCAGGGCGATGCCCATGGCGAGGCTGTCGGCATCCGCCATGCCGCCGCCAGCAGAGACGCCTACGGCCATGCCTTCAGGTATGTTGTGGGCAATGATGGCAAACACGAACAGCCAGATGCGCGGCGGGATAACCGGTTTATCCGGCGTGCCCACCAGCATTTCCGGGCTGGCGCCGGAGACCTTGCGGTCCACCAGATACAGCCCGAAGGCACCCAGCATGATGCCGAAGCTGATCAAGCCGCCCGCGCCCCAGGGCGAGAGCCCCAGGTTTTCAGCGGCGGCGATACCCGGCACCACCAGCGAAAAGGCGGTCGCCGCCAGCATGACCCCCGCGCCAAAACCCAGCAAGGTATCGCTCAACGCCGCCGGCATCCGGCGAATCACCAGCACCGGCACTGCTCCCAGCGCCGTGCCGAGTGCGCAGATCGCCCCGCCCTGCAGCGCGCGCAAGATGCGTGGTTCCAGGTCGAGCCAGGCCAGCCCATGGGCCACCAGCAATGCCGTACCGACTAATACAAGCAGGGAGCCAAACGCGTAGCGAAATAATCGCACGCTGCTAATCGCCAGTGTTTCAGTGCCCATAATCGGCCTTAGATCTTGTTATAGGTTGAATGTCAGGCCAAGGCAGCCTGGTAGCGTGCGGCAACCTCCGGCCAATTGATGACGCTATAGAATGCATTGATGTACTCCGGTCGTCGGTTTTGGTACAGCAGGTAGTAGGCATGCTCCCAGACATCCAGACCGAGGATCGGCGTGTTACCGCTCATCAGCGGGCTGTCCTGGTTGCCGCTGCTTTCCACCACCAAGGTTTTTTGCGGGGTGACACTCAACCAGGCCCAGCCGCTACCGAAACGGGTCAACGCCGCCTTGGTAAAAGCCTCCTTGAAGCTGTCGAAGCCACCCAACTGCTCGTCGATAGCTTTGCCCAGCACCCCCTCGGGCTTGCCGCCACCTGTCGGCGTCATGACCGCCCAGAACAACGAGTGGTTGGCATGACCGCCTCCTTGGTTGACCACAGCAGCGCGTAATTGCTCCGGTAATTTTTCAACGCTGGAAACCAACTTCTCCACCGGCCAGCCCGCGTACTCGGTGCCCTCGACCGCCGCATTAAGATTATTGATGTAGGTCTGGTGGTGTTTGGTGTAGTGGATTTCCATGGTTTGCGCATCAATATGGGGTTCAAGCGCATCGTAGGCATAAGGCAAAGCCGGCAAGGTGTAGGTCATATCAATGTGCTCCATAGTGAGAGGTGGCCGGTTGCGTCGCGGCAGCGCCCAGCAGGCGATGGGTGCGCGGGTATTCGCCGTGATCACTGATGAAATTCAACAGCTCGATATAGGTTTTGCTGCTCTGGCGCAACGCTGCCTCGCGCAACTTCGAACTGAGGCGGGGGTCCTGCATGGTTTGCAGCAGGCGCTGGTGAATGGCGCAGAGGTATTCCGCGCTTTCTTCAGGCTGGTTGAGGCGCAGGTGCAGGTCTGCCAGGTTGTGATGGGAAATGACGCAAGCCGCCACTGCTTCGTCGGCGTCCACCCAGCGTTCGAACAACACCTGGGCCAGGGCCAGCGCTTGCAAGTAGGCCTCGCGGGCATCAACCAACTCGCCCGCCATAAAGCAGCGATTGGCCCGTTCGATCGTGCGTTTCCAGTGCTCCATAGTGAGCCTCCAAAGCAGGGTCGGGATTACACGCCGCCCGCCGTGAGCTTTTCCGGGTCCAGCAGGACTTCCAGTTGGCTACGCGGCAGGTCGGTGTGTTCAAGGGCGACATCGATGACCGGGCGACCCTGCTGATACGCCTGCTTGGCGATTTCGGCGGCCTTTTGGTAACCAATGATCGGATTAAGGGCAGTGACCAGAATCGGGTTGCGCGACAGCGCCTCCTTGAGCTTGGCTTCATTCACCTTGAAGGTGGCGATGGCCTTGTCCGCCAGCAGGCGACTGGAATTGGCCAGCAATTGAAGGCTGCTGAGCAGGTTCTGGGCGATGATCGGCAGCATCACGTTCAGCTCGAAGTTGCCAGATTGACCGGCAACGGTGATCACCGTGTCATTGCCGATGACCTGCGCGGCAACCATGGCCGTCGCTTCCGGGATCACCGGGTTGACCTTGCCAGGCATGATCGAAGAGCCCGGCTGCAGGCCTTCCAGCTCGATTTCACCGAGGCCGGCCAACGGGCCGGAATTCATCCAGCGCAAGTCGTTGGCGATCTTCATCAGCGATACTGCGGTCGCTTTCAACTGACCGGAGACGGCGACGGCGGTGTCCTGGGAGCCGATCAACGCAAACAGGTTCTTGCCCGGCGTGAACTTCACTTGGGTCAGCTGGCTCAAGTGCTGGCTGAAACGTGTAGAGAATTCAGGGTGTGCGTTGATGCCGGTGCCTACCGCCGTGCCGCCCTGAGCCAGCGCCTGCAGCGCCGGTAACAGGTCTTGCAGGTGGCCGACATTGGCCTTGAGCTGCTGTGCCCAGCCATTGAGCACCTGGCTCATGCGTACCGGCATGGCATCCATCAAGTGAGTGCGGCCGGTCTTGATGAACGGGTGAACCGCTTCGGCCTTTTGCTCGATCACCTGCACCAGGTGCAGCAAGGCCGGCAGTGTTTGCTCGTGCAGCACCAGCGCCGCGCTGACGTGAATGGTGGTCGGGATGATGTCGTTGCTGCTTTGCCCACAGTTGACGTGGTCGTTGGGGTTCACCACCTCGCCCAGCAAACGGCTGGCCAGGGTCGCAATCACTTCGTTGGCGTTCATGTTGGAGCTGGTGCCGGAGCCGGTCTGGAAGATATCCACCGGGAAGTGCTGCATATAGTCGCCTTCCAGCAAGCCTTGGGCGGCATCGACAATCGCCTTGCCCTGCCCTTCGCTGATCTGCTTGAGGTCGACGTTGGCCCTGGCAGCAGCGGCCTTGGCCAGAACGAGCGCGCGGATAAACTGCGCCGGCATGCGCTGATGGCTGATAGGAAAGTTATTGACCGCGCGTTGGGTCTGCGCACCGTACAAGGCCTCGGCGGGCACTTGCAGTTCGCCCATGCTGTCGCGTTCGATACGACTATTACTCATCGTTAGATCCTTGCACCAAGTCGGAGTGAGAGAGGGATGGCAGCAGTTGGCAGGTTGCCAATTGCCAGGCAAAGGCCTGCCAGCGCTTGAGGCGGCAGGCGCACTGGGAGAGTTTTTCCAGATCACGCAGTGGGCGCCAAGCCTGGTCCAGGCACAGGGAGCGCCAATGCCAGGGCAGCGCGATATCGTTGGCGGTATCGATGAGCAGGCGAAATGACGTTTCGGCGATGGTCCATGGATGGGTGGCGGTGCAACACGCCAGGTAGCGCCCCTCACTGAGGTAATGTTCGATCAGGCGAGGTTCATTAGGATCGAGCCCGCAACGGATCTGACGACTCATCCACCGCCAACTTTCCAGGTACGGGTCCTCATGCAAGACAGAACTCATGATCCACACTCATTCAGTAATGATATTCATTATTAAATGATATTAAGAATCAAACAAGGATGACTGATTCAATCCTCTCTATCGGAGCCACAAAAAAAGGCGCGCCATCATTCATATGGCGCGCCTTTTTTTGGTGAAGCGTTGCGGGTCAGCTACCGGCGACCGTCATCCGTTCGATCAACACGGAGCCCGTGCGAATATTGCTGCGCAGCTCAAGATCGTTACCCACCGCAACGATCTGTTTGAACATATCGCGCATGTTGCCGGCGATGGTTACTTCCTGGACAGCAAACTGGATCTCACCGTTTTCCACCCAGAATCCTGCCGCACCGCGGGAATAGTCACCGGTCACCATGTTCAGGCCGTGGCCCATCAACTCGGTCACTAGCAGGCCGCGTCCCATGCGGCGCAGCAGCGCCGCCTGGTCGTCATCGCCATGGGTCACGAACAGGTTGTGAACGCCGCCGGAGTTGGCGGTGCTGGGCAAGCCAAGCTTGCGACCGGCGTAAGTGCCCAGCACATAAGACACCAACTCGCCCTTCTCGACGAACGGTTTGGCATACGTGGCCAGGCCATCGCCGTCGAACGAGGCGCTGCCCATGGCGCGCATGAGGTGCGGACGCTCATCGATGGTCAGCCACTCAGGGAAGAGCTTCTGGCCGATCGCGCCTTCCAGGAATGACGATTTGCGGTACAGGTTGCCACCGGAAATCGCCCCGAGAAAACTGCCGAACAAGCCACCGGCCAGTTCAGCGGAAAACAGTACCGGCACTTCGCACGTGGGCACCGGGCGTGCGCCCAAACGGCTGGCTGCACGCTGCGCAGCCCGTTGGCCAATGCTCACCGGGTCTGCCAGCAACTCGCCTTGGCGGTTCACGTCGTACCAGTAGTCACGCTGCATCTGGCCGTTGGCTTCGGCGATCATGACGCAACTGAGGCTGTGACGCGTGGAAGCGTAGCCACCGATAAAACCATGGCTGTTACCGTAGACACGGCAACCCTGGTGGGTACTCAACGTGGTGCCATCGGCGTTCTTGATGCGAGGATCGGCGTCGAATGCCGCGGCTTCGCAGGTCAACGCCTGCTCGATGGCTTGCTCGGGCGTGATGTCCCAGGCGTGAAACAGGTCAAAATCCTGCAGATCCTTGGCCATCAGTGCTTTGTCGGCCAAGCCTGAGCTTTCATCCTCGGAGGTGTGCTTGGCAATGGCCAACGCGGCGGCGACGGTCTCGCGAATCGCTTCAGAGCCACTGGCCGAGGTACTGGCCGAACCTTTGCGCTGGCCCACATACAAGGTAATACCAAACCCCTGGTCGCGATTGAATTCTACGGTTTCCACTTCCCGCTGACGCACCGAAGTCGACAGCCCCTGCTCCAGCGACACCGCGACTTCACAGGCGCTGGCCCCCTGGCGCTTGGCCTCGGCAAGGATCTGCTCGACTTGTTCCTGCAGTGCCGGTAACGCTTGTGGACCGACGCTTTGGGCTGCACTCATGGTTTTCTCCACTCAAATTCTGCTCTCGGTTAAGGCCATCGAGCGACCGGGCCGGACAAGCGGCCCCCGACTGGTTATCATGGCGGCGTTTCTTTGCGGACTGCCACCATGGTTGATTCTTACGACGACTCCCTCGATGGGGAGAAAAGCAAAACCCAGGTCAAACGTGAGCTGCATGCTCTGGTTGACCTTGGCGAGCGTCTTACAACGCTCAAAAAGGACTTGATTGCCAAACTGCCACTGACCGACGAAATGCGTCGGGCCTTGGCCGATGCGCCTAAGCACACCGCGAATATCGCGCGCAAACGGCACATCATGTTTATCGGCAAGCTGATGCGCGATCAGGACACTGACGCCATTCTGGCCCTGCTCGATCAAACCGATGCCTCCACTCGCCAGTACAACGAGCGCTTCCATAACCTGGAGCGCTGGCGTGACCGCCTGATCTCGGGCGATGACGCCGTGCTGGAAAAATTCGTATTGGACTACCCGGATGCGGACCGCCAGCAATTGCGCTCCCTGATCCGTCAGGCCCAACACGAACAGGCGCATAACAAGGCGCCGGCCACCAGCCGTAAAATCTTCAAATACATCCGTGAGCTGGACGAGACTCAACGCGGTCTGCGCTGATCCTCTTCCCCGGGTGGCGACCTTCGCCACCCGAAGCTTGCGGGCTTAAGACCCGGTGCCACCCACGGTGATCGCATCGATCTTCAACGTCGGTTGGCCCACGCCCACCGGCACCGACTGTCCATCCTTCCCGCACGTCCCCACGCCGCTGTCCAGCGACAGGTCGTTGCCAACCATCGACACCTTGCTCATGGCCTCCGGCCCATTGCCAATCAACGTCGCACCCTTGACCGGCGCGGTAATCTTGCCGTCTTCGATCAAGTACGCCTCGCTGGTGGAGAACACGAATTTGCCGCTGGTGATATCCACCTGCCCGCCGCCGAGGTTGGCGCAGTAGATGCCGCGCTTCACCGAAGCAATGATTTCTGCCGGATCGCTTTGGCCGCCGAGCATGTAGGTGTTGGTCATCCGTGGCATGGGCAAGTGCGCATAGGATTCACGGCGACCGTTACCGGTGCGTGCCACGCCCATCAGGCGGGCGTTGAGCTTGTCTTGCATGTAGCCCTTGAGCACGCCGTTTTCGATCAGGGTGGTGCACTCGGTCGGCGTGCCCTCGTCGTCCACACTCAACGAACCACGGCGACCGGCCAGGGTGCCGTCGTCGACGATGGTGCACAGTTTGGACGCAACCATCTCGCCCATGCGCCCGCTGTAGGCGGAACTGCCCTTGCGGTTGAAGTCTCCTTCCAGCCCATGGCCCACGGCTTCGTGCAGCAGCACACCGGACCAACCCGAGCCCAGCACCACCGGCAACGTGCCGGCCGGTGCCGGAATCGCTTCCAGGTTGACCAGTGCCTGGCGCAGCGCTTCACGGGCATAGCCCATGGCGCGGTCTTCGGCGAGGAAATAACGGTAGTCGGTACGCCCGCCGCCGCCATGGCCGCCGCGCTCGCGGCGACCGTTCTGCTCGACGATCACACTCACATTGAAACGCACCAGTGGTCGCACATCTGCCGCCAGCCCGCCGTCGGTGGAGGCGACGAGGATGCGCTCCCACACCCCGGCCATGCTCACGGTCACCTGCTGGATACGCGGGTCCAGCGCGCGGGTCGCCGCGTCGACACGCTTGAGCAGCTCGACCTTCTCGGCGCGGCTGATCACTTCCAACGGATTGTCCGGCGCGTACAACTGCGCCACGTCCTGGGTGCTGAACGCCTGCACCGTACCGTTCTGGCCGGCGCGGGAAATCGAGCGTGCCGCACGCGCCGCGAGACCCAGAGCCTCCAACGTAATGGCGTTGCTATAAGCAAAACCGGTCTTTTCCCCGGATTGCGCGCGCACACCTACGCCCTGGTCAAGGTTGAAACTGCCTTCCTTGACGATGCCGTCTTCCAACGCCCAGGACTCGGAAATCTGCCCCTGGAAATACAGGTCGGCCGCGTCGATTCCGGGGCCGGCCAGGTCGCCCAGCACGGTTTGCAGACTTTCGATGGTCACGCCACCGGGTGCCAGGAGGTGTTCACTGACTGAGGACAACAACTCGCTCATAGGTTTGGCCTTAAATTCATCGTTCTGAAGCAGGTCGCTGTGCGCCCTGCGAGAAAAAGCGCCGGTGATTGACCACCGGCATGCGCGCCCGTATCGACGCCTGTTCATTGCTGTCGCGTTCGGCCACTAACACCGCTTCGCCTTGATCCTGTTGAGCCAATACACGCCCCCAAGGGTCGATAATCGCTGCATGCCCATGGGTTTCTCGTGGCCCCGGATGCACACCGCCCTGGGCAGCCGCCAGCAGGTAACACTGGGTCTCGATGGCACGTGCACGAATCAGCACGTCCCAATGCGCAGCGCCGGTCACCGCCGTAAACGCTGAGGGCGCGCTGATCAACTCAGCCCCGGCCGCACGCAGCTCGCTGTACAGTTCAGGAAAGCGCAGGTCGTAACACACCGTCAGCCCCAGTCGCCCCACCGGCGTGTCCGCCACCACCACGTTGCTTCCGAAAGCATAGTCGTCGGATTCGCGATAACGACCCCGGGCATCCGCCACATCCACATCGAACAAGTGCAGCTTGTCATAACGAGCGGCGATTTCACCGCGGTCGTCGATCAGCAGCGAACAGGCGTTGGGTTTGGCGTTCGGTTGGTCCCTGGGGGGCAACGGCACGGTGCCGGCCACTATCCATAAGGTGAGGTCGCGAGCGGTCTGTTTCAACCATGGCAGGATCGGACCTTCACCCAAGGCCTCCGCGCGACCGATATCGGCCATGTCACGGCGGCCCATGGCGGCGAAGTTTTCCGGCAGTACCGCAAGCCTGGCGCCATCCGCCGCCGCTCGTTCCAGCAGGCGGCGTGCCTGGGCCAGGTTAGCCAGCACATCACTCTGGCTGACCATTTGGATTACCGCAAAGGACATGGGCCGACACTCCATAAAGGGCATGGGGCCATGCTACTCCACCGCCTCTCAGTTTGGCTTTTCAAATGGCTTGTCGAAGGTGATTTTCGGGTCTTTCCAGGGGCCTTGCACGGTGTACTGCACGCTGGCGAAGCGCGACACCCGGTCGCCGATCAACTTGTCGATCAGGAACAACGCGCCACCAATGGCCGGTGCGCCGACGATCAACGCCGCGATGGGCAGGTTATTGGTGACCGGCAGCGTCACCAGCAACTTGGCATCAACGCGATCGGCTACCAGGTCCAGGGTGCCGTTCAGCTCAAGATTGGTGGACGGCCCGGTCATGGTGATGGGTTCACGGGTCACGAACACACCATCGCTGGCGGCCAGCAAGCCCTTGACCCGGTCGTAGCTCAGCCCCTTGCCGAGCAGGTCGGAGAAGTCCAGGCGCAAACGGCGGCCAATGGAGTTGAAGTTAAGCAGGCCGAACACCCGCAGTGCCTGGGCGCCGCCCTCCACTTCCACGAACTGGCCTTTACGGAACGCTGCATCCAGGCTACCGGAGAACCGCTTGGGCCCGACCCAGGCGGGCGAACCCGGCCAACGGCCATCCACGTCCAGATGGAAGTCCTCGCTGGTGACTGTGGGCGCAAAGCCCCAACCCTTGAGCACGTCGGCAATGTTCTTGCCGTCCAACCGCCCTTTGTACCAACTGCTGCTGGCCCCCGGCGCGCCTTCCCAACCACCGGCACCGTTGAGCTGCATGCCTTTGAGGCCCAGGGCCAGGTTGTTGAAGGCCAGGCCCTTGGCGGTCGGCCGGATTTTCAGCGACCACGCGCCCACCAGGTCCGGGCCCTGGAACAGTTGATCGATGGCGATATCCATTGCTGGGATATCCTTGGGGTCGATATCGGCCAGCGGGTCCGGCGCGTTCTCGTCCGCCTGTACGGTCGGATCGACCGCAGGCAGCTTCACGTACTGCAGGTTGATGGCGATAGGCGCGCCTTTGGCGTCGGGCAGATTCACCGTGCCCTTGGCTTGCTGGCTGTCGAACTGCAGGCCCCAGGCCACAGGCTTGCGATCCAGTTGCAGTTTGACCTGGTCGAACTGCGTACCAAAACCGGTCAGCTTGCCTACCTTGAAATCGGCGCCGCTGAGCAGCTGCTTGGCACTGCCGCCCGGATCATTTCCGGCGTAACGGTTCGCGAGTTTTTTCCACGGGTCGATGTCCAGCTCGGAGAGCACCCCGCGAATGCGCAGGCCCTTCGCGCCAGGCAACACCGCATCGCCATCACCGAGGAACAGTTCGCCGCGGCCATCGTTGAAGTTATCCGGCGGCGCCGCAAACGTAAAATTCGCCAACTCGCCGTAATCGAACCAGTAACGACGCTCAGCGCCCTGCAAGGTCATGCGGAACGTGCTGTCACGCCCCTGGCTCGCCGGCATGCCGAACGGCGCCGGCAGATCCACCGCGACGCCCTTGAGATTGGAGCTGACCATCAGCTGACTGTCCGCGCCGTCCAGAATCACTTGCAGCTGGTACGGGATATCGCCGGACAGGGGCAGCGGCTGGCTGATTTTCAACCAGTCCGTGAGCCGCTTGACCGTCACCTGCCCCTTGGCGGTCACGCGGGTGCTGATATTACCGGGCTTGCCCTCGGCAAAAATTTGCGCGTTGATCGGACGGTCGAACGCCTGGGCCGAAATATTCTGGCCGCTCAAGCCTTTGGCACTGTCGAACCGGAAGTCACCCTTGAGCTGAGTCAGGTCCAGGGTGGGCTCCGCCAGTTGCAGGCGCGCTTTGTCGGTCTTGAAGTCGACCACGATCTTGGGCTCTGTGCCCTTGGCCAACGGCACATCCAGATCCAGGCTGCCCTGCAGGTCGCCCTCGCCCTTCCAGCCCGCGAAGGTGGATGCGGTGCCGATAGGCGCTTCCTGTAGGATTTTCAAACCATCGCCCAACCCACCGGAAAACCCACCGGTGAGCAGCAGGTGGCTGTCCTTGCCGGTTGGCGCGTGGGGGATGTTGACGTAGACGTCCTTGACCTGGGTATCAAGCAATTGACCCTTGCTGGCCAGGATGCGCACGCCGCTCTCCTCGACGAACACCTCACCGTTGACCTTGCTCACGTGCGGCCAACCCGGCTGGAAGGCCAGCTCGGCATCATGCACCTTGAAGAACAGGCTGATATTGCGCGAGGCCGGCGGCGCGTTGTGGCTCAGGGAGCCCTGGTACTGGAAAAAGCCTTCGTCGACCGCGCCTTTGAGGATCGCCGTGCGCAACCACTCATCGAGCGCCGGGCTCAACACCGCCGGTAAGTACTTGGGGGTGAAACGACCATCGCCATTGACCATGCCGACCCGCAGGTCCATGTAGTCCTCCTGGCTATGGTCGAAATGCAGGCGAATCAGGAAGTCCGCCGCAACGTTGCCTTCCTCCCCTAGCACCTTGATATACGGCGCGATCAGGGTGAAGCCCTGCTTGTCCAGCTTCCAGGTCAGGCGCGCGTTGGCCTGGATGTACTGCCATGGCTTGGCGAAGATCGGGAACAGATGCAGGGAAAAGTCCTTGCTGTCCATGCGCAACTCGCCATGGCCCAGGTCGCCACTGATGCTGCCGGACACGTTACGTGCAGCCGGCGCGCCGAAGTACGCATCAAAACCGACACGCTCAAGGTTGGCGGCAAAACTGACTTTTTGATCGGTGGTGTCCTGGGGTCGGAAATCCACCAGCACGTTGCGCAACAGGCCGGTGGCTTTCAACTGCTCGACAGCCTTGGCGAAGCCTTCCGGCAACGGTGCCAGGGCATTGAGCAAGGGCGTGATGGGGGTAAGGTCGAGCCGGTCGGCCTGCAGCTTCCACACTTCCTGATCTTTATCGTTCGCCAGGCTCTGTTGCAGTTGCAGGCGCGATTGCCAACGGGTGTCCCCGATGTTCATCGCCAGCGAATCGAACAGCACCTTGAGGCCACCGTCGCTGCGTTGCACATAAGCGGTCAGGGCCAGGTTTTCGATATGCACCGGCTTGCGCTCGGCGTAACTGCCTTTTACCTGCGGCGAATTGAGGCGCACCACCGCGCTTTGCACGGTGCCGTTGGCCCAACTGAGCCAGAACTCACCGCCGGCCTTGAGCTGGGTGAGCTTCCATTGCTGGGTCAACGTGGAGGGAATCCACTTGGCCCAGTCGCTTTGGGGAAGGCTCAGGTAGGCCTCGACCTCAGCGTCTTTCCATTGGCTGGCGCGGATGCGGCTACGCAGGCTCAAGGCGAGCGGTTGGCCGTCGGGCAAGGTCAGGCGCGCATCCAGGCGCTGCCTGCTCATACCGGTGTGCAGGCTCAGGCCTACATACGTCACGGTCACCGGCGCCCGGTCGAACGGTTGCAGGGTCAGCTGGCTGTCTAGCACCGACACGCGCTTGACCATCTGCATGCGGGTGAGCAGCTGTTGCGGGTCCAGGGGCTGGTCGTCCTGCACCGGCAAGCCTTGCAGCGCCCAGTGGCCGTCCTTATCTTCCTTGACGCTCAACTGCAAGCCGCTGACCTGCAGATGGGCGATGCGTACTTCACGCGCCATCAGGCTCGCCCAAAGGTCGGGCACCACTTCGACCTGATCCAGGCGCAAGGCACTGTTGCCCTCGCCGACCATCACGTCATGGGCCAGCACTATTGGCGCAAAGCCGCTCCAGCGGCCTTCGAGGCTACCGATATGCACGGGCATCTGCACCGCAGCCTGGGCTTTGGTTTCGACTTCAGCACGGTATTCGGCCACCAGCGGGATCAACTCACGCCCCAGGCTCACGTACACCGCCGCCAATACCAGCAGCAACGCGCAAAGGCCCAGCCCCCAACGGGTCAAAGCGGCAAAAAAGCGTATCAGACGCTCCATGTCAGGCGACCCTCAAAGCGGTAATCGGACCACGGGTCAATGCCTGTCGGTCTCGGAAAGGAAAAACGAATGGGGATCAGAGCAGCACCACGTCGTATTGTTCCTGGGAATACATGGTTTCGACCTGAAAACGAATGGTGCGGCCGATAAACCCCTCCAGTTCAGCGACGTTGCCCGACTCTTCGTCCAGCAGGCGATCGACCACTTTCTGGTTGGCGAGCACTCTATAACCTTCAGCCTGATAGGCGCGTGCCTCTCGTAGAATTTCGCGGAAAATCTCGTAGCAAACCGTTTCCGGGGTCTTCAATTTACCGCGCCCCTGGCAGCTGCTGCAGGGTTCGCACAGCACTTGTTCAAGGCTTTCGCGGGTGCGCTTGCGGGTCATCTGCACCAGGCCCAGTTCGGTGATGCCGATGATGTTGGTCTTGGCGTGGTCGCGCTCCAGCTGCTTTTCGAGGGTGCGCAGCACCTGGCGCTGGTGCTCGCCGTCTTCCATGTCGATGAAGTCGATGATGATGATGCCGCCCAGGTTGCGCAGGCGCAGTTGGCGCGCTATCGCAGTGGCGGCTTCCAGGTTGGTCTTGAAGATGGTTTCTTCAAGATTGCGGTGCCCCACGAATGCGCCGGTGTTGACGTCGATGGTGGTCATGGCTTCCGCCGGGTCAACCACCAGATAGCCACCGGATTTGAGCGGGACCTTGCGTTCCAGGGCTTTCTGGATTTCGTCTTCGACGCCATACAGGTCGAATATTGGCCGTTCGCCCGGATAGTGCTCCAGACGGTCGGCGATTTCCGGCATCAGTTCGGCAACAAACTGGGTTGTGCGCTGGAAGGTTTCCCGCGAATCGATGCGAATTTTCTCGATTTTCGGGCTGACCAGATCGCGTAAAGTCCGCAACGCCAAGCCAAGGTCTTCGTAGATCACGCTTGGCGCGCCAATGGTCTGGATCTGCGCCGCGATCTGGTCCCACAGACGCCGCAGGTAGCGGATATCCATGAGAATTTCATCGGCGCCCGCGCCCTCGGCGGCGGTGCGCAGGATAAAACCGCCGGCTTCCTTGATGCCTTCGGCGGCGACACAATCGCTGACCACTTTCTTCAGGCGCTCACGCTCGGCCTCGTCCTCGATCTTGAGGGAAATACCGACATGGGCGGTACGCGGCATGTACACCAGGTAGCGCGAAGGGATCGACAGCTGAGTGGTCAGCCGTGCGCCTTTGGAACCGATGGGGTCCTTGGTGACTTGCACCACCAGGCTCTGCCCTTCGTGCACCAGCGCGCTGATGCTTTCCACCGCCGGGCCTTCGCGCAGGGAGATTTCCGAAGCATGGATAAACGCGGCACGGTCCAGGCCGATATCGACAAAAGCCGCCTGCATGCCCGGCAATACGCGCACCACCTTGCCTTTATAGATGTTGCCGACGATCCCGCGCTTCTGGGTGCGCTCTACGTGCACTTCTTGCAGAACACCGTTCTCTACCACCGCCACGCGCGATTCCATCGGCGTGATATTGATCAGAATCTCTTCACTCATGGCTGGGTCTCGTTCAGGCGTTTTCACAATAGTGACCGATCGCTTATGGCTTGGCGCGCAAGTAAAGGCGTTCAGCGCGCGGTAAGGTTTTGCCAACAGGGTATGCCGAATTGGCCCAGCAGTTGCGCGGTTTCGCACACCGGCAGGCCGACCACGGCGGAATAGCTGCCATTGAGTCCGCTCACGAACACCGAGCCCAGCCCCTGGATAGCATAGCCGCCGGCTTTGTCCTGGGGTTCGCCACTGTGCCAGTAAGTCGTAGCCTCCTGGACAGAAATCTCACGAAACCCCACGCGACTGCTCACACATCGGGTTTCACAGCGCTGGCCGTCGGTAAGGGCGATGGCCGTGAGGACTTCATGCTCACGCCCTGCCAAGGCCATCAACATCGCCAAGGCATCGGCCTGGTCCACCGGTTTGCCAAGAATCTTGCCATCCACGATCACGGCGGTATCGGCACCCAATACGCAGACGCCAGCGGCTTGTTGGAGCGCAGCCAAACCCGCCGCCGCCTTGCTTCGAGCCAGGCGCTCGACATAGGCAACGGGGGGTTCGTCAGTAAGAGGCGTTTCATCGATAGCGGCGCTGACCACGGTGAAAGGCACGCCGATCTGGGTCAGCAACTCGCGTCGCCGCGGTGAGCCCGAGGCCAGATAAAGCACATTCATTGCAGACTCTCCCTGTAGGGTTCGATGACCAGGCAGAGCCTCGCGATCCATCAATTGATTTTATAGCGACGACGTAACCCACGCAGGCCGAAACTGATCCAGGGCCACAGCAAGGCGCTGACCAGCGCCGGCAACACCAGCGCCAGGGTGGGTTGGCGATTGCCGGTCAAGGCGCTGAGCCAGAGCTGAACCAACTGCGCCAGGCCGAAGATCACCAAAATCACCAAGCACTGCTGCCACATCGGGAACATGCGCAAGCGCTGCTGCAACGACAGCACCAGGAAGGTAATCAGGGTCAGGATCAGCGCGTTCTGGCCCAGCAAGGTGCCATACAGCACATCCTCGGCCAAGCCCAGGCACATGGCCGTGACCATGCCCACCTTGTGCGGCAGGTTCAACGACCAGAACGCCAACAGCAAGGCCAGCCAGAGCGGGCGCAGGATTTCCATGAATTGTGGCAACGGCGAAACGCTGAGCAGCAAACCGATGGCAAAGGTCAGCCAGACAATCCAGCCATTGCGCGAATGAGTACTGGCCATTATTCCTCCCTCTGCCGCGTGGTGGCCGGGGCGGTTGCCGCGGGCCTGGCCGCAGGCGCGGTGGTCGCAGCAGGTTTCGCCGGGCGTGCGCTGTGTGCCGCCGGCTTGGCCGGTGTAGCGACTGGCGCTGCGGTTGCCGGTGCAGCCGGCATGGCCGCAGGTGCGGGTGGCCCAACAAAAGCCGGTTTCGGCACGGTGGCAGGAATCACAGGCGTGGTGCCGTTCTGCTTGTCTTCCGCTTCCTGGGCCTGCGCGGCGTCATTGGCGCGCTCTTCCGGCGTGCGGTTGTCGCTGAACACCAGCAGCAGATAGCGGCTACGGTTCAACGCGGCAGTCGGCACGGCACGCACAATGGCAAACGGCTGGCCGGAATCGTGGATGACCTCCTTGACCGTCGCCACCGGGTAACCCGCCGGGAAACGCTGCCCCAGGCCGGAGCTGACCAGCAGGTCACCTTCCTTGATGTCGGCGGTGTCGGCCACGTGCCGCAACTCCAGGCGTTCCGGGTTACCGGTGCCGCTGGCAATCGCGCGCAAGCCGTTGCGATTGACCTGCACCGGAATGCTGTGGGTGGTGTCGGTCAAGAGCAAGACGCGCGAGGTATAGGGCATCAACTCAACCACCTGGCCCATCAGGCCGCGAGCATCGAGCACCGGCTGACCGAGCACCACACCGTCGCGCTCACCCTTGTTGATGATGATGCGATGGGTGAAGGGGTTGGGGTCCATGCCGATCAATTCGGCCACTTCGACCTTTTCGTTGACCAACGCCGAAGAGTTGAGCAACTCGCGCAGCCGAACGTTCTGCTCGGTGAGGGCCGCGAGTTTTTGCATGCGGCCCTGCAGCAGCAGGTTTTCGGTCTTGAGTTTTTCGTTCTCGGCCACCAGTTCGGTGCGGCTGCCGAATTGGCTGGCCACGCCCTGGTAGAGACGTTGCGGCAGGTCAGTGATCCAGTAAGTCTGCATCAACACCAGCGACATCTGGCTACGCACAGGCTTGAGCAGCGCAAAGCGGGCATCGACCACCATCAGCGCGACCGAAAGCACGGTCAGCACCAACAAGCGCACGCCCAATGAGGGGCCTTTGGCGAAGAGCGGTTTAATAGGCCGCTCCTCCCAGGCAAATGTTCTCTTTATTCATACGGCATCAAACCGGCCTGGATGCAGATTGAAGAAGATAAACGTCAACAGGCAGCACTGCAAAGTGCTGCCTGCCGACCCAGCATGAACCGTCCAGGCGATCTTATTCGCTGGAGAGCAGGTCCATGGTGTGTTTATCCATCATTTCCAGTGCACGACCACCGCCACGCGCCACGCAGGTCAACGGGTCTTCGGCGACGATCACCGGCAGGCCGGTTTCCTGGGCCAGCAGCTTGTCGAGGTCGCGCAGCAACGCGCCACCACCGGTCAGCACCAGGCCACGCTCGGCGATATCGGAAGCCAGTTCCGGCGGCGACTGCTCCAGGGCGCTCTTCACAGCCTGAACGATGGTGGCCAGGGACTCTTGCAGAGCTTCCAGCACTTCATTGGAGTTCAGGGTGAACGCACGCGGTACGCCTTCAGCCAGGTTGCGACCGCGAACATCGACTTCGCGAACTTCGCCGCCCGGGTAAGCGGTACCGATTTCCTGCTTGATGCGCTCGGCGGTGGATTCGCCGATCAGGCTGCCGTAGTTACGACGCACATAGGTGATGATCGCTTCGTCGAAACGGTCGCCGCCCACACGCACGGATTCGGCATACACCACACCGTTGAGGGAAATCAGGGCGATCTCGGTGGTACCGCCACCGATATCCACCACCATCGAACCGCGGGCCTCTTCAACCGGCAGGCCGGCGCCGATTGCGGCGGCCATCGGCTCTTCGATCAGGAACACTTCGCGGGCACCGGCGCCAAGGGCCGATTCACGGATGGCACGACGCTCCACCTGGGTGGACTTGCACGGGACGCAGATCAGCACACGAGGGCTGGGCTGCAGGAAACTGTTTTCGTGAACCTTGTTGATGAAGTACTGCAGCATCTTTTCGCAGACACTGAAGTCGGCGATCACGCCATCTTTCATCGGACGAATGGCAGCAATATTGCCTGGTGTACGGCCGAGCATGCGCTTGGCCTCGGTGCCAACGGCAACGACACTTTTCTGATTACCATGGGTCCGAATGGCCACAACCGATGGCTCATTCAGAACGATACCGCGCTCGCGCACGTAAATAAGGGTGTTGGCAGTGCCCAGGTCAATGGAAAGATCGCTGGAAAACATGCCACGCAGTTTCTTGAACATGGGAAAGGGACCCTAGGCAACGCGTGGGTAAAAAAGTGCGGCAAACTCTAACAACGACAGGGATTTTGGGCAAGGCGCCAATGTGCTAAATTGGCCGACTTTCTGTGCACCAACCCCCACAATCGCGGCCTTATGACCGTAGAAATGCGGTAGTGTTCCGACAATCTAACACACGGAAGCCCTCCGTTCTGTTTTCCACTGGAGAATCCCATGGCGCTTGAACGCTCCGACGTGGAAAAAATCGCGCATCTGGCCTCGCTTGGCCTCAATGACGCCGATCTTCCACAGACCACCGCAGCCCTGAACAGCATTCTCGGGCTGGTTGACCAAATGCAGGCCGTCGACACCGACGGCATCGAGCCCCTGGCTCACCCGCTGGAAGCCAGTCAGCGCCTGCGCGCCGACGTCGTGACCGAGCGCAATCACCGCGAGGCCTACCAGTCCATCGCGCCAGCGGTCGAAAACGGCCTGTACCTGGTTCCGAAAGTCATCGACTAAAGGGAAAGAGCCTTTCATGCATCACATGACTCTGGCCGAGATCGCCCGCGGTCTCGCCGACAAAACGTTTTCTTCCGAAGAGCTGACCACGACCCTGCTGGCGCGTATCGCCGAGCTGGACCCCAAGGTCAACAGCTTCATCAGCCTCACCCAGGAGCTGGCCCTGAGCCAGGCCAAGGCCGCCGACGTACGTCGTGCCAACGGTGAGAACGGCGCGCTGCTGGGCGCCCCGATTGCCCACAAGGACCTGTTCTGCACCCAGGGCATTCGCACCAGCTGCGGCTCGAAGATGCTCGACAACTTCAAGGCGCCCTACGACGCCAGCGTGGTCTCCAAGCTGGCCGCCGCCGGCGCCGTGACCCTGGGCAAGACCAACATGGACGAATTCGCCATGGGTTCGGCCAACGAGTCGAGCTACTACGGCGCGGTGAAAAACCCGTGGAACCTGGAGCATGTACCCGGCGGTTCGTCCGGTGGTTCGGCCGCTGCCGTTGCCGCGCGCTTCCTTCCGGCCGCCACGGCCACCGACACCGGCGGCTCCATTCGCCAACCGGCCGCGTTCACCAACCTCACCGGTTTGAAACCGACCTACGGTCGCGTTTCCCGCTGGGGCATGATCGCCTACGCCTCGAGTCTCGATCAGGGCGGCCCGCTGGCGCGCACGGCTGAAGACTGCGCAATATTGTTACAAGGTATGGCCGGCTTCGATAAACAGGATTCCACCAGCATCGATGAGCCGGTGCCAGACTACAGCGCCAGCCTGAATACGTCGCTCAAGGGCCTGCGCATCGGCGTGCCCAAGGAATACTTCAGCGCCGGTCTCGACCCACGTATCGCCGACTTGGTGCACAACAGCATCAAAGAGCTGGAGAAGCTCGGCGCGGTGATCAAGGAAATCAGCCTGCCGAACAACCAGCACGCGATCCCTGCCTATTACGTGATCGCCCCGGCCGAAGCCTCCTCCAACCTGTCGCGGTTCGACGGTGTGCGCTTCGGCTATCGTTGCGAAAACCCCAAAGACCTCACCGACCTGTACAAGCGCTCCCGTGGCGAAGGCTTCGGCGCCGAAGTACAGCGCCGGATCATGGTCGGTGCCTATGCCCTGTCGGCTGGCTACTACGACGCGTACTACCTCAAGGCGCAGAAGATCCGTCGCCTGATCAAGAACGACTTCATGGCGGCCTTCGAAGAAGTCGACGTGATCCTCGGCCCGACCACGCCGAACCCGGCCTGGAAGATCGGCGCCAAGACCGGCGATCCGATCGCCGAGTACCTGGAAGACCTCTACACCATCACCGCCAACCTCGCGGGCTTGCCGGGCATGTCCATGCCCGCCGGTTTCGTCGATGGCCTGCCGGTCGGCGTGCAATTGCTCGCCCCGTATTTCCAGGAAGGCCGCCTGCTCAATGTGGCGCACCAGTACCAGTTGAACACCGACTGGCACACTCGCACCCCTACCGGCTTCTGAGGAGAACACTATGCAATGGGAAGTTGTGATCGGGCTGGAGATTCATACCCAGCTCGCCACCCAATCGAAGATTTTCTCCGGTAGCGCCACCACGTTCGGCTCCGAGCCCAACACCCAGGCCAGCCTGGTCGACCTGGGCATGCCCGGCGTGCTGCCGGTGCTGAACCAGGAAGCGGTGCGCATGGCGGTGATGTTCGGCCTGGCGATCGACGCCGAGATCGGCCAGCACAACGTGTTCGCGCGCAAGAACTACTTCTACCCGGACCTGCCCAAGGGCTACCAGATCAGCCAGATGGAACTGCCGATCGTCGGCAAGGGCCACCTGGACATTCCCCTGGAAGACGGCACCATCAAGCGCGTCGGCGTAACCCGTGCGCACCTTGAAGAAGACGCCGGCAAGAGCCTGCACGAGGAATTCCCCGGCGCCACCGGTATCGACCTGAACCGGGCCGGTACGCCCTTGCTGGAGATCGTGTCCGAGCCGGACATGCGCAGCGCCAAGGAAGCCGTGGCCTACGTCAAGACCATCCACGCGCTGGTGCGCTACCTGGGCATCTGCGACGGCAACATGGCCGAGGGCTCGCTGCGTTGCGACTGCAACGTGTCGATCCGTCCCAAGGGCCAGGCCGAGTACGGCACCCGCTGCGAGATCAAGAACGTCAACTCGTTCCGCTTCATCGAGAAGGCGATCAACAGCGAAGTGCGTCGCCAGATCGAACTGATCGAAGACGGCGGCAAGGTGATCCAGCAAACGCGCCTGTACGACCCGAACAAAGACGAAACCCGCGCCATGCGCAGCAAGGAGGAAGCCAACGACTACCGTTACTTCCCCGACCCGGACCTGCTGCCGGTGGTGCTGGAAGATTCGTTCCTCAACGATATCCGCGCCACCCTGCCGGAACTGCCGCAGCAAAAACGCGAACGGTTCCAGGAGCAGTTCGGCCTGTCGGTCTACGATGCCAGCGTACTGGCGTCCAGCCGTGAGCAAGCCAACTACTTCGAAAAAGTCGTGAGCATTGCCGGCGACGCCAAGCTGGCGGCTAACTGGGTCATGGTCGAGTTGGGCAGCCTGTTGAACAAGCAAGGCCTGGAAATCGACGAAGCGCCGGTGAGCGCCGAACAACTGGGCGGCATGCTGCTGCGCATCAAGGACAACACCATTTCCGGCAAAATCGCCAAGACGGTGTTCGAAGCGATGGCCGCCGGTGAAGGCAGCGCCGATGAGATCATCGAGAAGCGCGGCCTCAAGCAAGTCACCGACAGCGGCGCCATTTCCGCCGTACTCGATGAAATGCTCGCGGCGAACGCCGAGCAGGTCGAACAATATCGCGCGGCTGACGAAGCCAAGCGCGGCAAGATGTTCGGCTTCTTCGTCGGCCAGGCGATGAAAGCGTCCAAGGGTAAAGCCAACCCGCAACAAGTCAACGAACTGCTCAAAAGCAAGCTCGAAGGCTGACAGCAGTGAAGGCGCCGAGTGAGTTTTCATGCTCGACTCGGACCTTCTGTGGGAGGGGGCTTGCTCCCGATAGCGGTGATTCAGTCAACACATCAGTGACTGGCCCACCGCTATCGGGAGCAAGCCCCCTCCCACATTTGATATGGGGATACCCAGAATGAAGCGTCTACTCGGCCTCCTGGCCCTGTTCTCCCTGCTGACCGGTTGCGCCAGCGGCGTCATCGACCCCAACGGCTACGACGAAACCGGCACCGCCTCCTATTACGGTGCCAGGCACCATGGCAAAAGAACCGCCAGCGGTGAAGCCTTCAACCAGAACGCCCTGACCGCGGCCCATCGGCGCCTGCCCTTCGGCACCCAGGTCAAGGTGACCAACCTGGATAACAACCGATCTGTCGTGGTGCGCATCAATGATCGCGGCCCGCATACCCGTGGACGGCTGATCGACCTTTCCCGCAAGGCCGCCGAGCAATTGCGTATGCTGGGCAGCGGCACCGCACGGGTGCGCGTGCAAGCCCTGAACAACTGATCGAGGCCGCCTTGAGCATTTTTGGATTGAACGCCCTCTCGCCCTGGAGCCTGCTGGAACTGGTCAGCGGTTTGCTGCTGTTGATCGTCGGCGCTGAAGTGCTGGTACGGGCCGCAGTGCGCCTGGCCGCCAGCCTCAAGGTGCGGCCATTGATCATCGGCCTGAGCATCGTGGCCTTCGGCAGCAGCGCGCCGCAGATGGCCGTCAGCCTGCAGGCCACCCTGGCCGGCAACACCGACATCGCCGTGGGCAGCGTGATCGGCAGCAGCATCTTCAACATCCTCGTCACCCTGGGTTTGTCGGCGCTGATCATCCCGCTACGGGTGTCGCGACAACTGGTGCGCCTGGACATCCCGGTCATGATCGTGGCCGGCCTGCTGGTGTTCGTCCTGGCCGCCAATGAGGCGCTGACCCCGTTCGACGGGCTGGTGCTGCTGGTTGCGCTGGTGGCCTACCTTGGCGTGCTGCATTACCAGACGCGCCACTCCCGCCGCCCCCGCACACTCGCCACCGTAACCCGGGCGCCCTGGCTGAGCAGCGTGCTGTTGATGCTGGGCGGGTTGCTCGTGCTGGTGCTGGCCGGGCACCTGCTGCTGGGTGCGGCCGTAGAGGTAGCGAGTGACCTGGGCTTGTCGGAGCGCATCATCGGCCTGACGCTGATCGGCGTCGGCACCTCGCTGCCCTGCCTGGCGACGTCGCTGATTGCCGCCTTGCGCGGCGAGCGGGAGATTGCCGTGGGCAACGTGATCGGCAGCAACCTGTTCAACCTGCTTGGCGTGCTGGGCTTTACCGCGATGGTGGCGCCGTCGCCGCTGTCGGTCTCACCCAACGCCCTGGACTTCGACCTGCCGGTCATGCTCGGCGCCATCATCCTGTGCCTGCCCGTGTTCTATACCGGCTACCGCGTCACGCGGGTCGAAGGCCTGGTGTTGCTGGGGCTCTATGTGGCTTATGGCCTGCATGTGATGGCGTTCACCACTGGCATGCCCCTGGCCGCCAAACTGGAACAATTGATGCTGTTTTACGTCTTGCCGGCGTTAGTGGTGGTGCTGTTGTTCACCTCGCTGCGCGCCTGGCAGCGCCAACACAAGAGGGAGTCGCAATGACCGATCAGAAAAAGCCAGGGGTTGAAGTGCGTCGCCAGGTGATGGGCGATGCCTTCGTTGACCGCGCCCTGGGCAATGCCACCGAGTTCACCCAGCCGCTGCAGGATTTCGTCAATGAACACGCGTGGGGTAGCGTGTGGAATCGCGAGGGTTTGCCGCTCAAGACGCGCAGCTTGATCACTCTCGCCGCCCTGACCGCGCTCAAATGCCCGCAGGAACTCAAAGGCCATGTGCGCGGCGCGTTGAACAACGGCTGCACCGTAGAGGAGATCCGCGAAGCGTTGCTGCATTGCGCGGTGTATGCCGGAGTGCCGGCAGCGATCGATGCGTTTCGGGCGGCACAGGAAGTCATCGACACCTATCAGAAAGAAGCTTAGATCCAGCCACCCGCCTGCAACACGAAGATGCCGATATTCGTGGTCACCGCCGCCATCAGCGTGGTGATCACGATAATCGCCGCCGCCAGTTCATGATTGCCCTCGGCCGCCCTGGCCATCACGAAGCTTGCCGCCGCCGTCGGCGCGCCGAAGTACAGAAACAGAATGCCCAGCTCCGGCCCACGGAACCCCAGCAGCCATGCACCCAAGGTGGCGATCACCGGCAGCCAGACCATCTTCATCAAGCTCGCGCTCAAGGCCATTTTGCCGCTCTTGCGCAGCGCCGCCAGGGACAAGGTGCCACCAATGCAGATCAGCGCCAGGGGCAAGGTGGTGTCCGCCAGGTACTGCATGGATTTTTCCAGCCAACCCGGCAAGCCGATCTGGAAATAGGCAAACGGCGCAGCGACGATCACGCTGATGATCAGCGGGTTGGCCACCACACTCTTGAAGATGCTCCACGGGTCGGACTTGATCACCGGGCTGTACACCGCCAGCACAATGGTCGACAGGGTGTTGTAGAACAGGATCACCAACGCCGCAAGGATCGCACCGAGGGAAATCCCGTAGTCGCCGTACATGCTGGCAGCCAGCGCCAGGCCGATCACCCCGTTATTGCCGCGAAACGCACCCTGGGTGTAGATGCCCCGGTCTTCGCGCTTGCAGCGCAGGATCGCCCAGCCCCACGCCATGGCAAAACTCACCAGCGTGGCCACGGCAAAGTAGATCAGCAAGCCCGGCTTGAGCGCTGAATGCAGGTCGGCATGCAGGATGCCGAGAAACAGCAGCGCCGGCATGGTAACGTTGAACACCAGGGACGAGGCGGTATGGATAAAGTTGTCGTTGATCCAGTTGATGCGTTTGAGCAGTACACCGAGAAACAGCATGGCGAACACCGGCGCGGTGATGGTGAGCGTGGTGAGGAAGATTGCCAGCATGCCGGGGAGAACCTTGGTGAGCGTCGTGAGTGGGCTAATGATAAGCCATACCGCTCGACGGTGCCTGATAGACCGCTATCGGGGGCAAGCCCCCTCCCACATTTTGACCGCATTTGTCCTGGAAGAATGCGGTCAAGTGTGGGAGGGGGCTTGCCCCCGATTGCAGGCGACTCGGTCTCAGGTAATCGGCGCCGGGTTGAACAGGGTGATGTCGTTATGCAGCTTGTGCCGCTCCGCCCACGTCTGCTTCTTGCCGCTGGCCACATCCAGGTAAAAGTGAAACAGCTCCCAGCCCAGCTCCTCGATACTCGCGCGCCCGGTGGCGATGCGCCCGGCGTCGATGTCGATCAGGTCCGGCCAGCGCTGCGCCAGCTCAGTGCGCGTCGACACCTTCACCACTGGCGCCATCGCCAGGCCGTAAGGCGTACCGCGCCCGGTAGTGAACACATGCAGGTTCATACCCGCCGCCAGTTGCAAGGTGCCGCACACGAAGTCACTGGCCGGGGTCGCGCAAAAAATCAGGCCCTTGCCCTTGAAGCGCTCGCCGGGGCCGAGCACGCCGTTGATCGCGCTGCTGCCGGACTTGACGATGGAGCCCAATGACTTCTCGACGATATTCGACAGCCCGCCCTTCTTGTTGCCCGGCGTGGTGTTGGCGCTGCGATCCGCCTCGCCCTTGGCCAGGTAACGGTCGTACCAGTCCATTTCCCTGACCAGCTCCTGGGCCACTTCCTTACTCTCAGCCCGAGACGTCAGCAGGTAAATCGCATCGCGTACCTCGGTCACTTCGGAAAACATCACCGTCGCCCCGGCACGCAGCAACAGGTCTGACGCATAGCCCAGCGCCGGGTTGGCGGTAATGCCGGAAAACGCATCACTGCCGCCGCATTGCATGCCCAGGATCAGCTCGGACGCCGGCACCGTTTCACGGCGGCGCTGGTCGAGCTTTTTCAAGCGCACCTCGGCCAGCGCCATGATCTGTTCGATCATCTCGGTAAAGCCGTGACTGGAATCCTGCAACCGGTACAGCCACGGCTCGCTCAGGTCGACGGAGCTATCGTTGTCGTGCATCACTTGCCCGGCCTGCAGTTTCTCGCAGCCCAGGCTGATCACCAGGGCTTCGCCGCCCAGGTTCGGGTTGCGCGCCAGGTTGCGCACGGTACGGATCGGGATATAAGCATCCGTGGCCGTGATCGCCACGCCACAGCCGTAGCTATGGGTCAGCGCCACCACGTCATCGACCTGGGGGTACTTGGGCAGCAACTCGTCCTTGATGCGCTTGACGGCATGGTCCAGCACGCCGGTCACGCACTGCACCGTGGTGGTGATACCCAGAATATTGCGCGTACCCACGGTGCCGTCGGCGTTGCGGTAGCCCTCGAAGGTGAACCCCTCCAGCGGCGCCTGGGACTCAGGCACCTCGGTGGACAGCGGAAGGCTGTCCAGCGGCGGCGCGGTGGGCATGCGCAGCTGGTCTTCCTGCACCCAGCTGCCACGCGGGATCGGCGCCAGCGCGTAGCCAATCGTCTGGCCGTAGCGAATGATCTGGCCGCCTTCGGGGATATCTTCCAGGGTCACCTTGTGGCTCTGGGGGATGAAATCCACCGTGACCAGGCCGTCCGGGAATTCGGTCCCGGCCGGGACGCCCTGGTCATTCACCACGATCACCACGTTGTCGCGCTCGTGCAAACGAATCGAGCGCGGCGAGTCGGCATGTTCAATCAACTGCATCACACGAACCTCAGGAATGCGCTTGGGAAAGGTTGGTCAGCTCAGGGCCTTTGCTTGGCGGCTCCTTGAGCACCACGCGCTTGATCGGGCCGACGATTACCAGATAGCTGAACACCGCCACCAGCGCGTTGGCGCCGACGAACACCAGGGCCCACTTGAACGAGCCGGTGGTGCTGATGATGTAGCCAATCACAATCGGCGTGGTGATGGAGGCCAGATTACCGAAGGTGTTGAACAAGCCACCACTGAGGCCGGCGATCTGCTTGGGCGAGGTGTCGGAGACCACTGCCCAACCGAGTGCGCCAACGCCTTTGCCGAAGAAGGCCAGGGCCATGAAGCCCACCACCATCCACTCAACGTCCACGTAGTTACACGCGATGATACTGCTGGAGACCAACAGGCCGGCAATGATCGGCGCCTTGCGAGCAAAGGTCAGGGAATGGCCCTTGCGCAGCAGGTAGTCGGAAATGACGCCGCCGAGCACACCTCCGATAAACCCGCAGATCGCCGGCAGCGAAGCGATGAAGCCGGCCTTGAGGATGGTCATGCCACGGTCCTGCACCAGGTACACCGGGAACCACGTCAGGAAGAAGTACGTGATGCCGTTGATGCAGTACTGGCCCAGGTAGACGCCGAGCATCATGCGATTGGTCAGCAACTGACGAATGTAATCCCACTTTGGGCCGTCGGTTTTTTTACCCTTGCCCTTGTCCTGGTCCATGTCGACCATCGCGCCATTGGCCGCGATGTGATTGAACTCAGCCTCGTTGATCATCGGATGCTGGCGCGGGCTGTGGATGACTTTCAGCCAGATCAGCGAGAAGACGATGCCAATCGCGCCCATCACGATAAACACGTGCTGCCAGCCGAAGCTGTAGACGATCCAGCCCATCAACGGTGCAAACAGCACGGTGGCGAAGTACTGCGCAGAGTTGAAGATCGCCGATGCCGTGCCGCGTTCAGCCGTGGGGAACCACGCCGCCACAATGCGCGCATTGCCCGGGAACGAAGGCGCTTCGGCCAGGCCCACCAGAAAGCGCAGCATGAACAGCGCGACGACTGCGGTGGAGACACCGAACTCGCCGACGTAGCCTTGCAGCACGGTGAACAGTGACCAGGTGAAAATGCTCAGGGCATAGACTTTTTTCGAGCCGAACCGGTCAAGCAGCCAGCCACCGGGAATTTGACCGGCAACGTAGGCCCAACCGAATGCAGAAAAGATATAACCGAGGGTGACCGCGTCGATGCCGAGGTCTTTTTGCAGGCTGGAGCCGGCGATGGCGATAGTGGCACGGTCGGCGTAGTTGATCGTGGTCACCAGAAACAGCATGAGCAGGATCAAATAGCGGACGTGGGTCGGCTTGGTCGCTTGCATGTAGAAGTACTCCCACTAATTATTTTTTTTGCGGGTAATCGTTGTGTATTGCTTGATGCTGCCTCTTGTAGGAGCGAGCTTGCTCGCGAAAAACGTCAACGAATACGCAGGCATTCAGGATGCACGCGGTGCCCTTGAGTTTTTCGCGAGCAAGCTCGCTCCTACGGGTTACGAACCGATGTAGCTGGTTTTCACCACGGTGTAGAACTCTTGCGCATAGCGACCCTGCTCACGCGAACCGTAGGATGAACCCTTACGGCCACCGAACGGAACGTGGTAGTCCACGCCGGCGGTCGGCAAATTGACCATGACCATCCCGGCCTGGGAATGGCGCTTGAAGTGGTTGGCGTACTTCAGCGAGGTGGTGGCGATACCCGCCGACAGGCCGAATTCGGTGTCGTTGGCCATGGCCAGCGCTGCCTCGTAATCGGCCACCCGCACCACGTTGGCCACCGGGCCGAAGATCTCTTCACGACTGATACGCATGGCGGCTTCACTGTCGGCAAACAGCGTTGGCGCCAGGTAGTAGCCCTCGGTGTCGCAGGTCACCAGACCGCCACCGCTGACCAGCCGCGCACCTTCGCTTTGGCCGATGTCGATGTACTTCATGTCCTGGTCCAACTGGGCCTGGGAAACCACCGGGCCAATGTCGGTGCCGCTGGTGAGTGCGTGGCCGACCTTGATCGACTTCATGCGCTCGGCCATCGCCGCGACGAACTGGTCGTGGATGCCGGCGGTGACGATCAGGCGGCTGGAAGCGGTGCACCGTTGGCCGGTGGAGTAGAACGCGCTCTGTACCGACAGCTCGACGGCTTGCTTGAGATCGGCGTCGTCGAGAATGATCTGCGGGTTCTTGCCGCCCATTTCCAACTGCACCTTGGCCTGGCGCGACACGCAACTGACCGCGATCTGGCGGCCCACGCCCACCGAGCCGGTAAAGCTGATGCCGTCGACTTTGGCGCTGTTGACCAACACATCGCCGACGACGCGGCCGCTGCCCATCACCAGGTTGAACACCCCGGCCGGGAAACCGGCACGGGAGATGATTTCAGCCAGGGCCCAGGCACAGCCGGGTACCAGTTCGGCCGGCTTGATCACCACACAGTTGCCGTAGGCCAGGGCCGGGGCGATTTTCCAGGCCGGGATGGCAATGGGGAAGTTCCAGGGGGTGATCAGGCCGACGACGCCGAGGGCTTCACGGGTGACTTCCACGTTGACGCCCGGACGCACCGACGGCACATAGTCGCCAGACAGGCGCAGGCATTCACCGGCGAAGAACTTGAAGATGTTACCGGCGCGGGTCACTTCGCCGATGGCTTCGGGCAGGGTCTTGCCCTCTTCCCGGGCCAGCAAGGTGCCGAGCTCTTCGCGGCGGGAGAGGATTTCGCTGCCCACTTTATCCAACGCATCGTGACGCGCCTGGATACCGGAGGTGGACCAGGCCGGGAAGGCGGCACGTGCAGCCTCGATAGCGCTGTTGACTTGGGCGACGTCGGCCTTGGCGTATTCGCCAATCACATCGGAAAGATCCGACGGGTTGATATTGGTGCAGTAGTCGGCACCCGCTACCCATTCGCCGTTGATGTAGTTCTCGAAACGTTTTGCTTGGGACACGAATCTTCTCCTGACGCAAAAGGCCGCTGATTGCTCAGCGGCCTTGTTGATAAGTTATTGCGCGCCTTGCTTGTCGATCAGCGCGGCCAGGGCTTCGTATTCTTCCGGCAGCAGATCGGTCAGCGGGGTGCGCACCGGGCCGGCGTCGTAGCCGGCGATCTTCGCACCTGCCTTGACGATGCTCACGGCGTAGCCGGCCTTGCGGTTACGGATGTCCAGGTAGGGCAGGAAGAAATCGTCGATGATCTTGGCGACGGTGGCGTGATCATCCTTGGCAATCGCGTGGTAGAAGTCCATCGCGGTTTTCGGAATGAAGTTGAACACTGCCGAGGAGTACACCGGCACGCCCAGGGCCTTGTAGGCAGCGGCGTAAACTTCTGCAGTCGGCAGGCCGCCGAGGTAGCTGAAACGGTCGCCGAGACGACGGCGGATCGAAACCATCAACTCGATGTCACCCAGGCCGTCCTTGTAGCCGATCAGGTTCGGGCAGCGCTCGGCCAGGCGCTCGAGCAGTGGTGCGGTCAGGCGGCAGACATTGCGGTTGTACACCACCACGCCGATCTTCACCGATTTGCACACAGCTTCAACGTGGGCGGCAACGCCGTCCTGGCTGGCTTCAGTCAGGTAGTGCGGCAGCAGCAGCAGGCCTTTGGCCCCCAGGCGCTCGGCTTCTTGAGCGTACTCGATGGCCTGGCGGGTAGCACCGCCGACACCGGCAAGAATCGGCACGCTGGTAGCGCAGGTATCAACAGCAGTCTTCACCACCTGGGAATATTCGCTGGCGGCCAGGGAGAAAAACTCACCGGTGCCGCCCGCAGCGAACAGCGCCGTGGCGCCATACGGGGCAAGCCATTCAAGACGCTTGATATAGCCCGCCTGGTGAAAGTCACCCTGGGCGTTGAAATCGGTCACCGGAAAAGACAGCAGACCGTGAGAGAGGATGGACTTCAGTTCTTGTGGATTCATTATTCGAACACCCTGGGCGAAGACTTTCTGAGGAAAGCGTTGTTGTTGGTTTAGATGATGTCGTACGTCATCGTACAACTATAAAAAGATTCGTCAACTGCAATTCATCGACGTTTATCTCAAGCGCGCCGTGGAAACCGATTTCTTGACGCAGGAAATTTTACCTCTATGCTCGAGATGACTGTATGCATATACAGTAACCAAAGAAGATTATCACGACATAGCAAGGAGCTAACATGTCAGATCTTGAATACGCCACACCCACCCAGAACCGCCCTACCCTGCGTTTCGAAGGCAGTGAACACACCGCCATCGGCGACGACACGCTGTTGCGCTTTGCCAAGGGCGCCGCCGCGATCCCTGCGTATCAGGTCGAACTGCATTTGCCCAACGGGCTGGCGCTGACCTACGGCCAGGTGATTGCCCTGGGCGGCGATTTCTACGGCATTCCCGGCCAACCCATCAGCGATGGCGCCTCCCCTGCCGACCGCGTGCAACGTTTCACCGCCGCCTTCAATTCGCTGGCGGTACTGCCTGCTTCACGGGAAGAGGCCGGCAAGATCCTGGCGGTGATGCAAAAAGAGATCAACGCGGTCAAACAGGCCCTCAAGGACGGCAAGCAGCCGCATGAAGCCTATGATGCCCTGGGTGATACGTTGTCCGAGGAGTGGAACCGCATCACCGGTGGCGGCAGTGCGGTTTCTGCACTGATCCCGCTGGGGCGCTACTTGAAATTGGCGGCGGACAATGCCGACCATTTTGGCGAATGGGCCTTGTCCGCCTACCTGGCCGGGCACACCGCGGCGCTGCAACAGGCGGTCGTCGCCCATCAAACCGGCACCGACCAGGCACTGGAACTGGCGTATGCCATGAACAGCTTTGCCGATCACTTCCTGACTGACCTGTTTTCCGCCGGCCATTTGCGTGTGCCGCGCAAACAACTGGCAGCAGTGGTCACGCCTGGAGAGCTGGGCTCGCTGATCAGTCGCTTCATGCACGATGAAGACAGCAAGTTCGGCCTCAAGGTGCGCAACGCCATGGGTGCTCAGTGGCACGCCTATGGAGATAGACGCTATTTCGACATGATCGATGCGGACAACCGGACTCAGGTTAAAGGCGCAGTACAAGCGTCAGCCGATGAGATTTTCGAGACCTTCCTCAGCGGCGTGGCGCCCTCACCGGCCACCTTCAAGGCGCCGTTGTATGTGCCGGATCTGAATGCCGTACAGAACCCGGCGAACAACTTCTCGCCGCTGTTCAAGATGGAGGGGGACAAGGTGTTGCGTCGCAAGGAGGTGAATGATCTGAACGACAAGCACTGGACGAATGACTGGTGGGGGTGGAGTACGTATTTATTGCTCAAGGACTACAAACCGAATAGGCCGCTGCCTTGAGAAAATTATTTACGCGCGGAACCGCTCGTCGCTACTGTCAGATCTGACAGTAGCGACGTATTTGTCGAGTTCATAAGGTACCTCCAATTCCCTGTAGAACAGTGCAGAAAACACACCGTCACTGGGAAGCATGCAACTACCCGTAACTTAGGAGGTGATCCATGTCCATGAAAGTAAACGTCGTTGATAGAGGTAAAAAGAAGCGCGCGCTCGACTTCGAACCCCAAATTGGCGACGAGATCTACAACTCTGTAACTGGCTTGCAAGCAGTCGCCCGCAAAGTTTATGACGAGGAGGCCAACGAAGTTATCGTCTATATGGAACCATCCCCAAACCCATACCCTTGAACAAACCTCCTACCCGCGCTGCGCCTCCGCCTCTTCATGGGCATGGCGCAGCCTTTCCCGACTGTTGGTCAAATGCAGCCGCATCGCCGCCCGCGCCGCGTCCGAATCCTGGCGTGCGATAGCCTCGTAAATCTCTTCGTGCTCGCGGCTCAGGCGTCCCATGTAATGCTGCTGATCATCATGGGCCAGCCGCGCCGAATTCAGGCGGGTACGCGGAATGATGCTGGTGCCCAGGTGGGTCATGATGTCGGTGAAGTAACGGTTGCCGGTGGACAGCGCAATTTCCAAATGAAATGCGAAGTCTGAAGCCACTGCATCACCCGCATGGGCCGCGCTTTCATTCAAGGCGTCGAGGGCGGCACGCATCGCTGCCAGTTGCTCATCATTACGGCGCAAGGCAGCCAGGCCAGCGGACTCCACTTCCAGGCTGATACGCAGCTCCAGGATCGCCAACACATCACGCAACGTCACCACCGTGGCCGGATCGATCCGGAAACCGCTCGGGCTTGGTGTATCCAATACGAATGTACCGATACCGTGCCGCGTCTCTACCTGCCCAGCTGCCTGCAAGCGCGAGATGGCCTCGCGCACCACAGTGCGGCTGACCCCATGGGCATCCATGATCGCCGACTCGGTGGGCAGCTTGTCGCCACGTTTGAGCTGGCCGTCGCGGATCTGTTCGGACAACACCGTGACCAATTCCTGGGCAAGGCTGCGGCGCTTGCGGGGCAGACGTGGGGCGGCGTTGGCGTTTTCCATGATGAATCATCTTTCTCGGCGAACTGAAGACGCATCATAGCCCATGGCGGTTGTACGATCACCGTTCCTGTGGTGACTTTCATCTCTATGCGGCAGGCAAAAAAATGCCCCGGCAACCGCCGAGGCATTTTTCAGGCTCGCCCGAAGGCAACAGCCGCTTACTTCACCACTTTCAAGCTCGGTCGGCCGGTAGGGCGCGGCGGCTCGCTATCCGGTGGTGGCACATCATCGCCGCCATCGCTTTCGATCGTTTCGTCATCCTCGAAAGGTGACTCCAGATCGAACACCATGCCTTGGCCGTTTTCACGGGCATAAATCCCGAGGATGGCGCCGATCGGCACGAACAGCGTATGCGGCACACCGCCGAAACGCCCTTCGAAGCTGACCGCTTCGTTGTCCATGTGCAGATGGCGCACGGCGCTGGGCGATACGTTCAAGACAATCTGCCCGTCACTGGCAAAACCCTGCGGAACCTGAACCGCAGGAAATTCGGAATTGACCAGCATGTGAGGGGTGCAATCGTTGTCCACAATCCACTCATAGAGCGCGCGGACCAGGTAGGGTCGACTGGAGTTCATCAGCGGCTCCTTAAGCCTTAGCGCATGTCGCGTTCGACACCAGACAGACTCGCCTGGAAAGCCTCACGCGCGAACTGGCGCTCCATGTAATCAAGCAACGGCTTGGCCGGCCGTGGCAGTTCAATGCTCAGAATCGGCAAGCGCCAGAGTATGGGTAATAGGCAGCAATCCACCAAGCTTTGTTCCTCGCTGAGGAAAAAAGGTTTATCGGCGAACAACGGCGAAACACCGGTCAGGCTCTCGCGCAATTCCTTACGCGCCTGTACCCGAGCGGCTTCTTTGGAACGCGAATCCAGAATCACATCCACCAGCCCGCACCAGTCACGCTGGATCCGGTGGATCAGCAGGCGGCTGTTGGCACGCGCCACCGGATACACCGGCAGCAAAGGTGGATGCGGGTAACGCTCATCCAAGTATTCCATCACCACGGTTGACTCCCACAACGCCAGGTCACGATCGACCAGGGTGGGCAAGCTGCCGTAAGGGTTCACTTCGATCAGTTTCGGCGGCTGACGGCCTGCCTCCACGCTGATGATCTCGGCGCTGACACCCTTCTCTGCGAGCACGATGCGTACTCGGTGGGAATAGTGGTCGGCGGGGTCGGAGTAACAGGCCAACCGATTGGTCACGCCCATGGCGGTCCTCCTCGCTTGTTGAAATTATCGAAAGCTCAAAAACGAGCGCGCCCAGAGAGCATCTCGGTAACGTCCGCTAAAACCGACGCTACGTGTTCAGAGATGCCGCTGGGCGCGCAAGATTAACAGCAATTGCTTACGGTTGGATCAATGCACGTCCTTCCAGTACTCGCGTTTGAGCAGATAGGCGAATACGAAGAAGAAAGCCAGGTACAGCAACACATAAGTACCGATGCGCTGGTGCTGCAGTTTGACCGGGTTGGCCGAGTAGGCCAGGAAGGTCACCAGGTTCTTGACCTTCTCGTCGAACTGCTCTTCGTTCAGTGTACCGGTCTTGGGCACGATGGTCAGTTGATCGCACGCTTCATGGGTCAGCGGCGTGCCGGTCAACGGATCATATTGCTTCTTGCCGTCTTCAACGACCTGAACCTGCTTGCATCCTACCACTTGGCGCCCCTGCAGGCCGACCAGAACGTTAGGCATGCCGACGTTCGGAAACACTTTGTTGTTCACGCCCCAAGGACGGGCCGGGTCTTCGTAGAAGGACTTGAGGTAGCCATACAGCCAGTCGGTGCCACGCACGCGCGCCACCAGGGTCAGGTCGGGCGGTGTTGCGCCGAACCAGGCCTTGGCATCCGCCGGTTTCATGCCGATGTTCATGTGGTCGCCGATCTTGGCCCCGGTGAACACCAATTTTTCCAGCATCAACTCATGGGGAATGCCCAGGTCATCGGCAACCCGCTCATAGCGCTGGAACTTGGCGCTGTGGCAGCCCATGCAGTAGTTGGCGAAGGTACGTGCGCCATCTTGCAGGGCGGCTTTATCGGAGACGTCGATGTCGACTTTTTCCAGTTCCGCGCCATGCTCGGCAGCAAAGGACAGTAGCGGCAGTGCCGCAAGCACGAGTGCAACAAATAATTTTTTCATCAGCCAGTCACCCTTTCCGGAACCGGTTTGGTCTTCTCGAGCCGGGTGTAGAACGGCATCAGAATGAAGTAGGCGAAGTACAGGAAGGTGCAAACCTGCGACAGCAACGTACGCTCAGGGGTCGGCGCCAAGACGCCCAGCACACCCAGGATCACAAAGGCGATGCAGAACACCCACAGCCAGATCTTGCTCAGCCAGCCCTTGTAGCGCATGGACTTGACCGGGCTGCGATCCAGCCATGGCAACACGAACAGCACCGCAATCGCCGCGCCCATGGCGATCACGCCCATGAGTTTGTCGGGAATCGCCCGCAGGATTGCGTAGAACGGCGTGAAGTACCACACCGGCGCAATATGCTCGGGGGTCTTGAAGGCGTTGGCTTGTTCGAAGTTAGGCTTCTCCAGGAAATACCCACCCATCTCCGGAAAAAAGAACACGATCGAGCAGAATACGAACAGGAACACGACCACGCCGACAATGTCTTTCACGGTGTAGTAAGGGTGGAATGGAATGCCGTCCAACGGGATGCCGTTCTCGTCCTTGTGCTTCTTGATATCCACGCCATCCGGGTTGTTGGAACCCACTTCATGCAGCGCCAGGATGTGCAACACCACCAGGCCCAGGATCACGATCGGCAAGGCCACAACATGCAAGGCAAAGAAGCGGTTGAGGGTGATGCCGGAGATCAGGTAGTCACCACGGATCCACTGAGTCAGGTCGTTGCCGATTACCGGGATCGCACCGAACAGCGAGATGATCACCTGGGCGCCCCAGTAAGACATCTGGCCCCATGGCAGCAAATAACCCATGAAGGCTTCGGCCATCAGCGCCAGATATATCAGCATGCCGAACACCCACACCAGCTCGCGGGGCTTCTGATACGAACCGTAGAGCAGGCCACGGAACATGTGCAGGTAGACGACGATAAAGAACGCCGATGCGCCGGTGGAGTGCAACAGGCGCAGGATCGAGCCGTACTCGACGTCACGCATGATGTATTCGACGGAGGCGAACGCCTCTTCCGCCGACGGCGTGTAGCTCATCGTCAACCACACGCCGGTGACGATCTGGTTGACCAGCACCAGCAGTGCCAGGGAGCCGAAGAAGTAGAAGAAGTTGAAATTTTTAGGCGCGTAATATTTGCTGAGGTGGTCTTCCCACATTTTGGTGGCGGGGAAGCGTGCATCCACCCAATCCATGAACTTGCTCATCACGCGTTCTCCTTATCGAGGCCAATGACAATAAGGTCGTCAGTTTCGTAGGTATGCGGAGGAACCGGCAGGTTCAGGGGCGCGGGCTGAGACTTGTAGACACGGCCGGCGAGGTCGTAGTGAGAACCGTGGCACGGGCAGAAATAACCGCCGACCCAATCCTTGCCCAAGTCGACGGGAGCGACTTCCGGGCGAAAGGTCGGTGAGCAACCCAGGTGGGTACAGAGGCCAACCAGCAGCAGAATCTCTGGTTTGATGGAGCGCACTTCGTTCTTGGCGTAGGCGGGCTGGTCGGAATTTTCGGATTTCGGATCAGATAACTGACCCTCGATCTTTTTCAGATTCCCCAGGATTTCCTCGGTACGACGAACAATGAATACTGGCTGGCCGCGCCATTCAGCAATCATCTGCTGCCCTGGCTCGATCTTGCTGACATTCACCTTCACCGGTGCACCTGCGGCTTTCGCCTTGGCACTGGGAAACCATGACCCCACGAACGGGACCGCAGCCCCCACCGCTCCTGCAGCACCCACCACGGATGTGGCTGCTACCAAGAAGCGACGCCGGCCTGCATTCACGCCGTCATTGCTCATTCAGTCCTCTCCCATCAGCTTTTTGGCCTGTTAAATCAGGCGTCTACTAAGTGTTGAATCTTTACTTATAAAAATTTTGACGGATGGTAATGAAAAGCCCCACGTATGACAAGGGAATTGCCCGGACCTCCACCCCCAGGCCTTGTAGTATAGGGGGTCTACGGATGTGGCAAGTTGTCACGGCGAAAATTGTGCATAAATCACAGGCAATAAAAAACGCCCAGCTCCGTAAGGAGGCTGGGCGTTTTTGTGGAACGTAAAGCGAATTAACGCTTCGAGTACTGCGGACGCTTACGCGCTTTACGCAGACCGACTTTCTTACGTTCAACTTCACGAGCATCGCGAGTTACGAAGCCAGCTTTGCGCAGAGCGCCACGCAGGGTTTCGTCGTACTGCATCAGAGCGCGAGTGATACCGTGGCGGATTGCGCCAGCTTGACCACTTACACCGCCACCGATAACGGTGACGTAGATGTCGAACTTTTCAACGGTCTCGGTCAATTCCAGCGGCTGACGAACTACCATGCGGGCAGTTTCGCGGCCGAAGAAGTTGTCCAGGGAGCGGTTGTTGATCGAGATGTTACCAGTGCCCGGACGCAGGAAAACACGTGCGGTTGCGGTTTTGCGACGGCCAGTGCCGTAATTTTGAGTCGCCGACATAATGAACTATTCCGTTAAAACTTCAGTTCTTGGGGCTGCTGAGCAGCATGAGGGTGTACAGCGCCCGCATAGACTTTCAGCTTGCGAAACATATCGCGACCCAGTGGGCCCTTAGGCAGCATGCCTTTGACCGCGATTTCGATCGGGGCTTCAGGCTTCTTGGCAATCAGGCCTTCGAAGTTGGAAGACTTGATACCGCCTGGGAAACCGGAGTGACGGTAGTACATTTTGTCGCTTGCTTTGTTGCCGGTCACACGAACCTGCTCAGCGTTGATGATGACAATGTAGTCACCGGTATCAACGTGCGGGGTGTATTCAGGCTTGTGCTTGCCACGCAGACGGCTGGCGACTTCAGTGGCCAGACGACCCAGGGTCTGACCAGCGGCGTCGACGACAAACCAGTCGCGCTGAACTGTTTCCGGTTTTGCAGTAAAAGTTGTCATTCTTTAATAGCCTCAGGGGCCGCCTGTAAATTTAGACGGCGGATCTTACTGAATAGTGCGTACTTTGACAAGGTCAAAGGCAGCCGGATACAGACGCTATCGGGGGCTCGGGTCAGCGCGTCCGTTCAACGGCAAGATTCTTCGGCAGGCGGCGCATCACTTCCACTGCAGAAAGAGGTGGGCAATTATGCAGATTGCGAAAAAAAATTCAACCTGCTTTTATGATTGTTTTCCCCTGAAGGAGTACCCGATGGATTATCGACAGCTGGGCCGGACCGATCTGAACGTAAGCGCGATTGCCTTGGGCACCATGACCTGGGGTGAGCAGAACAGCGAGGCAGAGGCCTTCGCACAGATCGAACGGGCCAAGGCCGCAGGCATCAACTTCCTCGACACGGCGGAAATGTACCCGGTACCGCCCAAGGCCGACACCTACGCCACCACCGAGCGCTATATCGGTAACTACTTCAAGAGCCGTGGCGACCGCGCCGACTGGATCCTTGCCAGCAAGATCGCCGGCCCCGGCAACACCATCGACTACATCCGCGACGGCTACCTGCGTCATAACCGCAAGCACATCGTCCAGGCCCTGGACGCCAGCCTCAAGCGCCTGCAGACCGACTGGATCGACCTCTACCAGTTGCACTGGCCCGAGCGCAGCACCAATTTCTTTGGCCAATTGAGCTACAAGCACAAGGACGAAGACGACCTCACACCACTGGAAGAAACCCTCGAAGCGCTGAACGAGCAGGTCAAGGCCGGCAAGATCCGCCACATCGGCCTGTCCAATGAAACGCCGTGGGGAACCATGAAGTTCCTGGCCCTGGCCGAAGCCCGTGGCTGGACCCGCGCCGTGTCGATCCAGAACCCCTACAACCTGCTCAACCGCAGCTTTGAAGTGGGCCTGGCAGAAATCGCGATTCGCGAACAATGCGGCTTGCTGGCCTACTCGCCACTGGCGTTCGGCATGCTCAGCGGCAAGTACGAGGGCGGTGCACGCCCAGCCAAGGCGCGCCTGACGGAATACAGCCGTTTCAGTCGTTATTTCAACCCCCAGTCGGAAGCAGCGTGCAGCCGTTATGTGGCTCTGGCGCGGGAACACGGCCTGGACCCGGCGCAGATGGCCTTGGCGTTCGTGACGCAACAGCCGTTCGTGACCAGCAATATCATTGGCGCCACGTCGCTGGAGCAGTTGGACAGCAACATTGCCAGTGCTGATCTGAAATTGTCGAAAGAGGTGCTGGAGGGGATTGAGGCGATTCAGAAGGATCATCCGAATCCGGCGCCTTGATTGATCTTTAGGCCGCTATCGGGGGCAAGCCCCCTCCCACATTTGATTTGCGAATGCAGTCAAAGGTGGGAGGGGGCTTGCCCCCGATGAGGCCCTCGGCAGCACCAAAGATCAAAGCGCCCGCGCAATGATCTCCTTCATGATCTCATTGGTCCCCGCATAAATGCGCTGCACCCGCGCATCCGCCCACGCCCGCGCAATCGGGTATTCCCACATGAAACCGTACCCGCCGTGCAGTTGCACGCACTCATCGAGCACCTTGCATTGCAGATCCGTGGCCCAGTATTTGGCCATTGCCGCGGTGGGCACATCCAGCTTGCCGTCCAGGTGCAACGCCATGCATTTATCCACGAACACACGGCCGATCTGAATCTCGGTGGCCATCTCGGCCAGCTTGAACCGGGTGTTCTGGAAGTCGGCAATCGCCTTGCCAAACGCCTTGCGCTCGCGGGTGTAATCCAGCGTCCATTGCAACGCCGCTTCAGCCGAAGACAGCGCGCCAATCGCCACGGTCAGCCGCTCCTGGGGCAGCTCCTGCATCAGGTAGGCAAAGCCCATCCCCGCCTGGCCCAGCAGGTTTTCCTTGGGCACGCGCACATCCTGGAAAAACAACTCCGAGGTGTCCTGGGCCTTCATGCCGACCTTCTCCAGTCGCTTGCCTTTGTCGAAGCCCGGCGTAGCCGCCTCGACCAGGAACAGGCTGGTGCCCTTGGCGCCGGCCTTGGGGTCAGTCTTGGCTACCACGATGACCAGGTCGGCCAGGTAACCGTTGGTGATAAACGTCTTGGAGCCGTTAATCACATACTCATCACCGTCCAGCACCGCCGTGGTCTTCACCCCTTGCAGGTCGGAACCGGCGCCCGGTTCGGTCATGGCAATGGCGGTGACCATCTCGCCGGAGATCAGCTTGGGCAGGTATTTGTGCTTCAGCGCTTCGCTGCCGTAATGCAGGATGTACGGCGCGACAATGTCCGAATGCAACGAAAAGCCAATGCCGGTCAAGCCCAGGCGGCTGATCTCCTCGATCACGACCGCGCTGTAGAGGAAATCCGCGCCCAACCCACCGTATGCTTCGGGCACGTGCGAACACAGCATGCCCGCCTCCCCCGCCCGACTCCAGAGGCTACGGTCGATATAACCCTGTTTCTCCCACTGCCCATGGAACGGCGCCGCGTCTTTTTCAAGGAAAGTGCGCACGCTTTCGCGAAAGAGTTCGTGCTCGGGGCTGAACAAGGTTCTGGGAATCATGAGTCACCTGCGTGGATTGTCGGACAAGGACGAGCCCACAGAGCCTATGCCGCGAAGACCTCACGGGACACTGGACACATGCGACAAAAAATAAGACGATCCAGCCGTCTGGTGACCACTTTCCCCTATAAGAATAAATGAAATTATGTCTAACCAAATCTCCACGCCCTTGCGGCGCGTCAGCATTCTGGCCATTGATCGGGTATTCGCTTCAACCCTCATGCAAGCCAAGGATTTCTTCCATCTCGCCAGCCTGCGTTATGGCAAACAACAGGGCCTGGGCCTGACGCCCGCGTTCGAGACGCGCCTGGTCAGCCCCGACGGGCGCTCTGTGTGCAGTTTCAGCGATGTGATCATGCCGGTGGACGGCGGCCTGGAAGATGCCGACATCATCGTGCTGCCAGCCTTCTGGGACGATTTCGACGCCTTGTGCACCCGCTACCCCCAGGTACTTCCATGGCTGCGCGCACAACACGCCCGCGGCGCCGTACTGTGCGGCGAGGCCACCGGCGTGTTCTGGCTGGCTGAAGCCGGCCTGCTCGATGGCAAGGAGGCGACCACCTACTGGCGCTTCTTCAACGCGTTCAGCGAACGCTTCCCCAAGGTGCAGCTCAACCAGGACAAGCACCTGACCGACGCCGACAACCTGTATTGCGCCGGCGGCACCACTTCAGCCTGCGACCTCTACATTTATCTGATCGAGCGCTTCTGCGGCGCCAACATCGCCCAGGCGGTGGCCCGCGACATTCTGTATGAAGTGCAACGCAGCTATTCGCCGGGGCGCATCGGTTTTGGCGGGCAGAAGCTGCATCAGGACGTGATCATCCTGCAGATCCAGCACTGGCTCGAAGAACACTTCGCCGACAAGTTCCGTTTCGAAGACGTCGCGCGGGAACACGGCATGAGCATCCGTAACTTCATGCGACGCTTCCAGACCGCCACCGGCGACAAGCCGTTGCATTACCTGCAACGCCTGCGCATCGAGACGGCCAAGGGCCTGCTGTCGGGCAGCCGCAAGAGCATCAAGACCATCAGTTATGAGGTGGGTTATGACGATGCGAGTTTCTTTGCGCGGTTGTTCAGGCAGCACACTGAGTTGTCGCCGAACCAGTATCGGCAACAGTTCCAGCAGGCGGCATAAGCGGCAGCTTATACAGGACAAATGTGGGAGGGGGCTTGCCCCCGATAGCAGTGTGTCAGCCAGTACACCTGGCACTGATACACCGCTATCGGGGGCAAGCCCCCTCCCACATTTTGATCTACATCGCTTTTAAGGTTTGTGCCCGCGGGACAGGAACTCGTGGGACTGCATTTCCAGCAGGCGGCTCAGGGTGCGCTGGAATTCGAAGTTCAAGCGACCACCGGTATAGAGGTCCTTGAGTTCGACTTCCGCCGAGATGATCAGCTTGACGTTACGGTCATAGAACTCGTCGACCATGTTGATGAAACGCCGCGCGATATCGTCGGTGGTCACGCCCATCTGCTCCACACCGCTCAAGATCACCGCATGGAAGATCTTGCCCAATTCGATGTAGTCGTTCTGGCTACGCGGGCCGTCGCACAGTTGGCGGAATTCGAACCAGGCCACGTCATCGCAGGTACGCAAGGCGATGATTTCGCGGTTCTCGATCATCAACTTGTCGTTTTCCACGGCCTGGGTGCATTCCGGCGTCAACGCGCGGAAGCTTTTCTTCAGGCTGTCGTGGGCCGCTTCGTTGAGCGGAAAGTGGAACAGCTCCGCTTGCTCGAGGTGACGCAAACGATAGTCGACGCCGCTGTCGACGTTGACGATATCGGTATGCTGTTTGATCAACGCAATGGCCGGCAGGAAGCGGGCACGCTGCAGGCCGTCCTTGTAGAGACCATCGGGCACGATGTTCGAGGTGGCGACCAGGGTCACGCCGTTCTTGAACAGCTCTTCCATCAAGGTGCCGAGGATCATGGCATCGGTGATGTCGGAAACGAAGAACTCATCGAAGCAGATCACCCGCGCTTCTTCGGAGAAGCGCTTGGCAATGATCGTCAGCGGGTTCTTTTCCCCCGGCAGGGTCTTCATCTCTTCGTGCACACGCTTCATGAAGCGGTGGAAGTGAGTGCGAACCTTTTCCTTGAACGGCAGTGCTTCGAAGAAGGTGTCCACCAGGTAGGTCTTGCCCCGGCCGACGCCACCCCAGAAGTACAGGCCTTTGACCGGTGTGTGGTCTTTTTTGCCAAACAGCTTGCTGAACATCCCTTGCTTGGCTTGGGAGGCCGCGACCAGGTCTTCGTACAGGCGCTGCAAATGACGCACCGCATTTTCCTGGGCCGCGTCATGGAAGAAGTCAGGGCGTTTCAGATCAGCTTGATATCGTTCTAGGGGCGTCATAATTTCGTTAGCAAGGCAACAAAAACGGGCCGTCACTGTAACGACGGCCCTGGATAATGGCAATCAACCCTTGGTCGGGTTAATCCTCGGAAGGGGTCAGCGCAACACGCAAGGCGGCGATGGCAGCATCACGAGAGGCGCTGTCGGCGAACTCGGCGCTGTCGGCCACGGCGGCGTCGTCCAGCCATACGCTGAAGCTCAGGGCCTCGGTGCGTACATCCAGCGCCTCGCCATTTTGCAATTGCTTGGTCACCGCGCCTGCCGCTTTGCCGTCGGCGAAGTTGCGCGACAGCAGCAGTTGCTCGCCATCGGCCGCCAGCAGGCGGAAGCGGAAACTGCCGTCGTCTTCACGAAAACTCACGAAGCGTGCGGCCTTCGCGACCTTTTTCTTGCTGGCGACCGGCGCCGCAGCCTGGTTGACGAACGAACGCAGGCCCACTGCTTCGCGCAGCTCTGCCAGGAACGGCGCCGCGACGGCACGGGCCTTCTTGGCGCCGACCAGCAGCAGATCTTCCATGTCCGACGGGCGTGACATCAGTTGGTGGTAACGCTCGCGTGCTTCCCCCAACTGGCCGTCCAGCAACTGGAACAGACGATTCTTCGCCTCGCCCCAGCCCAGGCCTTGCAACAATTCACTGCGGAACGCTTCTGCCAGGTCCTTGCTCGCAAACGCCTGGTACAGGGTGAACAGGTGGGAGTTGTCCGGGTCCTTCGCCTCGCCGGGCGCGCGCGAGTCGGTGACGATCCGCGAGATCGCGTCTTTCATGTCTTTGGCGCTGGTGAACAACGGGATGGTGTTGTCGTAGCTCTTGGACATCTTGCGGCCATCCAGGCCCGGCAAGGTGGCGACGCTTTCTTCGATCAGCGCCTCGGGCATGGTGAAGAACTCTTTACCGTTGCCGAACAGGTGGTTGAAGCGCTGGCCGATATCACGGGCCATTTCCACGTGCTGGATCTGGTCGCGACCCACCGGCACTTTGTGCGCGTTGAACATCAGAATGTCCGCCGCCATCAGCACCGGGTAGCTGTACAGGCCCATGCTGATGCCCGCATCCGGGTCTTCGCCGGCTTCGACGTTTTTGTCCACCGAGGCTTTGTAGGCGTGGGCGCGGTTAAGCAAACCCTTGGCGGCCACGCACGTCAGCAGCCAGGTCAGCTCGGGAATTTCCGGGATGTCGGACTGGCGATAGAAAGTCACCCGGTTCACATCCAGGCCACCGGCCAGCCAGGTCGCGGCGATTTCCATACGCGAGCGCTGGATGCGCTGCGGGTCATCGCACTTGATCAGGGCATGGTAGTCGGCCAGGAAGTAGAAGGAATCGGCATTGGCGTCCTGGCTGGCAAGGATCGCCGGGCGGATCGCGCCAGCGTAGTTGCCCAGGTGCGGCGTGCCGGTGGTGGTGATGCCGGTGAGGATACGGGTACGCGTCGTCATGGGTAATCGCTTATCAGACTGCTATCAATTCGAGAGGCGCGGCAGCACCAGATCCTTCAGATCGGTGAGCTTGCCGTGAAAAAAGTGTCCGCATTCTGCCACTTTCAGCAGCTCATGGGGGCGTTTCAAGGCGGCGGACCAGTCGTAGACGACTTGCGGGTCGACCACTTCGTCGGTTTCCGGCTGGATCAGGGTCAACGGGCAATCCTGTGGCAGAACATCCGAATCGCGCAGACGCATCACGGCAGCGGCAACCATGAACAGGTGAGCCAGCTTTTCACCCTTGGCTTCCAGGCGGCCGCCGAGGCTGGCGGCCACATAGCCACCGAAGGAAAAACCCAGCAGGGTGAGCGGCAGCTCGGGGTGTTTTGCCCGCAGCCAGGTGGCGACCGCTTCGGCATCGTCGACTTCACCGGTGGACATGTCATGGCTACCGGCACTCGCACCGACGCCACGATAGTTGAAACGCAATGTAATCAAACCGGCATCGCGGGCGGTACGTTGCAAGGTCGAGACAACCTTGTTGAGCATGGTCCCGCCCTGCACCGGGTTGGGGTGGCAGATCAGCGCCAGGCCACGTGGTTCGGGGTGATCCAGGTACAAGGCTTCCAATTGCCCCACCGGGCCATCGATCAAAACAGGGGTTTCACGCATGAGCAAGGATGAACTCCGTGACCTCTCAAGGGGTCGACTCGTCTAGCTAAAAGTCTGTGCATGGCATCATTGCGAGCTTAATCGCGGTATACAGCGCAGGTTTGAGCCGTTAACGTAAAGCAAAGCCGTTTATAGAGGAAGGACTCGTGGAACACTCGCTCTTAGTTTGGTTGTTGCCGACTCTTGCCCTGGTTGCCGGTGTCGCCATTGGTTTCCTGGTTGCCCGCTTGCTGCCGAATGCCGCGCCTAACCGCACGCAGCGTCAGCTGGATGACATTCAGGAACGTTTTGACAGTTATCAGAACGAGGTTGTTACCCACTTCAACAGCACCGCGACCCTGGTCAAGAAGCTCACCCAGAGCTACCAGGAAGTACAGGATCATCTCGCCGATGGCGCTAACCGCCTGGCCCTCGACGACATCACCCGCCAGCGCCTGCTGGCCGCGCTGCATTCCGATGCACCGCAAACACCCCGCGAACGCCTGACCCCCCCTCGGGAAAACCAGGAACCGCCACGGGACTACGCGCCAAAAACGCCGAACGCCCCAGGCATGCTGGATGAGCATTACGGCCTGAAGAAGTAATTCCTCTTCAAGCATCAAAAAGCCCGACTGATCGATGATCAGCCGGGCTTTTTATTGGGCCTCAATTTTCCTGACAATGGAGATCCAATGTGGGAGGGGGCTTGCCCCCGATTCCGGTGGATCAGCCAATGCATCTGTGACTGACAGACCGCTATCGGGGGCAAGCCCCCTCCCACATTGACTTAGGCTGGCTGCTGTTCTTGCAACCGCCCACCCTCGATCCGCACATGTCGCCCATGAAAGCGCTTGAGGCTGCTGCGATGCCCGACACTGACGATACTCAGCCCCGGCAACTCATCGATCAGCGCCTGGTACAACGTCGCCTCATCCTCTTCATCCATCGCCGAGGTGGCTTCGTCCATGTACAGCCACTGCGGCGCGAACAACAGGGCGCGGGCGAAGGCCAGGCGCTGCTGTTCGCCCGGCGAGAGCATGCGCTGCCAGTGGTTGGCTTCATCAAGACGGCTGACCAGATGCGGCAGGCGGCAGGTTTCCAGCACCTGTGCATAACGTTGTGCCGGATAGGCGCTGTCGTCTTGTGGATAACTCAACACCGCCTTCAACGTGCCTATCGGTAAATAAGGCTTCTGTGGCAGAAACAGATAACGCGCAGCCGGCAGACGGATGCTGCCGTGCCCTGCCGGCCACAAATGCCCCATGGCGCGCAGCAAGGTACTTTTACCGCTGCCGGAACGCCCGCTGAGCATCACACGCTGACCTGGTTCCACGGTCATGTCGGCGTCAATGAGCAAGTGACGGCCGTCGGCCAGGTCCATGCCCAGGCCCTGCACCACCAGGCGCTCGCCTTCGGGGCGAACATCGATGGCCGGCGCGCGCTGCTCATTGTCGGTCATGGCCTGACGGAAGCTCAGCAGACGATCACTGGTGGCACGCCACGACGCCAGTTCCGAATAGGCATTGATGAACCAACTGAAGTTTTCCTGCACATTGCCGAACGCCGAGTTGATTTGCATCAGCTCGCCCAGTTCGATCTTGCCGGTGAAGTAGCGCGGCGCGGCGACGATAAACGGAAAGATGATCGCTATCTGGCTGTAGCCGGCGGTAAAGAAGGTCAGGCGCTTGGACACTTTCATGATGTCCCAGAAGTTGTGCCAGACCTTGCCGAAGCGCGAACTCAGACGCTGCTTTTCGTTCGGCTCGCCGTCGTAGAGGGCAATGCTTTCGGCATTTTCCCGCACCCGCACCATGGAAAAACGCAGGTCCGCTTCGAAGCGCTGTTGCTGGTTGCTCAAGCCGATCAAGCGACGCCCGATCAGGTGCGTCAGCCAACTGCCCACGGCCGCATACAGCAGCGCACACCAGAACATGTAGCCGGGAATGGTGATGCCAAACACCTCGATGCTGCCGGACACGCCCCACAGGATGATCGAGAACGACACCAGGCTGACCACGTTGCGCAGCAGCCCCAGGCCCAGGCTCAAGGTGCTGGAGGTGAAGGTGTTGAGGTCTTCGGAAATCCGCTGGTCAGGGTTATCGGTGTAACCGCCCTGCTCCAGCTGGTAGTAGTTCTTGTGAGCGAGCCAGCGCGCGAAGTGCTTTTCGGTCAGCCAGGCACGCCAGCGGATGGTAAGCATCTGGGTCAGGTACAGGCGATACACCGCACCAAGGATCGCCACGGCCGCAATGCCGCCGAAGTAACCGATCAACTGCCAGAAGGCGACAGTGTCCTTTTTCTGCAGGGCGTTGTAGAAATCCTTGTACCAGTGGTTGATCCACACGGATATCGCCACGCTGAACAGCGACAGACCAATCACGGCAGCCAGCAGCAACCAGGCCCTGCCCTTCTCTTCACTGCGCCAATACGGCGTGATCATCGCCCAGGTTCGGCGAAAGAATTGCCCGTGCACCGCATCGTTGACCGCGGAGTATTCAGCGTTCTGATTCATCGTTCAGGCTCGTCAGGGAATTATGGCAGGCGTTTGAACCGATCATAGGCGATCGGTTCAGGGCTCCGTGCAGCCTGAAGCGGATTGTTCAGTCTTCGTTCAGCGCCGTACCGGGCGCTTCTGCAGTTTGCGCTGCAACGTGCGGCGGTGCATGCCAAGGGCGCGGGCGGTGGCGGAGATGTTGCCTTCGTGCTCCGTCAGGACGCGCTGGATGTGCTCCCACTGCAGGCGATCTACCGACATCGGGTTTTCCGGCACCAGGGTGTCGAGGTCGGCGTGCTCGGAGAGCAGCGCGGCAAGCACGTCATCGGCATCCGCCGGCTTGCACAGGTAATTGCAGGCGCCACGCTTGATGGCTTCGACGGCGGTGGCGATGCTGGAATAGCCGGTGAGGATCACCACGCGCATTTCCGGGTCGAGTTCGAGCAGCTTGGGCAGCAGCACCAGGCCCGAGTCGCCGTCCATTTTCAGGTCGAGCGCGGCGTAGTCCGGCAGGTCGGCCTGGGCGATGGTCAGGCCTTCTTCGGCCGAGCCTGCGGTGCTGACGCGAAAGCCGCGACGGCTCATGGCGCGAGCCATCACGCGGGTAAAGGTGGCGTCATCATCTACCAGCAATAAATGCGGCAGTTCTTCGCCTTCGACTTGGATCTCGTCACTCATCGATATCTCCTCGTGCGACACGGGGCAGGCGCAGCTCGGTAAGCGTGCCACCTTCCTCATGACTATAGAGCTTCACTGAGCCGCCGGCGCGGGTCACGCTGGCCTTGCTCAGAAACAGGCCGAGGCCGAAGCCTTTGCCCTTGGTGGTAAAAAACGGCTTGCCGATTTGCTCGGCAATGGCCAGCGGCACGCCCGCGCCGTGGTCGCGAATGCTGATGGTGACGTTTTCCGCGTCCCAGTCCAACTGCACACCCAGACCTTCAGGGCAGGCGTCGGCGGCGTTGTTCAATAGGTTGAGCAAGGCCTGGGTGAGGTCAGGCGGCGGCGCCATGCGTGGCACGCTGCCCTGGCCCAACAGGCTGAAACGGTAACTGGCTTCGGGGCGCATCAGGTGCCAACGGTTCAGCGCTTCGTCGAGCCACTGGGTGACGTCCTGCATCTCTACGGCCAGACGCCGATTGGCTTCGGCGGCGCGTACCAGTTGCTGCAGGGTCAATTTGCACTGTTTGACCTGTCCCTGCAGCACGCTGAGGTCATCCTGCAACGCCGGGTCGTGGTGGTCCTGGGTCATCTCCTTGAGCAGCACGCTCATGGTCGCCAGCGGCGTGCCCAGCTCATGTGCCGCACCCGCGGCCTGGGTGGCGACGGCCAATAACTGCTGGTCGCGCAAGCCTTCTTCACGGCGAATCGCACGAAGTTCTTCCTGGCGGCGCAGCTCTTCAGCCATGCGCGCGGCAAAAAAGGTGATCACGGCGGCAGACAGCGCAAAGCTCAGCCACATGCCGTAGATCTGCAGGTTTTCGCGGGCGATGGGAAACGTCTGCAACGGATAGAACTGCGCCAGCAGCAGGGTGTACAGCGTCAGCGCGATGCCCGACAGCACCACCGAATAGCGCCACGGCAGGGTCACGGCGGCAATGGTCAGTGGCACCAGGTAATAAGAAACGAACGGGTTGGTGGAACCACCGGAGAAATACAGCAACACACTGTGGATAAACAGGTCGCACGCCAATTGCAGGGCATATTCCAGCTCGGTGACCGGCCACGTGGTGCGCAACCGGATGGCGGTGAACGCACAAAGCACGGTGGAGAAGCCGAGGGTCACGGCCAGTTGCAGCCAGGGCAGCGGCAGCAGGTCGAACCAATAGGCGAGCCCGACAGAACCGGCCTGTGCGGCCAGTACCAGGGTGCGAATGAACGTCAGGCGCCAGAGGTTCTGGCGAGTGGCGGAAGTCAGTTTTACGGCGGCGAGCATGAGCTCTCCCGATGAGCGCTGCAGGCGGATCGGCACGAGTATAAACGAAGCAGACCGGCTGGCACGGCGCGTGTGGCTCTTTGACGCAGGCGAGCAGATGACCGTTCGTCGCCGCTGCTACATCTTGTAGGGAATGTGTAAACCCGAAGAACCCGATGCCACCGTCTACAGTCATACCGAACACGACAACCTCAAGGAGCTTTCATGTCTCGTTTCACTCGCAGTGCCGCTGTTCTCACCCTTGGCGCCAGCGCCCTGGCCAGCCTGCCGGCCATGGCCGCCGACGAACTGCATTACAACCAGATCTCCCTGCGCGCCGAAGTCAGCCAGGAAGTGGCGCGCGACAAGATGATCGTCACCCTCTACACCGAATCGCAAAACGCGGACCCGGCCAAGCTTGCCGCCGAGATCACCAATACCATGAACACGGCGCTGGGCCAGGCGCGCGAAGTCAAGGCCGTGACCCTGAGCCAGGGCAGCCGCAACAGCTACCCGATCTACGACAGCAAGAACCAGAAAATCACCGGCTGGCGTGAACGCGCCGAACTGCGCCTGGAAAGCGCGGACTTCCCGGCGCTGTCCAAACTCACCGGCGAGCTGCTGAACTCGCTGAAAATGGACAACATGAACTTCGCCATCGCCGACAGCACGCGCAAGGCCAGCGAAGACGCAATGCTCAAGGACGCGGTTGCCGCGTTCAAGGCCCGCGCGCAACTGGCTACCGATGCGCTGGGCGGCAAGGGTTACAAGATCGTCAACCTGAACTTCAACACCAACGGCTACCCGATGCCCTACGAGCGCGGCAACACGATGATGATGAAAGCGGCGATGGCCGACTCAGCGCCCACACCTGAAGTGGAAGCCGGCACCAGCAAAGTCAACATGAGCGCAGACGGCGTGATTGAAGTGCAAATGCAGTGACCCCTACCTGACACTCCTGAACGGCGGTAACCTCGGTGACCGCCGTTTTCGTTTGCGCAGCTTTTATAGGGTTGCCACTTCAGGGGTCTCCATGGAAAGAATCGCCTTCAAACCACTGCTCCTCGCCGCCGGCCTGCTGGCCTTCCTACCGATGGCCCAAGCCGCCACCACCCTGGTCTACTGCTCCGAAGCCAGCCCCGCCGGCTTCGACCCGAGCCAGTACACCAGCGGCACCGATTTTGACGCCTCAGCCGAAACCGTGTTCAACCGCCTCACTCAGTTCAAGCGCGGCGGGACCGAAGTCGAGCCTGGCCTCGCCACCCGCTGGGAGGTGTCCGACGACGGTCTGACCTACACCTTCCACCTGCGCGACGGCGTGAAGTTCCACACCACCGATGACTTCACCCCGACCCGCGATTTCAACGCCGACGACGTGTTGTTTACCTTCAACCGCCTGTTGGATGCCGAGAGTCCGTTTCGCAAGGCCTACCCTTCCGAATCGCCCTACTTCACCGACATGGGCCTGAACACCACGATCAAGCACATCGACAAGCTCGACGAGCACACCGTGCGCTTCAGCCTGAACAACGTTGACGCCTCGTTCGTGCAGAACCTGGCAATGAGTTTCGCTTCGGTGCAATCGGCCGAATATGCCGACCAGCTCCTGAAGCAAGGCAAGGCCGAGGACATCAACCAGAAACCGGTCGGCACCGGCCCGTTCGTGTTCAAGCGCTACCAGAAAGACTCGCAGATTCGTTACGTCGCCAATAAGCAGTACTGGAAACCCGAAGACGTGAAGCTCGACAACCTGGTGTTCGCCATCACCCCTGATGCCGCTGCGCGCCTGCAGAAACTCAAGGCGGGTGAATGCCAGGTCAGCGGCTACCCCCGCCCGTCCGACATCGAAGTGATGAAGCAGGACCCAAACCTGCGCGTGCTGCAGCAGGCCGGTTTCAACCTGGGTTTCCTGGCGTACAACGTCACCCACCCGCCGCTGGACCAGCTCAAGGTGCGCCAGGCCCTGGACATGGCCATCGACAAACCGGCCATCATCAAGGCCGTGTACCAGAGCGCCGGACAATTGGCGCAGAACGCCCTGCCTCCCGCGCAGTGGTCTTATGACCCGAACATCAAGGACGCCCCCTACGACCCGACCAAAGCCCGGGCGCTACTAAAAGAAGCAGGGGTTGCACCAGGTACCACCATCAACTTGTGGGCAATGACCGTACAACGCGCCTCCAACCCCAACGCGCGCATGTCCGCGCAGATGATCCAGCAGGATTGGGCCAAGGTCGGTATCAAGGCCAACATCGTCAGCTATGAGTGGGGCGAATACATCAAGCGCGCCAAAAATGGCGAACATGACGCGATGATCTACGGCTGGACCGGCGACAACGGCGACCCGGATAACTGGCTTGGCGTGCTCTACAGTTGTGCCGCGGTCAAGGGCAGCAATTACGCCAAATGGTGTAACCCGGCCTATGACAAGCTGGTGCAGCAGGCCAAGGTCAGCAACGACCGCGAGCAGCGCATCAAGTGGTATCAACAGGCTCAACAAATCCTTAAGGAACAAGTACCTATAACGCCTATTGCGAACTCGACGGTTTTCCAGCCCCTGCGCAAGGAAGTTCGCGATTTCAAGATCAGCCCGTTCGGGCTGACACCGTTCTACGGCGTGAGTCTAGATAAGTAACAACAACGCCCCAATCGAGTGCGCTAGACGCCTCGTTTGGGCTTTTTCGGTGCGGCCTGCGCACCGAAAAAACCCGCCAAACTGACGCATTTATGTCCAAACTTTCATAAATGCGACATTCTTGTACGCTCGTCCCACTGTTTGGCGCTCGCAGCCGCTCAACATCTTGCAATGGGTATGGCGCCTGCATAAGTATCCGCAGGCCGACTCACGAGGTCGCCCTCACCACCAAAAATGACAACAAATCATGAGGCCAACATGCTTAAACACGCAGTCCTTCCGATATTAGTGAGCGCTGGCCTTATGGCCGCAGCCCCATTTGCCCAAGCGGCAGCTAACCTGGTGTTCTGCTCCGAAGGGAGCCCGGCCGGTTTTGACCCAGGCCAGTACACCACCGGAACAGACTTCGATGCCTCGGCCGAAACCATGTTCAACCGCCTGAGCCAGTTCGAACGTGGCGGCACCGCCGTGGTTCCTGGCCTCGCCACCAGCTGGGACGTGTCCCCGGACGGCCTGACGTATACCTTCCACCTTCGCGAAGGCGTCAAGTTCCACACCACCCCGTACTTCAAGCCGACTCGTGAGTTCAATGCCGATGACGTGCTCTTCACGTTCAACCGCATGATCAACAAGGACGACCCGTTCCGCAAAGCCTATCCCACCGAGTTCCCGTATTTCTCGGACATGGAGATGGACAAGAACATCAAGAACATCGAAAAGGTCGATGACCACACCGTCAAGTTCACCCTTGGCACCGTGGACGCCGCCTTCATCCAGAACCTGGCCATGAGCTTCGCCTCGATCCAGTCGGCCGAATACGCCGCCCAGCTGTTGAAGGAAGGCAAAGCCAGCGACATCAACCAGAAGCCAATCGGCACTGGCCCGTTCGTGTTCAAGAGCTATCAGAAAGACTCCAACATTCGCTTCACCGGCAACAAGGAATACTGGAAGCCTGAAGACGTCAAGATCGACAACCTGATCTTCGCGATCTCCACGGACCCTTCGGTCCGCATCCAGAAACTGAAGAAGAACGAGTGCCAGATCACAGCCTATCCTCGCCCGGCGGACATCAAGCCACTGGAAGCGGACAAGGACATGAAGATGCCGCACCAGGCCGGTTTCAACCTGGGTTACATCGCCTACAACGTGATGCCTGTGCTCAAGGGCCAGACCACGCCGAACCCATTGGCTGACCTGCGGGTTCGCCAGGCGCTGGACATGTCGGTCAACAAGCAACAGATCATCGACTCCGTTTACCAAGGCGCAGGCCAACTGGCCGTCAACGCCATGCCGCCAACCCAATGGTCGTACGACACCACCATCAAGGATGCCAAGTACGACCCTGCAAAAGCCAGGGAACTGCTCAAGGAAGCCGGCATCAAGGAAGGCACCGAGATCACCCTGTGGGCCATGCCAGTCCAGCGTCCGTACAACCCGAACGCCAAGCTGATGGCCGAGATGCTGCAGAGCGACTGGAAACAGATCGGCCTGAAGGTCAACATCGTCAGCTACGAGTGGGGCGAGTACATCAAGCGTTCCAAAGGTGGCGAGAACCAGGCCATGATCATTGGCTGGAGCGGTGACAATGGTGACCCGGACAACTGGCTGGGCACGCTCTTTTCGTCCCCGGCATTGAACGGCAACAACTTCTCCAAATTCGTCAACAAGGATTACGACGCCTTGATCAGCCAGGCCAAGGCGACCACTGACGTTGCCAAGCGCACCGAACTGTACAAACAGGCGCAACAACTGCTTAAACATGAACTGCCTTACACACCTATCGCGCACTCGACGGTGTATCAACCCATGCGCAACACCGTGCAGGACTTCAAGATCAGCCCGTTTGGCTTGAACTCCTTCTACGGCGTCAGCGTAAGCGGCAAGTAAGGATCGATAGCGGCGGCGTTTCATAACGCCGCCGTTATTACATCTGCCAGGCCCGTAGGAAACAGACCACATTCGCAACCGTTGCCGTCCTACAGCAATGAACTGCGCTTCGTGCCTCCGTTGCCTACAGGGTCAGTCCGATTTGGCGCATTTACTGCGAAGTCCGCGACCCATAACGTCGTAGGACTGCAGAGGCACCAACTTGGGAAAGGCACTTACCGCGTGTGGGACCAGTGATGTCCCCCTGGCTACAGGCCTGAGGGATTGCTCGCTGTTGATAACTACAGACAAGGATCGGAATCGTCATGCGCCATACCATCGTTCTATCCGCAATGTTTGCCACCAGCCTGCTGGCTATGGCTACGACCGCTCAGGCCGCCGACAAGAAGAGCCTGGTGTTCTGCTCCGAGGGCAGCCCGGCAGGCTTTGACACCGCGCAATACACCACCGCCACCGACAACGATGCCGCGGAGCCGTTGTACAACCGCCTGGTCGAGTTCGAAAAAGGTGCAACTGATGTGGTGCCTGGGCTGGCAACCAAGTGGGATATTTCCGAAGACGGGCTGACTTACACCTTCCACCTGCGCGAAGGGGTGAAGTTCCACAGCAGCAAGGAGTTCAAGCCGACGCGCGACTTCAACGCCGACGACGTGCTGTTCACCTTCAACCGCATGCTTGACCCCGAGCATCCGTTTCGCAAGGCCTACCCCACCGAGTTCCCGTACTTCAACGGCATGAGCCTGAACAAGAACATTGCCAAGGTCGAGAAAACCGACCCGCACACCGTGGTGATGACCTTGAACACGGTCGACGCCGCGTTCGTGCAAAACATCGCCATGAGCTTCGCCGCGATCCTCTCGGCCGAATATGCCGAGCAGTTGCTCAAGGAAGGCAAACCCAGCGATATCAACCAGAAGCCAATCGGCACTGGCCCGTTTGTGTTCCAGCGCTATCAGAAAGACTCGCAGATCCGTTACGTGGCAAACAAACAGTATTGGGACCCGAGCAAGGTCAAGCTTGACCAGTTGATCTTCGCCATCAATACCGACGCTTCGGTGCGCGTGCAGAAGCTCAAGGCCGGCGAGTGCCAGGTCACCCTGCACCCGCGCCCCGCCGATGTCGACGCGCTCAAGGCCGATCCAAACCTGCAACTGCTGACCAAGCCCGGCTTCAACCTCGGCTACATCGCCTACAACGTGCGCCACAAACCCTTCGATCAGCTCGAAGTGCGCCAGGCGCTGGACATGGCGGTGAACAAGCAGAGCATTCTCAACGCGGTGTACCAGGGCGCCGGGCAACTGGCGGTCAACGCCATGCCGCCGACCCAGTGGTCCTACGACGACAGCATCAAGGACGCCGCCTACAACCCGGAAAAAGCCAAGGAGCTGCTCAAGGCCGCCGGCGTGAAGGAAGGCACCGAGATCACCTTGTGGGCGATGCCGGTACAACGTCCGTACAACCCCAACGCCAAGCTGATGGCCGAAATGCTGCAGAACGACTGGGCCAAGATCGGCCTGAAAGTGAAGATCGTCAGCTACGAATGGGGCGAGTACATCAAGCGCACCAAGAACGGTGAGCACGATATCAGCCTGATCGGCTGGACCGGCGACAACGGTGACCCGGACAACTGGCTGGGCACCCTCTACAGCTGCGACGCCATCGGCGGGAACAACTACTCCATGTGGTGTGACCCGGCGTACGACAAGCTGATCAAGCAAGCCAAGGTCGTGACCGACCGTGAACAAAGGACTGTTCTGTACAAACAGGCGCAGCAACTGCTCAAGCAGCAGGTGCCGATCACGCCAGTCGCCCACTCGACGGTCAACCAGCCGTTAAGCGCCAAAGTCGAAGGCTTCAAGGTGAGCCCCTTCGGCCGCAACGTGTTCTCGGGCGTCAGTATCACCCCATAAGAAAATAACCGGATTGCGGGGGGCCAAGCTGGCCCTTCGGCAAACGTGCATGCTTTTGTTGGGATTTTTCCTACGCCAAACGTTTGCAACAGCTTGAACGCGTTACACACCCAATAGCCGGTTCACCTAAAAAGACCGGCATAAAAAAGAGAACCAAAGGAGCTTCACCCATGAAACTGAGCAGCAAAGCGCTTCTGGCCTTGGCCATCAGCAGCATCACGGCAACCGCCTTCGCTGAATCCGCCAGCCAGGATTTCGTTCCTACCACATTGGCCGGCACCAGCGCCCAAAGCGAGGCCAAGGGCTTTATCGACGGTCAAAGCCTGGGCGGTACTACCCGTAACTGGTACGCGAACGAAATGAAGTTCCGCAACGACCGCTTCAGCTACCGCAAAGACGGCGTGAAGACTCCGATCTCCCGTCGTATCAACTGGGCTCAGGGCACCATCCTCAACTACACCTCGGGCTTCACCCAAGGCACCGTTGGCGTCAGCACTGAAGTCGCTGCTTACAACTTCATCGCCCTTGACCGCGACCGCAAGGACATTGCCGGTGGTTCCAACCGCACCCTCGCTGACTCCGGCGGTGACGCGGTAGGCCAATGGAGCAAACTGGGCCTGGCCAACGTCAAGTTCCGTGTCTCGAACACCACCTTGACCGCCGGTCGCCAGAACTTCAGTACCGGTATCGTCGACACCATCGGCAACCGTGCCCTGCCGTCGAGCTTTGAAGGTGTGAGCTTCAACAGCGAAGAGTTCAGCAACCTGTCGTTCCAGGGCGGTATCTTCGATCGCGTTTCGCCACGTACCGAACAGAGTCTGTCGAAATTCCGCTCCGAATACGGCAATGGCCAGGAAACCGACAAGGTCAAGACCCTGGGCTTCAACTACCAGCCATTCAAGAGCCTGAAAACCAGCGTATTCGCCGCGAACGTCGAAGATTTCTGGAACCAGTACTACTTCGGTGCTACCCATGAACTGGGTGATGCACAGACCCTGGCACTGACCACCGGCCTGAACTACTACAAGACTACCGACACCGGCAGCAAGAAGATGGGCAACATCGACAACGATACTTACTCGTTGTCCCTCGGGCTGACCCACCAGGCCCACAGCCTGACCTTCTCGTACCAAGAAGTGAACGGTGACGAGTACTTCGACTACCTGCACGAAACCAACGGTATCTACCTGGCCAACTCCCTGACCTCGGACTTCAACAGCCCGAACGAGAAGTCCTTCCAGATCGCCTACGGTATCAACATGGCCGAATACGGCGTGCCAGGCCTGAAGTTCAACGTCTACTCGGCACGCGGCTGGGGCATCGACGGTACTCACTACAACGGTACCGCCTACGGTACCGCCGGTGAGAGCCGCAGCGACCTGCGCCTGATGGACGGCGAGAAGCACCAGGAATACGGCGTGGGTTCGTCCTACGCGATCCAGAGCGGCCCGCTCAAGGCCACGACTATTCGTGCAACCTACGTCACTCACCGTGCCAGTTCCGAACAGGCTGACGGCAACATCAAAGAGTTCCGTCTGGTGACCACCATCCCGTTCAACATTCTTTAATTAGCGCCAGGCAGGCGGCGGGCTCAGGACGAGCCCGCCGTCTACGCGTTTCTGGCTCCATCGATTGCAGAGGGCTCTGAATGAAAATGCTCCCGTTACAAGCTGCCATGGCCGCCGCGCTGCTGAGCGTGGCGATCGGCGTTTCGGCCAAACCGCTGGTGGTCTGCACCGAAGCCAGCCCGGAGGGTTTTGACCCGGTCCTGTACACCACCGCCGTGACCGCTGACGCCGCTGCGGAGACCATGTTCAACCGCCTGGTGGACTTCAAGCCCGGCACCACCGAAGTGGTCCCGGCCCTGGCCAAGGACCTGCCGCAAATCAGCGCCGATGGCCTGACCTACACGTTCCACCTGCGTGAAGACATCAAGTTCCACACCACCGACTATTTCAAACCCACGCGCAACATGAATGCCGACGACGTGCTTTGGAGCTTCCAGCGCCAGCTGGACCCGAATCATCCTTGGCATAAAAAGTCCCTCGTGGGCTATCCGTACTTCGAAAGCATGGGCTTCAAGGAACTGCTCAAGAGCGTAGAGAAGACCGACGATTACACCGTTGTCTTTACCCTGACCCGTCCTGAAGCACCGTTCCTGGCCGACCTGGGCATGGCATTCTCTTCAATCCATTCGAAGGAATACGCCGACCAGTTGCTCAAATCCGGCAAGACCGAGGATCTGAACGCCAAGCCTATCGGCACTGGCCCGTTCATCTTCACCCGTTATCAGAAAGACGCCCAGGCGCGCTTCAAGGCCAACCCCGACTACTTCCGCGGCAAACCGGCAGTCGACCCGCTGATCCTGGCGATCAGCACCGACAACAACGTGCGCCTGCAGAAGCTCAAGGCCAATGAATGTCAGATCGCGCTGTTCCCCAAGCCGGATGACATCCCCAGCATCAAGAAAGACCCCAACCTGAAAGTCGATGAACTGGCGGCGATGACCACCAGTTACACCGCGCTGAACACAACCCACAAATACATGAGCGATGCGCGGGTGCGTCACGCCATCAACATCGCGTTCGACAAGGCCGGCTATACCGAAGCCCTGTTCGGCAAAGGCAACGCCGTGGTGGGTACCGGCCCGTATCCGCCGACCTTGCTGGGCTTCAGCGACAAGCTGAAGAACCCACCCCGCGACCTGGACAAGGCCCGCGCCCTGCTCAAGGAAGCCGGCGTACCGGAAGGCACCGAGTTCACCCTGTTCACCCGTAACGGCGGCGGCCCGACCAACCCCAATCCAATGCTCGGCGCCCAGCGCATGCAGGCGGATCTGGCGCAGATTGGCCTGAAGGTCAACATCAGAGTCATGGAATGGGGCGAAATGCTCAAGCGCGCCAAAAACGGCGAGCACGACATGGTTTCGGCGGGCTGGGTCGGTGATAACGGCGACCCTGACAACTTCCTTACGCCAAACCTGAGTTGCGATGCAGCGAAAAACGGCGAAAACTACGCGCGCTGGTGTAACAAGGAGTTTCAAGACTTGATCGACAAAGCGCGCGCCATCGCTGAACCGGCCGAGCGCGCTGCACTCTATGAACAAGCACAGGATGTTTTCGATAAGGACCAACCATGGCTGCCCATGGCTTATCCGAAACTGTTCACCGCCATGCGCAAGAACGTAGAAGGCTTCACCCAAAGCCCTCTGGGGACCAATAACTTCGCCACCACCCAGGTGAAGTAATAAGAAAAACGCTCGGCGCCGTCGACCCTGACGGCGCCGAACCTGCCTAACCGGCTGATTGAGGTATACACCAAGATGTTTAGTTTTATTGCCCGCCGACTGGGGTTATTGATCCCCACGTTCTTCGGCATCACGTTGCTGACGTTTGCGTTGATTCGCATGATTCCAGGCGACCCCGTAGAAGTCATGATGGGCGAACGCCGCGTCGACCCCGAGATGCACGCACAGGCAATGGAGCGCCTTGGCCTTAACAAGCCGCTGTATGCGCAATACCTGGATTACGTCGGCAAGCTCGCCCAGGGCGACCTTGGCGAATCGCTGCGTACCCGCACCAGCGTGTGGACCGAGTTCACCGCACTCTTCCCGGCGACCCTGGAACTGTCCATGGCCGCCTTGTTGTTCGCCGGTATCCTGGGCCTGCTGGCCGGGGTGATCGCGGCCTTGAAGCGAGGGTCCCTGTTCGACCATGGGGTGATGGGCATTTCCCTGGCGGGGTATTCGATGCCGATCTTCTGGTGGGGCCTGATCCTGATCATGTTCTTCTCGGTGAGCCTGGGCTGGACCCCGGTCTCCGGGCGTATCGACCTGCTCTATGACATCGAGCCGCGCACCGGCTTCATGCTCATCGACACGCTGCTGGCCGACGAGCCGGACGCGTTCTGGGACGCCCTGCACCACCTGATCCTGCCGGCCATCGTGCTCGGCACCATCCCGCTGGCGGTGATTGCGCGGATGACCCGCTCCTCGATGCTCGAAGTATTGCGTGAAGACTACATCCGTACCGCCAAGGCCAAGGGCCTGTCGCCAGCACGCGTGGTCTTCGTACACGGCCTGCGCAACGCGCTGATTCCGGTGCTCACCGTGGTCGGCCTGCAAGTCGGCACCCTGCTGGCCGGTGCGGTACTGACCGAAACCATCTTCTCGTGGCCCGGCATCGGCAAATGGCTGATCGAAGCCATTGGCGCGCGGGACTACCCGGTGGTGCAGAACGGCATTCTGTTGATCGCCTGCCTGGTGATCCTGGTGAACTTCGTCGTGGACGTCCTCTACGGCTTCGCCAACCCACGCATCCGTCACCAGCGCTGAGATCATGACCATGACCACACCTACTCCAGTGTCAGCAGTCGATCAAAGCCTGCTGTACCCGTCTCCGTACAAAGAATTCTGGCAAGCCTTCTCCAAGAACAAAGGCGCGGTTGCCGGCCTGCTGTTCATGCTGGTGATCGTGTTCTGCGCGATCTTCGCCCCGTGGGTGACCCCGCATAACCCCAGCGAGCAGTACCGCGACTTCCTGCTGACCCCTCCGGCCTGGCTGGAAGGCGGGCAGATCCAGTTCCTGCTGGGCACCGACGAACTGGGCCGTGATTTGCTCTCGCGCCTGATCCAGGGCTCGCGCCTGTCGCTGCTGATCGGTTTGTCGTCGGTGGTGATGTCGCTGATCCCGGGCATCCTGCTGGGCCTGTTCGCCGGGTTCTTTCCGCGCTTGCTTGGCCCGACCATCATGCGCTTGATGGACATCATGCTGGCGTTGCCGTCGCTGCTGCTGGCTGTAGCCATTGTCGCGATCCTAGGCCCTGGCCTGATCAACACCGTGATCGCCATCGCCATCGTGTCGCTGCCGTCCTACGTGCGCCTGACCCGCGCCGCGGTGATGGGCGAACTGAACCGCGACTACGTGACCGCTGCGCGCCTCGCCGGTGCCGGCCTGCCGCGCCTGATGTTCATCACCGTGCTGCCCAACTGCATGGCGCCGCTGATCGTCCAAGCGACCTTGAGCTTTTCGTCGGCGATTCTCGATGCCGCGGCCCTGGGCTTCCTCGGCCTTGGCGTACAACCGCCAACCCCGGAGTGGGGCACCATGCTGGCTTCGGCCCGCGACTACATCGAACGCGCCTGGTGGGTAGTGAGCCTGCCTGGCCTGACCATTTTGCTCAGCGTGCTGGCAATCAACTTGATGGGTGACGGCCTGCGCGACGCGCTGGACCCGAAACTCAAGAACGCCGCCTGAGGAGATTCCCATGTCACTGTTAGAAATCAAGAATCTCAACGTCCGCTTCGGCGACAAGACCGCCGTGCCGGTGGTCGATGGCCTGGACATTTCGGTCGACAAAGGCGAAGTACTGGCGATCGTTGGCGAGTCGGGCTCGGGTAAATCCGTGACCATGATGGCGCTGATGGGCCTGATCGAACACCCCGGCATCGTCACCGCCGACGCACTGACCTTTGACGGCAAGGACATGCTCAAGCTGAGCAACCGCCAGCGCCGCCAGATCGTCGGCAAAGACCTGGCGATGGTGTTCCAGGACCCGATGACCGCACTGAACCCCAGCTACACCGTGGGTTTCCAGATCGAAGAAGTGCTGCGCCTGCACCTGAAAATGTCCGGCAAGCAAGCGCGCAAGCGCGCCATCGAACTGTTGGAAAAGGTGGAAATCCCTGGCGCCGCCAGCCGTATGGATGCCTACCCGCACCAGCTGTCCGGCGGCATGAGCCAGCGTGTAGCTATCGCGATGGCGATTGCCGGCGAGCCGAAACTGCTGATCGCCGACGAACCGACCACGGCCCTGGACGTAACCATCCAGGCGCAGATCATGGAACTGCTGCTGGCCCTGCAGAAAGAACAGAACATGGGCCTGGTGCTGATCACTCACGACCTCGCGGTGGTGGCTGAAACCGCCCAGCGCGTCTGCGTGATGTACGCCGGCCAAGCCGTGGAAGTGGGCCAGGTGCCGCAACTGTTCGACATCCCGGCGCACCCTTACAGCGAAGCGCTGCTCAAGGCGATTCCGGAACACAGCCTGGGCGCCACGCGGCTGGCCACGCTGCCGGGCATCGTGCCGGGCCGCTATGACCGCCCGCAAGGTTGCCTGCTGTCGCCGCGTTGCCCGTACGTGCAGGATAACTGCCGCACCCAGCGTCCCGGCCTTGATCCGAAAACCAACAGCCTTGCGCGCTGCTTCTACCCCTTGAACCAGGAGGTGGCGTAATGGCCGTCGTTCTTACCGCCCGCGACCTGACCCGTCACTATGAAGTGTCCCGTGGCCTGTTCAAGGGCCACGCCACGGTGCGCGCCCTCAATGGTGTGTCCTTCGAACTGGAAGCCGGCAAGACCCTCGCCGTGGTAGGCGAGTCGGGTTGCGGCAAGTCCACCCTGGCCCGTGCCTTGACGCTGATCGAAGAGCCATCGTCCGGCTCGCTTAAAATCGCCGGCCAGGAAGTGGCCGGCGCCGACAAGGCCCAGCGCAAGCAATTGCGCAAAGACGTGCAGATGGTGTTCCAGAGCCCGTACGCCTCGTTGAACCCACGCCAGAAGGTCGGTGACCAGCTCGGCGAGCCGCTGCTGATCAACACCAACCTGTCCGCCGCCGAACGCCGCGAGAAAGTGCAGGCGATGATGAAACAAGTGGGCCTGCGCCCCGAGCATTATCAGCGCTACCCCCACATGTTCTCCGGTGGCCAGCGTCAGCGGATCGCCCTGGCCCGGGCGATGATGCTGCAACCCAAAGTGCTGGTGGCGGACGAACCGACCTCGGCGCTGGACGTGTCGATTCAGGCCCAGGTGCTCAACCTGTTCATGGACCTGCAGCAGAAATTCAACACCGCCTACGTGTTCATCTCCCACAACCTGGCGGTGGTGCAACACGTTGCCGACGACGTGATGGTGATGTACCTCGGGCGCCCGGTAGAAGTGGGCCCCAAGGAAGACATCTACGCCCGTCCCCTGCACCCGTACACCCAGGCGCTGCTGTCGGCCACGCCGACCATTCACCCGGACCCGAACAAGCCGAAGATCAAGATCGTCGGCGAGCTGCCCAACCCGCTGAACCCGCCGTCTGGCTGTGCTTTCCACAAGCGCTGCCCGTACGCCACGGCGCGTTGCAGCACCGAGGAGCCGCTGTTGCGGCCGCTGGATAACCGCCAGGTGGCTTGCCACTACGCGGAGCAATTCGTGGCCTGAGGCGAGACGATTGCCCCTGTAGGAGCGGGCTTGCTCGCGAAAAGCGCCAACGATAACGCAGGCATCCGGTTTTACGCGTTGCCCGTGCGTTCTTCGCGAGCAAGCTCGCTCCTACAGGGGGGCCTGCGGTGTAAATGAGTTTTACAGCCCTTCCCGCCCGGTTGCGCATCAGCCGGGCGGGAGGGGCTTCTTTTTGCGCAGGGTTTACGTCTGGCTGTCGCCTTCATCTTCCGGAGTGTCGCTGTCCGGCTCGTCGGTCGTCGAGTCATCGTCATCTTCGCTGCCGCCCTGGCCCTGATCGCCAGGCTCTGCCTCGGACTTGGCCAACTGCAAGTGCGTGCTCTGGGCACCCTGCGCAACCGCTGCGCCCTGCACCGGGTTCTGCGCCCAGGCTGTCGACATCCCCATGGACAACAGCACCAGCACCTTGATCAACAACACCACGCGTTGAAAAATACTCATGGTCGATTCCGTCCAGTCAGTAGGTGAACCCCTCACGACGGCGGTTACCGTCGCCAGAATGAAAGCTAGTCCGAATGTGCCGTTCTTGCCAGGTATCAGGTCTCGCCGTCGTCGAAGGTCACACTGTCTTCCCCTTCGTTGATGGGGTTTTCCGGGTCTTTGACATCTGTGGGCTGGGGCTGGGGTTGCCAGCTGCCCGAGTTGACCTCGTTCTGCTTTTTCTTGGTGACCGGACCGGTGTCTTTCCACTGGGGCGCTCCGGCGTCGGCCCATACCGGAAAGCTTGTCAGCCCCAGGGCGGCCAGCAGCACCAGGGTGATGGCACTTTGAGCATTTCGCACGGCAGTCTCCTTTACAGTCGGTGGGTAAACGCTAGACCCGAAGCAGGGTTCTCGCCAATTCATGGCGTTATGAAGATCCAAATGTGGGAGGGGGCAAGCCCTCAATAATGTAGGAGCGAGCTTGCTCGCGAAGAACTCAGGGCCCCCGCGTTTATCCAGAATGAACGCGTTGCCTGGACGTTTTTCGCGAGCAAGCTCGCTCCTACATTGAGCCACCTCCCACATTTGGGACTGCAGCGGGCATGAAAAAGGGCGAAGCCATCACAGCTTCGCCCTGTTCTTTACCGCTCAGCCCTTAATGGTGCTCACGCGTCGCCCGGAATTTCACGTCCGGCCAGCGCTCTTCCATCAGCGCCAGGTTGACCCGCGTCGGCGCCAGGTAGGTCAGGTGTCCACCGCCGTCCACCGCCAGGTTTTCCACGGCCTTGTTGGAGAACTCTTCCAGTTTCTTCTTATCGCTGCAATCGATCCAGCGCGCCGAATACACGGTGATCGGCTCGTAGGAGCACTCCACTTTGTATTCTTCCTTCAAGCGGCTGGCGACCACGTCGAACTGCAGCACACCCACGGCGCCGAGGATGATGTCGTTGCTGCGCTCGGGGAAGAACACCTGGGTGGCGCCCTCTTCCGCCAATTGCTGCAAGCCCTGGCGCAGTTGCTTGGATTTGAGCGGGTCGCGCAGGCGTACGCGGCGGAACAGTTCCGGGGCGAAGTGCGGGATACCGGTGAAGCCCAGCGCTTCGCCTTCGGTGAAGGTGTCGCCGATCTGGATGGTGCCGTGGTTGTGCAGGCCGATGATGTCGCCGGCGTAGGCTTCTTCGAGCTGTTCACGCTCGGAGGAGAAGAACGTCAGGGCATCGCCGATGCGTACGTCCTTGCCGGTGCGCACGTGGCGCATCTTCATGCCTTTTTCGTAACGGCCTGAGCAGATACGCATGAAGGCGATGCGGTCGCGGTGCTTGGGGTCCATGTTCGCCTGGATCTTGAACACAAAGCCGGTGAATTTCTCTTCAACCGGTTCGACGGTGCGCTCGTTGGCAACGCGGGCAAGGGGCTTTGGCGCCCAGTTCACGACGGCGTCGAGTACGTGATCGACACCGAAGTTGCCCAGGGCCGTCCCGAAGAACACTGGAGTCAACTGGCCGTCGAGGAATTCCTGCTGATTGAACTCATGGCAGGCGCCCTGCACCAGTTCCAGCTGATCGACAAAACGGTCGTACTCGTCGCCCAGGTGCGCACGCGCTTCGTCGGAGTCGAGCTTTTCGATGATTTTCACATCGGTGCGTTCATGGCCGTGGCCGGCGGTGTAGACAATGATGTAGTCATCGGCCAGGTGGTACACGCCCTTGAAGTCGCGGTAGCAACCAATCGGCCAGGTAATCGGCGCGGCCTTGATCTTCAGGACGGCTTCGATTTCATCCAGCAGCTCGATGGGGTCGCGGATATCGCGGTCGAGTTTGTTGATGAAGCTGACAATCGGCGTGTCGCGCAGACGGCACACGTCCATCAGCGCGATTGTGCGTGGCTCGACGCCTTTACCGCCGTCCAGGACCATCAACGCCGAGTCCACCGCGGTCAGGGTGCGGTAGGTGTCTTCGGAGAAGTCTTCGTGGCCCGGGGTATCGAGCAGGTTGATCATGTGGTCGCGATACGGGAACTGCATGACCGACGTGGTAATGGAAATACCCCGTTGCTTCTCCATCTCCATCCAGTCGGACGTGGCATGGCGGTCGGATTTGCGGGACTTCACCGTGCCGGCCACCGCGATTGCCTTGCCCATCAGCAGGAGCTTTTCGGTGATGGTGGTTTTACCGGCATCGGGGTGGGAAATAATGGCGAAAGTGCGGCGTTTCGCGACTTCGGCGGCCTGGTGGGTCATGGGAAATCGCCTGGCAGGTGAGTCAAAAAAGGGCGGCGAGTATAGCGCAAACCCCAGGCGCCGGACCACCGTTCACCCGATTGGGGGTGGCTAAATAGTGCCAAGTGTGGAACCTTTTAAAAGGTAGAGACGTCCACTCCCCTGCTAACGCACTCGGAACAGGGGCTGAAAAATCAGCAAGTTAGCCTGACGAGGCTGCGCTCATGGCTCGATCGCATACTGCATTTGCCAGTATCGGCGAGCTGCTTTTCGCGAACTCATTGCCGACAGCCAGTAATGGCATTGCCGCTCGGAAATGTGTTCGCCGACAAAAGAAAAAAGGAGTCCGCCTGTGGCTATTCGCTATGGCAAAGGGCTGATAGGAGGCGCGGTTGTCGTCGCGCTCCTGGCCCTGCTGGTCCACTGGATCGGCATCAACACGATCGAACTGTACCGCGACGATTTGTTGTTTTACCTGCAAGCTCATCTGATTCTGGTTTTAGTGTCCATGCTGGCCGCCCTGATTGTGGGCCTCCCCGCTGGCATCCTGCTCAGCCGACCGAACATGGTCGGGCGCGCAGAACGTTTCATGCAGATCTTCAATATCGGCAACACCGTCCCTCCCCTGGCCGTACTGGCCATCGCCCTCGGCGTCCTCGGCATCGGCAGCGGCCCGGCGATCTTCGCGCTGTTCCTCGCCTCCCTCCTGCCCATCGTGCGTAACACCTACGAGGGCCTGAAAAATGTGCAGGGCTCACTCAAGGAAGCCGCCACCGGCATTGGCATGACGCCGCGCCAGGTGCTGTTTCGCGTGGAGTTGCCCAACGCCGTGCCGATCATTATCGGTGGCGTGCGTGTGGCCCTGGCGATCAACGTCGGTACCGCGCCGCTGGCATTCCTGATCGGCGCCAACAGCCTCGGCAGCCTGATCTTCCCCGGCATCGCCCTGAACAATCAGCCGCAACTGCTGCTCGGCGCCGCGTGCACCGCACTGCTGGCACTGCTGCTCGATGGCCTGGTGACCCTGGCCAGCCGCCTCTGGCTGGAACGCGGGTTGCGCCCGTCTTAAGGCCTGGTAAGGAATCGACATGAAAAAACTAAGCTTGGTACTCGGCTGCGTCCTGCTGTTTGCAGGTATTGCGCAAGCCGCTGAAAAACCCCTGATCCGCATCGGCGCCCGGGTGTTCACCGAACAGACCCTGCTGGCCGAAATCACCTCCCAGTACCTGCGCACCAAGGGCTACGACGCCCAGGTGACCGGTGGCCTGGGCAGTAACCTGGCGCGCAGCGCCCAGGAAAGCGGCCAGTTGGACCTGATCTGGGAATACACCGGCGTGTCGCTGGTGGCGTACAACCACATCGACGAGAAACTCGACAGCGCCCAGTCCTACGCACGGGTGAAGGAACTCGACGCGAAAAAAGGCCTGGTCTGGCTGTCGCCGTCGCGCTTCAGCAACACCTACGCCCTGGCGTTGCCGGAGAAAGTCGCGCAGGAACATCCCGAGATCAACAGCATCAGTGACCTCACCCGCGCCATGGCCGCAGACACTAAGGAACACCGCCTGGTCGCCCTGGACACCGAGTTCGCCAACCGCTCCGACGGCCTGGCCGGCATGGTCAAGCTGTACGACATGAACCTCACGCGCAACAACACCCGGCAGATGGACGCCGGGCTGGTCTACACCGCGCTGCGCAATGGCCAAGTGTTTGCCGGTTTGGTCTACACCACCGACGGTCGCCTGAACGCCTTCAAATTGAAGCTGCTGGAGGACGACAAGCACTACTTCCCGGACTACACCGCCGCCCCGGTGATCCGCAAGGAATACCTCGACCAGCACCCGCAACTGGCCGCCGAGCTCAAGCCGCTGGCCGCGCTGTTCGATGACGAAACCATGCGCCAGCTGAATGCGCGGGTCGACGTTGGCCATGAAAGCCCGTCCGCTGTTGCCGCAGATTTCCTGCGCCAGCATCCGATCAATCAATAAGAGGAAAAGACATGGAATTTTTGAACGCCTTTTCCCACCTTGATTGGGCCCAGGTCCTGCACCTGACCTGGCAGCACATCACCCTGGTTGGCATCGCGGTTATCCTCGCGATCCTGATCGGCGTGCCCCTGGGCATCCTGATGACGCGCTTCCCCACCCTGGCCGGCCCGCTGCAGGCCAGTGCCACGGTGCTGCTGACCGTACCGTCCATCGCACTGTTCGGCCTGCTGCTGCCGTTCTATTCCAAGTTCGGCCAGGGCCTGGGGCCGATGCCGGCGATCACCGCCGTGTTCCTCTACTCGCTGTTGCCGATCATGCGTAACACCTACCTGGCGCTCACCGGTGTCGAACCGGGCATTCGCGAGGCCGCCAAAGGCATCGGCATGACCTTTGGCCAGCGCCTGCGCATGGTGGAACTGCCGATTGCGGTGCCGGTGATCCTCGCCGGCGTGCGCACTGCGGTAGTGATGAACATCGGTGTGATGACCATCGCCGCCACCATCGGCGCTGGTGGCATGGGTGTACTTATTCTGGCTTCCATCAGCCGCAGCGACATGTCGATGCTGATCGTCGGCGCCGTGCTGGTCAGTCTCCTGGCCATCTTCGCCGACCTGCTCCTGCAATGGCTGCAACGCTCGCTGACTCCAAAAGGATTGCTCAAATGATCGAACTTCAAAACCTGTCCAAGACTTTTCAAAGCAACGGCAAGACTGTTACCGCCGTCAACGATGTAAGCCTGACCGTCAACGAAGGCGAAATTTGCGTATTCCTCGGTCCTTCGGGCTGCGGCAAGAGTACGACGCTGAAAATGATCAACCGCCTGATCAAGCCCAGCTCGGGCAAGATCCTGATCAACGGCGAAGACACCACCGACCTCGACGAAGTGACCCTGCGTCGCAATATCGGCTATGTGATCCAGCAGATCGGCCTGTTCCCGAACATGACCATCGAAGAAAACATCGTGGTGGTGCCCAAGCTGCTCGGCTGGGACAAGCAGAAATGCCACGACCGTGCCCGTGAACTGATGAGCATGATCAAGCTGGAGCCCAAGCAGTACCTGCACCGCTATCCGCGTGAATTGTCGGGTGGCCAGCAACAGCGCATCGGCGTGATCCGCGCCCTGGCGGCTGATGCGCCATTGCTGCTGATGGACGAACCGTTCGGCGCGGTCGACCCGATCAACCGTGAAATGATCCAGAACGAGTTCTTCGAGATGCAACGGGCGTTGAACAAGACCGTGATCATGGTCAGCCACGACATCGACGAGGCCATCAAGCTGGGCGACAAGATTGCGATCTTCCGCGCCGGCAAGCTGCTGCAGATCGACCATCCTGATACGCTGCTGGCGCACCCGGCGGATGAGTTTGTGAGCAACTTCGTCGGCCAGGACAGCACCCTCAAGCGTCTGCTGCTGGTGAAGGCTGAAGATGCGGCAGACAACGCGCCGTCGGTGAGCCCGGAAACGCCGGTGGCCGATGCGCTGGAGCTGATGGACGAGCACGACCGCCGCTATGTGGTGGTCACCTGCGCCGAGAACAAGGCGCTAGGCTATGTACGCCGTCGCGACTTGCACCGTCAGACCGGTACCTGCGGCCAGTATCTGCGTGAGTTCAACGCCACGGCGGCGTATGACGAGCACCTGCGCATCCTGCTGTCGCGCATGTACGAGTTCAACCGTTCGTGGTTGCCGGTGATGGATGCCGAGCGAGTGTTCCTGGGTGAAGTGACCCAGGAGTCGATTGCCGAGTATTTGAGCTCCGGCAAGTCGCGTGGGGGCAAGACCAGTATCGTCTCCCCGGCCGAGACCGCCCTGGCCTGACCTGACACAACACAGCTGAAAATGTGGGAGGGGGCTTGCTCCCGATTGCGGCGGGTCAGTCACTGAAGTTTGGCTGACACACCGCTATCGGGAGCAAGCCCCCTCCCACATTTGCCCTGTGGTGAATCAGACAGGCACCCTCAATTTCCCTTCTGCGGGGAACATCAATCCGTCACACCGGTCGGTTACATAAGGAGCTGCACGCGGCTGCGCGACGAACGCGTGCAAAAACGCGACATTTTTAGTTGATCCCACGCCCGTCAAGCCCTAAAGTTCGCGCCGAACGTCCATGCTGGAAACGATCCATCCGGCTCAAGTACTGACGACGAGACAGCAAGGCCAAGGGCAGCGTAGCCCATGGCCTTTTTGCTTTCGGCGACATGCCTTGGGAAGTAGGCGAACCAAAGTGGGGATACGGAGGACGTTCAGTTGCACCCATTGATTACTACAGTTTGCCCTTAGGAGTTCCCAGCATGTCGATCAACGTCGAAGACTATTTCGCGCGCGCCACGTTTGACAAAATGAAGGCGTTCGCCGACAAACAGGAAACCCCGTTCGTGGTGATCGACACCGCGATGATCAGCCAGGCCTACGACGACCTGCGCGCCGGTTTCGAATTCGCCAAGGTGTATTACGCGGTCAAGGCCAACCCGGCCGTCGAGATCATCGACCTGTTGAAAGACAAGGGTTCGAGCTTCGACATCGCATCGATCTACGAGCTGGACAAGGTCATGGACCGCGGCGTCAGCGCCGACCGTATCAGCTACGGCAACACCATCAAGAAGTCCAAGGACATCCGCTACTTCTATGAGAAAGGCGTGCGCCTGTTCTCCACCGACTCCGAAGCCGACCTGCGCAACATCGCCAAGGCCGCGCCGGGCTCGAAAGTCTATGTGCGCATCCTCACCGAAGGCTCGACCACGGCTGACTGGCCTTTGTCGCGCAAGTTCGGCTGCCAGACCGACATGGCCATGGACCTGCTGATCCTCGCCCGTGACCTGGGCCTGGTGCCTTACGGCATCTCGTTCCACGTGGGCTCCCAGCAGCGCGACATCAGCGTGTGGGACGCGGCCATCGCCAAGGTCAAAGTGATCTTCGAGCGCCTGAAGGAAGAAGACGGCATTCACCTGAAGCTGATCAACATGGGCGGTGGCTTCCCGGCCAACTACATTACCCGCACCAACAGCCTGGAAACCTACGCGGAAGAAATCATCCGTTTCCTCAAGGAAGACTTCGGTGACGACCTGCCGGAAATCATCCTGGAACCCGGCCGTTCGCTGATCGCCAACGCCGGTATCCTGGTCAGCGAAGTGGTGCTGGTGGCGCGTAAGTCGCGCACCGCCGTCGAGCGCTGGGTGTACACGGATGTGGGCAAGTTCTCCGGCCTGATCGAAACCATGGACGAAGCCATCAAGTTCCCGATCTGGACCGAGAAGAAAGGCGAGATGGAAGAAGTGGTCATCGCCGGCCCGACTTGCGACAGCGCCGACATCATGTACGAAAACTACAAGTACGGCCTGCCGCTGAACCTGGCGATTGGTGACCGTTTATACTGGCTGTCGACCGGTGCCTACACCACCAGCTACAGCGCAGTTGAGTTCAACGGGTTTCCGCCGTTGAAGTCGTTTTATGTTTAAGAGCAGCGGTAAGTTTTAAGCTGCAAGCTGCAAGAAATAGCCCATGACCTGTCATGGGCTTTTTTGTGCGCGCTACTAAGTTTCAGCGGTCCTCGCGAACGTGCCATAACCGTAAAACATAAAGTGTGGACTGTTGAATTTCGTAGCGCATTTCGTAATGGCCGACCAAAACTCTTCTTACGTCTCGCGGCGAAAACTCTTCAATTCTTTCCCCGATACGCGGATTACTGAGCAATATACTCGGCGCCTGGGACAGTGACTGCACGGTGCGGGCGGCAGCTTGGCGGTTCACTACAGAGAGAAAGTCATACAATCGAGCCAAGTCGGATAAAGCTTTGTTTGTCCACTTCAGCTCCATCAGCGCGGAACCGGCAGCGGCGAGTCCGTACCCAGGCTGTCAGCCCAAGCCTGCACTGCCTGATGATCAATCACGCGACCCGCATCGACATCCGCCATCGCCTCAAGCGTCAAACGACTGCGCTCTTCCTCTTGATCGACCCAATCGGCAAGCGCTTGCTTCACCACCCATCCACGCGAGCGGTCCATGCGCGCGGCCATCTGGTCGACTTTCTGAGCGAGAGCGGTGGGAATGTGAGCGGTCATTACTTTGGTGTCGGCACCCATGAAGACGCTCCTCGGGGATATCTGGCGCAAGTGATTGAATATGATTCAAGCTTAATCATAGTGATTTAACTTGGGGCAACAACCTCGATTCATCGCCGTTCATCGACTTTGTTCCAGAGAGCCGTTTCCAGTTGGTCTGCGTGTTCTTGGTAAACCTGTGCCATCGCACGAACGCGTGGATCATCGGCAGACGCCAATGCATTAGAGGAGACTCGCAGGAACTTGAGATTCCCACCTGCCAGCGCCTTGTACAACCACTCCAGGGCCGCTTCGATTTGGCCACTGTCCGCCAACACCGCCGCATAACTGAACTGCCCACGAAAATCCCCGGCCTCGGCTGAACGCCGGTACCACTCTACGGCCGCGTCAAAATCCCTTGGGCAATATTGCCCATCCTCCAGATAACGCCCCACCAGGTTCATCGACTTGGCATGGCCCTGCTCTGCCGCCTGGCGATAAAGCATCAGCGCTTGGGCCTGATCTTGCACAACGCCACGACCGGTCGCCAATAGATTGGCATAGTTGTACTGCCCCCAATCCAACCCGGCCTCTGCTGCCAGCCGGTATTCCCGCGCAGCCGCCGCCTCATCGGCCGCACAGCCCCAACCGTGCTCCAGGCAACGCCCGGCCATATTGCGCGCCATCAAGTGCCCAACCTGCGCGGCAATACGGAACCAGCGCAGCGCCAGCGCTTCATCGCGGGCGATGCCTCGCCCTTCCAGCAGGATCTGCCCGAGCAGGGCCTGGGCATCGACCACACCTTCCCTGGCCGCGATCAGGATCGCCTGGGCGGCGCGCACCGGGGAATCATCGAGCATCGATTGCAATTGTTCGACATTGAGCACTTCCTGGCGACGCAGCAGGAACCCCATCTCAGACCTCGACCCAGCGACGCAACAGGTTGTGATAGGTACCCGTAAGCTGGATCAGCGCCGGGTGGTCGGGCACGTCGCGGCTCAGTTGCTGGATGGCGCCGTCCATTTCGAACAGCAGGGTGCGTTGACTGTCTTCACGCACCAGGCTTTGGGTCCAGAAGAACGAGGCGTAGCGCGCACCGCGGGTCACCGCGTTGACCTTGTGCAGGCTGGAGCCGGGGTACAGCACCATGTCGCCGGCGGGAAGCTTGACGCGCTGCAGGCCGAAGGTGTCCTGGATTTCCAGTTCGCCGCCGTCGTATTCGTCGGGGTCGCTGAAGAACAGCGTGGATGACAGGTCGGTGCGCACTCGCTCGTGACTGCCTTTGGGTTGGCGCACGGCGTTGTCGATATGGAAGTCAAAACTGCCGCCGGCGGTGTAACAGTTGAGCAACGGCGGAAACACCTTGTGCGGTAACGCCGCTGACATAAACAGCGGGTTGCTCCACAAGCGCTCGAGCATCGCCGCGCCGATTTCCTTGGCCAACGGATGGCCTTCGGGCAATTGCAGGTTGTGTTTGGCCTTGGCCGATTGATGCCCGGCGGTGACTTTGCCGTCGGCCCATTCGGCCTCTTCCAGGGCTTGGCGAATGCGCTGCACCTCCTCGCGAGAGAACAGGCCGGGAATGTGCAGCAACATGGGGCAATACCTGAGATCGGAAAGGCGCCAATGGTATTGATTCTTATCCTCCCTGTAAAACGCCGGGACGAACCAGCGCGCAAAAACCGTAAGGCGAAAGTGTAAAGAATGTAAATTCAATGCGAATAGCAATGTATCGCAATTGATAGAAAGTCTTGTTACCCCTATATTCCGCGACCTCACATCCTTGGGGAAAGGACACGTCATGTCGCGCACTAAACCAACAACAACCGCCAGTTCACCACGCATGCTGGCTTCGGCCATCGGCGTTGCCCTCAGCGCCAGCTCTGCCGCCCATTTGGCGCAGGCGGCTGAAAACACCGAACCACAAGGCGAGCGCACCCCTATCTCCCTCGGCGCTACCAACATCACCGGCCAGGAGCAGGACACCCCCTCCTACCAGGTAGAAAAAGCCTCTTCGCAGAAATACACCGCACCGCTGGTAGACACCCCGCGCTCGGTCACCGTGGTCCCGCAGCAAGTGCTCAAGGACACCGCCGCCACCTCGCTACAGGATGCCTTGCGCACCGTACCGGGCATTACCTTCGGCGCCGGTGAAGGCGGCAACCCCCAGGGCGACCGTCCATTCATCCGCGGTTTCGACGCCCAGGGCGACACCTACCTGGACGGCGTGCGCGATACCGGCGGCCAGAGTCGTGAGATTTTCGACATCGAATCCATCGAGGTCAGCAAGGGCCCGAACTCGTCGTTCGGCGGTCGCGGCTCAGCCGGTGGCAGCCTCAACCTGGTGAGCAAAACCCCGCAGGCGCGGGATTTCACCAACGGCGGCTTCACCTACGGTTCCGACCAGACGCGCCGCTATGTGCTGGACGTGAACCGCCAGTTCCTCGACGACAGCGCTGCATTCCGCCTGAACCTGATGAGCCACGAACAGAACGTAGCCGGTCGCGATGCGATCAATTACGACCGTTGGGGCGTGGCACCGTCGCTGACCTTCGGCCTGGGCACACCGACCCGCGTCAACCTCAGCTACTACCACATGGAAAGCGACGACCTGCCGGATTCGGGTGTCCCGTATGGCTACGGTTCGGCGACCGCCACGGCCCACGTGCACGACAAACCCAACGACGGCGGCGACAGCAACAATTTCTACGGGTTGAAAAGCCGCGATTTCCGCAAGACCCGCGCCGACATCAGCACCTTCTCCATCGAGCATGACCTGAACGACAACATGACGCTGAAAAACACCCTGCGCCACGGCAGCACCGGCCAGGACTACGTGCTCACCCAACCGGATGACAGCAAGCTCAACGTCAACAAGTTCGGCACCGTGTGGCGCCGCGCCAACACCCGCGTATCCACTACCACCACGACCACCAACCAGACCGACCTGTTCGGCAGTTTCCAGGCACTGGGGTTCAAGAACACCTACTCCACCGGCCTGGAATTCACCGGTGAAGAAACCCGTGTCAGCGGCTACACCGTCAGCCCCAACGCCAACCCGATATGCACCGTGGCCAAGGGCAGCCTGGGCGGCCAGTGCACTTCGCTGAGCAACCCGAACCCGGACGATGCCTGGAACGGCAGCGTCGCGCGCAACTACAACGGCACCAACACCAAGGCCACCAGCCGCGCCGCCTATGTGTTCGACACCATCGAGCTGGACCCGAAATGGCTGTTGAACGTGGGCCTGCGCTACGACACGTTCGACACCGAGGCCAACACCAACGCCGTGCCAAGTGCGACCGTGAAAGCCCGCAGCAAAATCAAGGATGACAGTCAGTTCTTCAACTGGCAGGCAGGCCTGGTGTGGAAGCCTTTGGACAATGGCAGCATCTACGCCTCCTATGCGACATCGGCCACGCCGGCCGGCGGCCTGGTGGGCGAAGGTTCCGACGGCAACCCGCTGTCTGCCGGTGCCGCCACCAGCGACCTGCAGCCGGAAGAAACCGTCAACTATGAGCTGGGCACCAAGTGGGACCTGTTCCACGACCGCCTGTCCCTGACCGCTGCCGTGTTCCGCACCGAGAAGAAAAACACCCGCGTGCTGGTGGATGCGCTCACCTACGAGAACGCCGGCGAATCCCAGGTCGACGGCGTCGAATTGTCGGCCAGCGGCAAGCTGACCGAGCACTGGCAAGTGTTCGCCGGGTACACCTACCTGGACAGCGAACTGGTCAAATCCGGTCTCAACGGGCGTAACGGTGTGGTGAGCGCCGGTTCCAACAAAGGCAACCAGATGCCCAACACGCCGAAGAACTCCTTCAGCCTGTGGACCACCTACGACATCACGCCCAAGCTGACAGTCGGCGGCGGCGCCTTCTACGTCGACGAGGTTTACGGGGATGCGGGCAACACCGTGTACGTGCCGTCCTACACCCGCTACGACGCCATGGCCAGCTACAAGCTGACCAAGAACGTCGACCTGCAGTTGAATGTGCAGAACCTGACCGACAAAACCTACTACGACAAGGCCTTCTCCACGCACTTCGCCAACCAGGCGGCCGGTCGTACGGCGTTGTTGACTACCAGCTTCCACTTCTAACCGCGGCCCAGGTTCAGCCCCAAGCCCCACGCATCGAATGCGCGGGGCTTTTGCGTGTTTCCCGGCAACTCACGGCATAATGCGCGCCGTGACACCTATATCCAGCTAAGCGAGGCGCTCCGACGTGTTGAAGAAAACCCTGTTCCAGTTGCATTGGTTCTTCGGCATCACGGCCGGGCTGGTGCTGGCCTTGATGGGGGTCACCGGGGCTGCGTACTCCTTCCAGGATGAAATCCTGCGGGCGCTCAACCCCACGGTCTTGAACGTGCAAAAACGTGAGGCGGGTGTACTACCGCCCGCCGAGCTGGTACGTAAGCTGGAAGCTACCGAAGGCAAGACCGTCGCGATGCTGTGGGTGGAAAGCGAAAGCGGCAACGCCGGCCGTGTGTCCTTCACCCCACCACCGGGCGAGCGCCGTGGCCAGATGCGCTACTTCGACCCTTACACCGGCGATTACGTGGGTGACGCCATCGGCCAGGATGTCTTCGGCTTTATCCTGCAGTTGCACCGTTTCCTCGCCATGGGCGACACCGGACGCAACATCACCGGCGCCTGCACCCTGATCCTGCTGTTCTTCTGCCTTTCCGGCCTGTACCTGCGCTGGCCGCGCCAGGTCGCCAACTGGCGCGTGTGGTTGACCCTGGACTGGCGCAAAAAGGGCCGCAGCTTCAATTGGGACCTGCACTCGGTGTTCGGCACCTGGTGCCTGCTGTTCTACCTGCTGGCCGCGCTGACCGGGCTGTATTGGTCCTACGACTGGTTCAACCGTGGCGTGACCCAACTGCTCTCCGATGCGCCGCAGAACGAGCGCATGCGCAAGCGCGGCCCGCCGCCCGCAGGCCCGGCACCCGTGGCCAACTACGAAGCGATGTGGAGCAGCATCTACAGCAACGCCGGCCCGGGCTTGAGCGCCTACAACATCCGCATGCCGGCCGTCGCCGGGCAACCGGCCACCGTGTTTTACCTGCTGGAAGACTCGCCCCATGACCGTGCGCTGAACCAGATCAACCTGGACCCGGCCACCGGCGAGGTCAAATCCCATGACCGCTACGCCAGCAAAAGCTACAAGGCGCAGTTGCTGACCAGCGTCTATGCGCTGCACACCGGCAGCTACTGGGGCTTGGTGGGACGGATCGTGCTCACCGTGAGCGCGTTGTGCATGCCACTGTTCTTCATTACCGGCTGGCTGCTCTACCTTGATCGACGCCGCAAGAAACGTCAGGTCAGGGACGCGCGCAAGGGTCTGGACGCCCACGCCAGCGATACCCCGGCCTGGTTGATCGGCTTTGCCAGCCAGAGCGGTTTCGCCGAACAATTGGCCTGGCAGACGGCCGGGCAGTTGCAGGCGGCAGGATTGCCAGTGAAGGTTCAGCCCCTGGGCAGCCTTAGCCAGCACGACCTGAGCCAGTCGGAAAATGCGCTGTTCGTGGTCAGCACGTTCGGCGACGGTGAAGCGCCCGACAGCGCTCGTGGCTTTGAACGCAGCGTGCTGGGCCAGGATGTGTCGCTCAAGGGTATGAATTACTCGGTGCTGGCCTTGGGTGATCGGCAGTACGAGCACTTCTGCGGCTTTGCCCGGCGCCTGCATTTCTGGCTGACCCACCAGGGCGGCAACCCGCTGTTTGCGCCGGTGGAAGTCGACAGCGGCGATGCCGACGCCTTGCTGACCTGGCAACAACAGCTCGGCCAGCTCACCGGTCACGCGCCGGCTGCGGCTTGGCAAGCAGCCCGGTTTGAAACCTGGACCCTGAGCCAACGCAGCCTGCTCAACCCTGGCAGCGTCGGTTCCGCCGTGTACCTGCTGGGCCTCACGCCGTCCGCACCGGTCAGTTGGCTGGCCGGTGACCTGGTGGAAGTCCTGCCGCGCAATGGCCCGCAGGCCGTCGAACACTTCCTGGAAGGGCTCGGCCTCGCGGGCAGCGACGGCGTGTTGATCGAGAGCCTTTCGCAAACGCTCAACCAGGCCCTGGCCACGCGCCAACTGCCGGAGAACCGTACGCACCTGGTCGGCCTGCACGCCCAGGCCCTGGTCGATGCGCTGATACCGCTGAGCCTGCGGGAATACTCCATCGCCTCGATTGCCAGCGACGGCGTGCTGGAGCTGATCGTGCGCCAGGAGCGGCATGCAAATGGCAGCCTCGGCCTGGGTTCCGGCTGGCTGACCGAACACGCCGCCATCGGCGCGGGCATCAGCCTGCGCCTGCGCCGCAACAGTGGCTTCCACCTGCCCGATGCGCCGGTGCCGCTGATCCTGCTGGGCAACGGCACTGGCCTGGCCGGCCTGCGCAGCTTGCTCAAGGCGCGCATTGCCGACGGTCAGCAGCGTAACTGGCTGCTGTTTGGCGAACGCCATATCGCTCACGACTATTTGTGCCAGGAAGAACTGCAAGGCTGGCTGGCCAGCGGTGACCTGGCCCTGCTGGACCTGGCGTTCTCGCGGGACCAGGCCGAGAAAATCTACGTGCAGGATCGCCTGCGTGAGTCGGCGGATGTGTTGCGCAGATGGCTGGCCGAAGGTGCAGCGATTTATGTGTGCGGCAGTTTGCAGGGAATGGCCACAGGTGTGGATCAGGCGCTGGTGGATATCCTCGGCAGTGAAGCGGTGGAGCGCCTGATCGAACAAGGCCGCTATCGCCGGGATGTGTACTGAAAAAAACACCGTAACCCCTGTAGGAGCGAGCTTGCTCGCGAAAAACACCCAGGCAACGCGTTCATTCTGAATAGACGCGGTGCCCTGAGTTCTTCGCGAGCAAGCTCGCTCCTACAGAAAGCCTTAACTGGCTTGCATTGGGGCTCATCCCCTCCCGCACTTTTTCACCGCGTTCCTGGTCAGACCGGCTGCAGCTTTTGTTCGAACACCGAGACGCCGTCCAAGTCTCGGAGGATCACCGTCAACTCCGCCGTCTGCCCATCAATCTGCACTTCGCCAAAAAACTGAAACCCGGCAAACGGCGAAGTGTTTTGCGCAGGCGGCGCTTTCTCGAACACCACCTCTGGCCCGAAGGTCTTGTCCAGCGGATTGGGCCCGAAGCTGCCGGCATTCAACGGCCCGGCGACAAACTCCCAGAACGGTTCGAAATCCTGGAACGCCGCGCGATCCGGGTGGTAGTGATGCGCGGCGCAATAGTGCACGTCAGCGGTCAGCCAGACGTGGTTACGCACCTTGTGCGCCCGCAGGAACCCCAGCAACTCGGCAATTTCCAGCTCACGCCCCTGCGCCGCGCCGGGGTCGCCGTTGGCGATGGCTTCCCAGCGTGGCACGCCAGGGCTGACCTCACCGTCCGGCACGCCCAGCCCGATCGGCATGTCGGCCGCGACCACCTTCCACTGCGCCTGGGAGGCCTTGAGTTCGCGCTTGAGCCAGTCCAGTTGTTCGCGTCCGAGGAAGGGTTTTTCAGCGCCCAGGTTGTCGTCGTTGGGGCCGCGATAACTGCGCATATCCAGCACGAACACATCCAGCAGCGGCCCATAGCTGAGCTTGCGATAAATCCGTCCGCCTCCGTCGGCGCTTTGCCGGCGCATCGGTGAATATTCCAGCCAGGCCTGGCGCGCACGGCCGACCAGGGTGTTGATGTCGCGGGTCTGGTAACGCTCGTCCAATTGTTTGCTCGATGACCAGTTATTGATCACCTCGTGGTCGTCCCATTGCCAGATCTGCGGCACCTCGGCATTGAAGCGCCGCACGTTTTCGTCCAGCAGGTTGTAGCGGTAGTTGCCGCGATATTCATCGAGGGTTTCGGCGACTTTGCTCTTGGCTTCGGTGGTGATATTGCGCCAGATGCGCCCGCCCTCGGTGGTCAATTGCGCCGGCACCGGGCCGTCGGCGTAGATGGTGTCACCACTGTGGATAAAGAAGTCCGGCAGGCGCAGGCGCATGGCCTCATAGATGCGCATGCCGCCGATGTCCGGGTTGATGCCGAAGCCCTGGCCGACGGTGTCGCCACTCCACACAAAGCGAATGTCGCGGCGCTGTTGCGGCACGCTGCGCAGGTGGCCGAACCACGGCTCGCTGGCGATGCCGGTCTGGGCGTCTTCGAAATGCACACGGTAGAAAATCGCCTGGTCGGCGGGCAGCCCGGTGAGTTCGACGCGGGCCGTGAAATCACTGCGGTTATCGGCCAGGGGCGAGACGAATCGGCGTGGGTTGCTGAACACACTGCGGGTGTCCCACTCCACCACCATCCGCGCCGGGCGGTCGCTACGGCTCCAGATCATCGCCCGGTCGCCCAGCAGGTCGCCGGACTGCACACCGTCGGTGAGCTGCGGGCGGTCCTTGACCGACGCAATCACCGCCGGCGCCAGGCTCGGCAGCAGCAGGCCGGCGCCGACAGCTTGCATCACGCGGCGACGGCCGAGGTCGAAGTGGCTCATGCGGGTGCCCTCTTGAGTATCAAAAGGGCCACTTAAGCATGCGGCGATGAAACAGTTATGACACCGACCTCAGAAACACTGAAGATCAGATGTGGGAGGGGACAAGCCCCCTCCCACATTTTCGAACCTCATCAGCCCTTGGCAGCGGCGACCTTCAGCTCCACCGCTTCCGGACGCTTGATCAGCGCATACACCAACCCAGTCAGCACACTGCCAGCCACAATCGCCAGCAGGTACAGCAGCGCATGGTTCATCGCATTCGGAATCACCAGCACAAACAATCCACCGTGAGGCGCAGCCAGTTTGCAACCGAAGTACATCGACAGCGCCCCCGTCAGCGCACCGCCGGCAATACTCGCCGGGATCACCCGTAACGGGTCCTTGGCGGCAAACGGAATGGCACCTTCGGAAATGAAGCACAGCCCGAGAATCATCGCGGCCTTGCCGGCTTCGCGTTCAGTCTGGGCGAACTTGCGCCGGGCCAGGAAGGTGGCGATGCCCATGCCGATCGGCGGCACCATGCCGGCCGCCATCGTTGCGGCCATCGGCGCACCACTCGATGCCGCCAGCAGGCCGACGGAAAACGCATACGCCGCCTTGTTGATCGGCCCGCCCAGATCGACACACATCATGCCGCCCAACAGGATGCCCAACAGCACCGCGTTGGTGGTGCCCATGGTGCTGAGAAAATCCGTCAACCCCGTCAGCAGCCGCGCCACCGGAGGGCCCACCAGGTAGATCATCGCAAGGCCGGTAAACAGACTCGCCAGCAACGGGATAATCAGGATCGGCTTGAGTGCTTCCAGGCTTTGCGGCAATCGCACCGCGCGTGAGATCAGCTTGACGCTGTAACCGGCCAGGAAGCCGGCAAAGATCCCGCCGATGAACCCGGCCCCCAATGTGCCCGCGAGCAAGCCGCCGATCATGCCCGGCGCCAGGCCAGGACGGTCGGCAATCGAATAAGCGATATAGCCCGCCAACAACGGCACCATCAACATGAAGGCCTGGTCGCCGACGGTTTTCAGCGCCGCCGCCAAGGTGCCCTTTTCCTCGAAGGCATGGATGCCGAACACGAAGGACAAGGCGATCAGCAAGCCGCCCGCCACCACCATGGGCAACATGAACGACACCCCGGTGAGCAAGTGCTTGTACACCCCGGTTTTTTCCGACTTGGCCACCGCACCGCTGGCCGCGTTTTCCACCGCGCCCTCGGCCAGCGCCTTGTTCAGTGTGGTTTCGGCTTGCTTGAGGGCGATGCCGGTGCCACAGCGGTAAATCTTCTTGCCGGCGAAGCGTTCGGTGGCTACTTCAATGTCCGCCGCCAGCAACACCACGTCGGCGTTGGCGATGGCCTCCGGGCTCAACGGCGTGCGCGCACCGACCGAGCCCTGGGTCTCGACCTGCAAGTCATAGCCCAGGCGCTTGGCGGTCTGCTGCAAGGCCTCGGCGGCCATGAACGTGTGGGCCACGCCGGTGGGGCAGGCGGTGATCGCGACAATGCGCGGCGCCTGTTGGGCCGGTGCCTGGCTGGCCACATGCACCTGCGCCTCTTCGGCGCCCCGGCGCAGCACCGCTTCGACATCTGCCAACGCCTGGGCCGGCGTGCTCTGGAATACGCGCTTGCCAACAAAGCGTTGCATATCCACCGGCGTGCTGCTGACCAGCAATACCCACTCGGCGTCATCGATGGTCGCCTGGGACAGCTGGCTGTCCGGGCGTTGCACATCCACTACTTCAACACTGGTGCTCCAGCCCTGGCGCTGGGCGGCGGCGTCCAGCAAGCGGGCGCACAGCACACTGGTGACCATGCCGTTCGGGCAGGCGGTAACAATGGCTAACTTCATCACAAGCCCTCTTATTGTTCTGTCAGCGGGCGTACAGCGACGCCGCTTTCGAGGCGCGCCAACTGCGCGTCATCGCTGATACCAAAACCGATTTGCGTCACCGCCATCGCGGCAATCGCCGTGGCGCGGCGCAGGGTCCGTTCGGGCGTATCGCCACTGAGCAACCCGTGCAGCATGCCGGCCAGCAATGAATCGCCGGCGCCTACGGTGCTGGCAACCGTCACCTTCGGCGGCGTGGCATGCAGGGCCGTACCCGAGCGGTACCAGCTCACGCCAGCGGCACCGTCGGAGACCACCACATGTTCCACGCCCTGTTGATGCAACTGGCAGATGGCGTCGCTGGCGTTGTCCAGCGCTTCGCCGAGTTCTTCAGTGTTGGGCTTGACTAACCATGGCCCGGCCTTCAAACCGGCGCGCAGCGCTTGGCCACTGGTGTCCAGGGCCACTTTCAAACCGAGCCCTTTCAATTGCTCGAGCATGTTCTGAAACCATTGCGCGGTGACGCCCCGCGGCAAGCTGCCGGCCACCACCACCGCGTCGAAGCCTGGCGCAATCCGAGCCAGTTTTTCGAGCAGCGCGTTCTGTGCCTGCACCGACACCTCAGGCCCCGGTGCGTTGATATCGGTGACGCGGCCATCGTGCTCGGCAATCTTGATATTGCTGCGGGTGTCACCGGGCACGCGAACAAACGCATCGGTAAAACCACGCTGGGCAATCAGCGCCTCGAAGGCCTGAGGGTTGCCGTCACCCAGGAAACCGCTCACGGTCAGCTCATGGCCCAGATCGGCCAGCACCTGCGCCACATTCACGCCCTTGCCGGCGGCATGGGTGAGCAGGGTTTCACTGCGGTTGACGGCACCGGGCGCCAACTGGGCCAAGCGCACCGTAAGGTCCAACGCCGGATTCAGCGTCAGGGTCAAAATCCTTGCCATTTACACGGCCTCCACTAAAGCACGCACCTCGGCGGGGGAACCCACCGCCAGTGCTTTTTGCGCCAGGCCCTGGGCCTGGCTCAGACTGAATTCACGCACCCGCGCCTTCACTTCGGGAATGCTGCGCGCCGACACGCTCAACTCATCCACCCCCAGGCCGACCAGCACCGGCACCGCCAGCGGGTCGGCCGCCAACTCACCGCACACGCCGACCCATTTGCCATGGGCATGGGCGGCACGCACGGTGATGTCGATCAGCTGCAGCACGGCCGGATGCAGGCCATCGGCCTGGGCCGACAATGTCGGGTGGCCACGGTCGATGGCCAGGGTGTACTGGGTCAGGTCGTTGGTGCCGACGCTGAAAAAGTCGACTTCCTTGGCAAGTACCGGCGCCAGCAGCGCGGCCGATGGCACTTCGATCATGATCCCCAGTTGCAGGTCGGCCACCGGGATTTCCAGGCGCAGGCGCTCGGTCATATCCCTGGCGGCGCGCCATTCATCCACGCTGCCGACCATGGGGAACATGATGCGCAACGGGCGGCTATCGGCCGAACGCAGCAGTGCGCGCAATTGCGCTTCCATGATGTGTGGGCGTTGCAGGGTCAGGCGAATGCCGCGCACCCCGAGGAAGGGGTTTTCTTCTTCGGCAATCGGCCAATACGGCAGCGGTTTGTCGCCACCCACATCGAGGGTGCGCACCACCAGCGGCCGCCCGTCGAGGCCGTCGAGTACGCGACGGTATTCGGCTTCCTGGGTGGCTTCGTCCGGCGCTTGCGGGTGGGCCATGAAAATCAGTTCGGTGCGCAACAGCCCAATGCCCTCGGCGCCCTGCTCCACCGCAGCGGCAACGCCTGCGCTTTCGCCGATATTGGCAAACACTTCCACTGCATGGCCGTCACGGGTCAGCGCCGGTTCGTGGCGTTGCGCAGACGCGGCTTGCAGGCGTTGTTCGCGGGTGTCGCGCTCGACCGTGGCGCGTTGCAGGGTGGCGGCGTCGGGGTCGACGTGCAGGCGCCCGCGCTGGCCGTCGAGTAACAATGGTGTGCCGGCGCCGAGCAGTAACACCGCCGCCCCGGCACCGACCAATGCCGGAATGCCGAGGGCGCGGGCGACGATGGCGCTGTGGGCCGTGGCGCCGCCACGGGCGGTGAGGATGCCGGCGACGCGGGCCGGGTCCAGGCGCGCGACATCCGAAGGGCCGACTTCGTCCATCACCAGAATGTAAGGTTCATCGGGCTCCTGAGCGGTGTCGACGCCACACAGTTGCGCCAATACGCGGCGACCAATGTCGCGCAGGTCGGCGGCGCGTTCGGCGAGCAAGGCATCTTGCAACGACTCCTGCTGCCTGGCGGCGGCTTCGATCACGCTCATCCAGGCGGCTTCGGCGCTTTCGCCCTGCTTGAGACGGGTGTCGACCTCGTCGGTGAGTTCCGGGTCGTCGAGCATTTCCTGGTGGGTGATGAAAATCTCGCGGATGGCCTTGGAGGTGCTGCGGGCAATCAGGCCTTCGATGTCGCGCCGTACATCACTCAGCGCGGCGTGCAGGCGCTGGCGCTCGACGGCGCAGGACTCGCCGCGCAAAGGGTAGTCGAAGACCTGCTGCACCTGGATATGTGCGGGGCCGATGGCGATTCCCGGCGCGGCGGCAATCGCCTGGATCTGGCTGCCGGCCAGCGGCGCGCTGATGACCGGTTCGATATCGACGCTGGCGGGCTGGGCGCTGACCGTCGGCAACGGCTCGACCGCTTCGCCCAGGCCTTCTTCAACCGCGGCCAACAGGGCGGGCAACGCATCGCCAGCGATGGTCGGCTCGGCGATAAACTCCAGCACCTGGCCGCGCCGCGCGCCGAGGCTTAACAGTTTGCTCAGGCTTTTCACCGACACCGCGCCGACCGGGCCGTCGACAATGCGTACGCGGATATCGCCGTCGAAGCCCTTGGCCAGTTGGGCAAGGATCTTCGCCGGGCGCGCGTGCAGGCCGTGGGCGTTGGCCAGGGTGATGCGGGCACTGGGCCAATCGGGTGGCAGTTCGCCTCCCAGCGCTTCAAGCACGGCGCGACTGCTGGTGGCGCGGCCCAATTCCTGGCCGCGCCCTTCGATCAGCAAGGCGCACAGGCGCTCAAGCAACGCCTGATGCGCTTCGCCCAGGCTGGCCAGGCAGAACAGGCCATTGAGCGGCTGGCCCAGATAGCGCATGGGTTTGTCCGGCGTGACGAACGCCAGGCCCGGACGCTGGACCGTCTGCTCGCTGTGCAGCCACCACAGGCCATCACCCAGGGGCAGCGCATCGACTTGCTGCAACACCGCGGCAAACCCGTTGCTCACGCAGTCGGCCTGGCGCAACAGGCGCGCGCCGCGCCACACCAGTTCCTCGAAATCATCGGCCGACACGCCCAGGCTGATCATCTGTGCATCCAGGGCCAGCTCCTGCGGCGCGCCTTGCAGCAGTTTGAGCAAGGCCTCGGCGGTACCGGCACGGCGCAGCGCCTGGCCGAGGTCGGTTTCACCCAGGGCGCGAGTCAGCAGTTGCAGCAGGCGCAGGTGTTCATCGGATTTGGCAGCGATGCCGATCGCCAGGTACACCACTTGGCCGTCGCCCCAGTCCACGCCTTCGGGAAATTGCAGCAGGCGCACGCCGGTGGAAAATACCTGGTCGCGGGTTTCCGGGGTGCCGTGCGGAATGGCAATGCCTTGGCCGAGGAAGGTCGAGCCTTGGGCTTCACGGGCCTGCAAGCCACTGAGATAGCCTTCGGCGACCAGGCCATCGGCCACCAGTTTTTCAGCGAGCAGGTGCAAGGCAGCAGATTTATCCACCGCCACCTGGCCCATGGATATCTGCTCTACAGTGAGCTCGAGCATGCCGTTCTCCTAGTTAGTGCGAGGTGCGCACTAGGTATTGTTTTGAATAAATCAGCTTAGCGGTGTTCGAAAACCACTGACTGAGCAGTCAATTGGCAGTAGCCACTCAGCGGCGAACATCGTAAAAATACGCTTGCTGAAACGTTTAATCTAGAATTTATGGCAGATTACGCGGTAATTGCGCAAGCTTGAAGGGCCACTCGGCGCTTGCTGTGGCACATTGGTCATTGGCTGGAATCGGTTAGGATTGAACAAAATGTCGGGGCACGCTCTAAAAAACAAGGAAATCCCGGTTTGAAACTCAGTGATATCGCACGTCTGGCCGGTGTGTCCGTAACCACCGCCAGCTATGTCATCAATGGCAAGGCCGAACAACAGCGCATCAGCAACGCGACGGTGGAGCGCGTGCGGGCCGTGGTCCAGGCCCACGGTTTTACGCCCAACCCACAAGCCGCCGGATTGCGCAGCCGGCACACGCGCACCCTGGGCTTTATCCTGCCGGATCTGGAAAACCCCAGTTACGCACGGATTGCCAAATTGCTCGAACAAGGGGCGCGGGCGCGCGGTTATCAATTGCTGATCGCCAGCTCCGATGATGAGGCCGACAGCGAGCGCCAGCTGCTGCAACTGTTCCGCGCGCGGCGTTGCGATGCGCTGTTTGTTGCCAGCTGCTTGCCGGCCAGTGACGACAGCTATCGCGAACTGCAAGCCAAAGGCTTGCCGGTGATCGCCATCGACCGGGTCATGGAGCCCAGCCAGTTCTGCTCGGTGGTCAGCGATGACCGCCAGGCCTGCCAGCAACTCACCAGCAGCCTGCTGCAACCGCTGCCCAAGCAAATCGCGCTGATCGGCGCGCACCCGGAGCTGAGTATCAGCCAGGAACGTGCCGCCGGGTTCCGTGAAGCCCTGGATGGTTTTACCGGTGAGGTGATCATCGAACAGGGCGAAGCCTTCAGCCGAGACTGTGGCCGACAGCTGATGGAGCAATTACTGCAGCGCCTGGGGCACTTGCCTGACGCCTTGGTGACTACGTCCTACGTACTGCTGCAAGGCGTGTTTGACGCGCTGCACGACTTTCCGCTCAAGTCGCGTCCCCTGCGCCTGGGCACTTTCGGCGATACCCAGTTGCTGGATTTTCTGCCGCTGCCGGTCAACGCCATGGCCCAGCAGCATCAATTGATTGCCGATACCGCTTTGCGCCTGGCCCTGGCCGCCATTGAAGAAGAACACTACCAGCCCGGCGTGCACGGGATCAGCCGCACCTTCAAGCAGCGCATTCACGAGGCCTGAGCGTGGAGCTGATCGACACCCACACGCACCTGGACTTTGCCGACTTCGACAGTGATCGTGCGCAAGTCCTCGCCCACAGCCGTGAACTCGGTGTGCGGCGCATGGTAGTGCTCGGTGTTTATCAGAGTAATTGGCAACGAGTGTGGGATCTGGTGCTGGAAGATGAAGGCTTGTTCGCCGCCTTCGGCCTGCACCCGGTGTACCTCGATGAGCATCGCCCTGCCGACCTGCTGGAGTTGGGCGACTGGCTGACGCGCCTGCACGGCCACCGACAACTCTGCGCCGTGGGTGAAATCGGCCTGGATTACTTTCTGCAGCACCTGGACCGTGAACGCCAGCAAGCGCTGTTCGAGGCCCAGTTGCAACTCGCGGTGGATTTCCAGCTACCGGCCTTGCTTCATGTGCGCCGCAGCCACGCGGCGGTAATCGCCACGCTCAAGCGCATTCGTCTGCCGCGGGGCGGCATCATTCATGCGTTCGCCGGCAGCCGGGAGGAAGCTCGCGAGTACATCAAGCTCGGCTTCAAGCTGGGCCTGGGCGGCGCCGCCACCTGGCCGCAGGCCCTGCGCATGCACAAGGTGCTGGCCCAATTGCCCCTGGAAGCCGTGGTGCTGGAAACCGACGCGCCGGATATGGCCCCGGCCATGTACCCGGGCCAGCGCAATAGCCCGCAGCACTTGCCGGCTATCTGCGCCGCCCTGGCCGAGCGGATGGGCATCAGTGCTTCACGACTGGCTGAGGCGAGCACACGCAATGCGTGCGAGTTGTTCAATTGGTAGCCGGCTGACGACTTGCAGATTCAAGGTTATCTTTTGCCGATGACGGACGTAGCGCAGCACCAGAAAGTGGATCAGCAGCGTCACCAGCGAAATATTGAACTGCCCGATCACGCTGATCAGCCCCAGCCACTCGGCAAACAGCGCCGCCAGCAAGGTCGCGCAGGTCAGCATGATCAAGCTCGGCCGCACCAGCGCCCAACGGTCCAGGGCGCGGAATTGACGTAGCTGTTTCTGGCAACACAGCTGCAGGCAGGCGTGGCAATACGTACAAACAAAGGGCTCATCGATGGCAATGGCGTTCAGTTGCCAGGGCTTGAGTTCGAACGTCATGTCGCACTGGGCGCAATGCCCTCTGATGCCGATTACAGCGGCCATCGCCGTGCCTCCTTGGGACCGTGACAGGTGACAAAATTGTCGCCTATCCACGGTGCATTGAAAGGCCGCCAGCGAAATCAGGACAAGCACCACGCCGAACCGAATCAAATCCGAACGATAATTCCTACACGCGAAACGCGCCAATCAGTTGCTTCAATTCCCTGACCTGCTGCGACAACTGATGACTGGCCGCTTCGGTCTGGTCGGCACCCTGCGCCGCATGCTCACCCGCACGATTGATGGCGACAATATTCTGATCGATCTCATGGGCCACGGCCGTTTGCTGCTCCACGGCGGCGGCGATCTGTTGGTTTTGATCGACGATCATTCCTACCGCACCCAAGATGTTCTCCAAGGCTTGCTGAACTTTTTCCGACTGCCCTACCGTGCCACTGGCCATGTCATGACTGGCGCCCATGGCCTTCACGGCTGCGCCGACGCCGCTGTGCAAGCGGCCGATCATCTGTTCGATTTCCTCGGTGGAATGCTGGGTACGCCGCGCCAGGGTGCGTACCTCGTCGGCCACCACGGCAAAACCACGCCCCTGCTCACCAGCGCGCGCGGCCTCGATCGCCGCGTTCAGGGCCAACAGGTTGGTTTGCTCGGCAATGCTCTTGATGACTTCCAATACGCCGCTGATGGACTGGCTGTCGACAGCGAGCTGGTTGATCACGCGCACCGATTCGTCGATTTCCGAGGCCAGGCGCGCGATGCTGCCCTGCTGGGACTGCACCAGCCCACGGCCACTGACCGTTTCGTCGTTGACACTGCGGGCGCTGCTGACGGCGGCTGCGGCGCTGCGCGCCACCTCCTGGGCGGTGGACGACATCTGGTTCATCGCCGTCGCCACTTGCTCGATCTGGCTGCGCTGGCCCGACACCGCCTGATTGCTCTGCGCTGAAACCGCCTGAACTTGCCCGGCCTGCAGTTCGACCTGGGAAACGGTGTGCCCGACGCGTTCGATCAGGTCATGAATCTTGGCCACGGTACCATTGAATACCTGGCCCAGATCCCCCAGTTCATCGCGGCTTTGGGCAACGAAGCTGACCGTCATATCGCCAGCCGCCACCTTGTCCATCATCGCCCCGAGGCTGCGCAAGGTAGTGCGCGTGGAGGCATAGAAGCCGGCGTACAGATAGAAAATCAGCGCAAACACCGCCGCCAGCGCCGTGACCAGCAGCACCATGTGCAGGCGCTTTTGGGCCAGGCGTTGCTCCAGTTGCTGTTTGAGGAATGTCAGGGTGGCGTCATCGAGTTGATAGGTCTTGGCCATCAGTTGGCTGACGTTGTTGTAGAAGCCCTGCCAGGGTGTGTCCAGGGTCTCGGCCACCACCACCTGTTCTTCGAACACCTCTGCGCCCTGCTTGAGGCTCGCCCGGCTGGCCTGCGCCGCGGCATCCAATGCCGCCTGCGCGGCATGGCTGGCGCCGAGCGCATCCTGCAGCTTCAAAGCATATTCGCCCTGGAGCTTTTCCAACTGCTGCAGCAGTTCGTCGAAGCGCGTGCTGGAGGATGAATTGATAAAGCCCTGACCCAGGGAATACGCGCCCATCGCACGCCCCTCCCCCAGCAACTGGGTGACTTGCGGGGTGACGGCGGTGATCAGGTCGCTGAGCTGGCGTAGGTCGCTCTGCGGATCACGGCTCAAGCCGGACTGACTGGCGATGATCTGGCTGAGAATCTGTGCCTGGTTGAGCAACTTGCCGATCAGCGCGCTTTTGTTGAGCAGTGAGGTTTCCTGTTGCTGAGCCTTGAACGCGGCGATCAGTTCGTCGCGCTTGGCGTCGAAGGCCGCCACCTGCTCGGGCTGGGTAGCCATCGCGCTGAGCCCTTGCAGGCGACTGAGCACACTCTGCTCCAGGACCCCGATCCTGGCTTCAAGGTCGCCGGCTTTACCGGACTGGCCGAGGGTCGCATTGATCTGCACCTGGTTATTCAGCGCTTCCAACTCGCGCCGCACCACCAGGCTACTGCCAAGCAGGTCCAGGCTTTGCAGTTCGACGCGGGTGCCCTGGAATGCAGCCCAGGCGTCACGCACCAGAAAATAGTTGGTCGCCAGCATTGGCAGCAGGAACAGCACGCTGATCAGACTGAACTTCATGCCGAAACTCAGGCGATTCATCAGCGCGACAGCGGGATAGAGCAAGCTCTTCACGGGCGATCTCCCTTTCTTTTATTTTTATTGAGGCGCAGGGCGGCGGCAGATAGCCACTATTTGGCGCTCCGCCTGTATAGCTCAATTTGAAAGGGAGTTTTGTAACGTAAGGTTAACGGCAGGGGCTTGCCCCTGCCGAAGAGATCAGGGCAACACGGTCCAGATTGCAAAACCGGCGTACCACAGCACCGCCGCGCGCAGCAGCAGTTCCCACAAGCGATCAAGACTGACGATGCCCTCGGCGCCCACCGCTGGCGGCGGTATTTCCGCAGCGGCCAGGCCGACTTTCTCCACCAACTGCGCAGCGCTGATATCCCAGCTCAGCAATTCGTGGAGCATCACCCGGCTGACCGCGACGAAATTACCCACCAGGGCAAAGCTCGCCGCCAGCAGGCGCACCGGTAGCCAGTCAAAGGCATGCCGCAATTGCGTGGCGCGCTCGGCCACCAGGGGGTTCTGGCTGTGTTCGCTGGCCAGCGCCAGCAGGCGGTAGGCCAGAGCGGCCACCGGACCCAGCAGGAAATACCAGAAAATCACCGCGAAAAAGCTCTGGTACGCCTGCCACAGCAGATGGCCCTGAACACGCTCAAGCAATTGTTCGCCACTGTCGGCACCCAATTTCAGGTCACGTTCGGCCACGTGCTCGGCGGCTTGCAGATCGCCACGGCGCCAGGCATCACGAAACGGTCCCAGCCCTGCCAGCAGATCACCACGACCCAGGCTGTAAATCACCACCAGCAAGTGCACCGGCAGCGCCAACAAACCATAGGCAACGGGCTCCAGTACCAGCAGCAACAAGCCCAGCAACGCCACGGGCAGTGCCACGAGTACCAACAGGATCAGCCAGGGCCGCTTGCCCATGCGTGGGCTCGATTCAAGCTTGGCCAGCTCGCGCAGCCACCCGCCGTCACGCTGCAACCGCTGACGCATGGCCGAGAACTTCTCGATCCACACCGCCAGTACCAGCACCAGAAAACTCATTGTGTGTGTCCTCCTTCCTGCAGCGCGCTGCGAAAGCGCTTCCAATCAAAAGCCGGGCCCGGGTCGGTTTTGCGGCCTGGGGCGATGTCGCTGTGACCGCAGATACGTTGGGGGGTGATCGCCGGGTAGGCTGTGAGCAACTGACGCGTCAGGTCAATCAATGCCTCGTACTGGGCATCGGTGAACGGCAATTCGTCCGTGCCTTCCAGCTCGACCCCCAGTGAAAAGTCATTGCACACTTCGCGTCCCTCGAAGCTGGACACGCCGGCATGCCAGGCCCGGTCCTGGCAGGCCACAAATTGCGTGACCGTGCCGTCGCGCTCAATCAGAAAATGCGCAGACACCCGTAGGCTGGCAATCCCTTCAAAGTAGGGGTGTTCCGATACATCCAGACGATTCTGGAAAAACGCCTGGACTTTGCCGGTGGCGAACTGCGCCGGCGGCAAGCTGATGTTATGTACCACCAACAGCGATATCTCGCCTGCCGGGCGCTCGTTGAAGTTGGGCGAAGGGCAATGGCGGACGCCCTCGAACCAACCGCTGACGGGGTCCAACTGCATACAGGCTCCTAGAGTGAGACGAAGTGTTACCAGTATGCCGCGTTCCGCCCTACGGTTGCGATCACTTGCCGCGATTGAGTTGACGCAGGTCGCCAATCACCGCAGCCAGCGCACGGTCGAACAGCAAACCCTCGTCCAGGCTGCGCAGGGCGCCCTGCTTGAAGTCCATGGCCAATTGGCCGGCGCTTTTCTCCAAAACCTTGAGCCCCGTGCGGCTGACGAAAATATAACGCTGGGTGGGTGCCATGATCGCCGTGAGCTTGCACCGCAGTACCCTGTCTTCGTCCTGCTGGAACTCTACCCAACCGCCGACCCGCAACTGATGAACCTTGCGCACGTCCGGGTCATCCTGCGGCAGGTCTTCGAGCGGGTCCGACAAGCGGGTGCTGAGAATGAAGGGCTCGCGGACTTCAATCAGCCCATCGCCCCTCTCGCCTTCACATGTCTGGACGTGCACGGCCTGCAAGCGCACAAAGAATTCACGGGTGTTGAAAGGATCGAACGCCGCACTGGCCAACCCGTCGCGCAACGCCTTGAGGAGGCCCGGCAATTGCTCAAGCAAATGCCGGCCCGCCTCGGTGTCTTCGTGCAGGCCGACGCTCCAGATCAATTCGTCCAGGGTGCGTAGTCCGGTCTGCCACTGCACCGATTGTTCGCCGTGCTTGAGATGGGCCAGCAACAGTACCTGGCTCCAGGTGTGTTGCAGAAATTGCACCACGAACGGCGGCAAGGCTTTGCCCAGCAACCGTCGGTTGAGCACCTGCGCCACACGCTGGCGCGCAACTTCGGTACGCAAGCGGCCTTCCTCGACGTCACGGGTGTGCTGTTCGAGCACCTCACTGCGCTGATGCTCGTCTTTGATGAACGCGCTGAATGGCGTCAGCAACTGCGAAAAAATCGCCGGGTCTTCGACGAACTCGTTCAAAAGGCGCTGGATGACCTGTTCGATACGCAGGTACAGGCTGTCGTGCTGATAGTCACTCTGCGGGCTGCAACACAGGGCGGCACTGGCGATTTCATTGAGCAAGCGTCGAGCCGGATGCCCGGGGAGGCTGAACAGGCTCTTGTCCAGCACGGCGACTTTCAATATCGGGATCTGCAAGCGAGCAATCAGGGCTTTGAAGGCGTGCGGCACACTGCGGTCATTGAGGATGAACTCAAAAAGCAGGGCGACGAGGTTGATCACGTCCTCGTCTGCCGCCTCCACCACCCGCGACTTGCCGCTCTTGACGCTGACCCGGGTCAGCAGCTGTTCCAGTTGGTTGCGCAGGTCGAAATCGTCCTCGGCCTCAGGCTGCGGTACATATTGCTGCAAATGCGAAAGCAGGCGCAGCAGGTCTCGGGTAGAGATCGGTTGCGGCTGCGCACTGGCTTCAAGGGTCGGCGCGACGCTGCCGCGCACCGCGACCAGCAGCGCTTGCAACGCGGCAAAGGCTTGCTGGCCGCTTTCGTCAGAGGATGGCTCGGCAGCCGGCACAAGGGCCTGGCGCTGAAGCTCACGCGCCGCGCGCCCACCTGCACGACGGGACGGCACGCTTTTGAGTTCGGGCAGAACTCCAGTAGCCACGAGCAGTTGATTGGCTTCGCCATAGAGCTGGTCGGCATCGCTGAGTACGTATTTCTCAAACAGCTTGAGCATGATCAGCTTGACCCGGATCTCCACCCCGAGACTGCGGCCCGCCTGCAGAAAAAACTGGCAAAGCAGTGCGGGCCCCAGGGGGTTCTCCTGATCGTTCATGGGTTTGCCCAGCACCTCGCTGAAGCGTGCGCTCAATTGCCCGAGTGCCAAGCCGTCACGGTGTTGCACCCGACCGAGCATCGCCTCCAGCGCCACGGCCTTTTCACGGTCATCCGCCTGCGTACTGCAGGGCACCTCATAGGTCACCACCGGCACCGGATGCAACCCGTCGCTGGCGGCCTGGCCCAGGTTGGCGAAGGCGGCAAACAGTTGCTCCATGAACACGCGCTCGAAGTTCTTGCGCTTGAGGCGCAGGTCGCGCATGGCCTCGAAGAAAATATGCTGGTCAACGGTGCTGCGGGCCTTGTCGGCCATTTCGAACAGGGTGTCGTCGGCGTTATCGAACAGTTCCTGCAGCCCCTGTTGCAGCTGTTGCACCGCTTTGTCACGCACCTGCAGCACCACCACCGGTAGGCGTGCGAGCGGCGATGGCGTGGCCTGTGCCTGCTTGATAGGCACCACCTTCCCGTCATTGTGCATCCTGGCCTCCTGAAACGGCGGGTGTTGAGATGGGCAACGAACGGAGTCAGGCCTTATGGGCGCTGCAAATACCCGGTCGCCATCGGGACGTCAAAGCTATGACGCCAATTGCAAGGCGCGAGATTATCTTGCAAATGTGGGTGGTTGTGCCAGCAAACTCTGCCCTGGTGCGGTAAATGAGTGACGAGCCTTCGTTCAAATCCACACAGCCCCTATAATCGCGGCACTTTGTTTGTGGAGCCTGTTATGCCGAATCTGCGTCTTGCCGACCTCACCGCCGAAATCGAAGCCAATGTGCGCCGCGCACTGCTGGAAGACATCGGCAGTGGTGATATCACCGCACAGTTGATCCCGGCCGAACGGCTGGCCAAGGCCACGATCATCACCCGCGATACGGCCGTTATCGCCGGTACAGCCTGGGTGGATGCGGTATTCCGTCAACTGGACCCGCGCGTCGCCGTGCATTGGCAGGTGGCCGATGGGGAGCGTGTCAGCCCCAACCAGCCGCTGTTTCACCTCGAAGGCCCGGCGCGTTCGCTGCTCACCGGGGAGCGCAGCGCGCTGAACTTCCTGCAGATGCTGTCAGGCGTCGCCACCCGCGCCCAATACCTGGCGGATTTCGTCGCCAGCACCCAGGTCAAGCTGCTGGACACCCGCAAGACACTGCCGGGGCTGCGCCTGGCTCAGAAATACGCCGTCACCTGCGGCGGTTGTCACAACCATCGCATCGGGTTGTATGACGCGTTCCTGATCAAGGAAAACCATATTGCCGCGTGCGGAGGCATTGCCCAGGCGATCAGCGCCGCCCACAAGATCGCGCCGGGCAAACCGGTGGAAATCGAAGTGGAAAGCCTTGAGGAGCTACGCGAAGCACTGGCGGCGGGCGCCGACATCATCATGCTCGATGAGTTGAGCCTGGAAGACATGCGCGAAGCCGTGCGGCTGAATGCGGGCAAGGCCAAGCTGGAAGCCAGCGGCGGGATCAATGAAAGCACGCTGCTGCCCATCGCCGAGACTGGCGTGGACTACATCTCCATCGGGGCGATGACCAAAGATGTGAAGGCCGTGGATCTGTCGATGCGGCTGAGTATCTAAGAGCTTTAACTGTAGGAGCGAGCTTGCTCGCGAAAAACGCAAAGGCGCCGCGTGCACTCATCGTTCACGCGTTATCGTTAACGTTTTTCGCGAGCAAGCTCGCTCCTACAAGCTGCTTTCAGACTACAAGATTGTTCATCTCGCAGTACTCTTCCCATTCGACGCCCAGCACCTCGGCGGCCTCCTTGTGCAAGACCAGGCGTTCGGCTTCGAATTCTTCCGGTGTAGAGGTGTACTTTAGGGTCAGTTCCCAAGGCTGGAGATTCTGGCTCTCTGCCTCGTCCTCGAATGCCCACTGGATCTGATCACGCTGGTCGTCAGCGCTCAGGTCCTTGATCTCTTCTTTAAGCTGCGGCGTTGCCTCGAGGTATTTGTCGAGGGCTGCTTGGTGCCGAACTTCCTGGGTCATCTCAGTTGTGGTCATGTCGTTCTCTTAGATCGAGGAATGGGGATGCATCTGGGTCATCAAGGTTGCGCAGATACAAATGAGTGGGCGCGAATACCCGCTCGTCTGGCCTTCAGAACCATTCTGGGATCATCTGAAAACAGTGCCTTTGAAACAGGCCTTTGAAGCAGTGTTGCCTTGGTGCCCGAGACAGGAATCGAACCTGCGACCTTCGCGTTACGAGTGCGCTGCTCTACCGGCTGAGCTACACGGGCGGTGCGCTAAAGCTAGCACCGCATCGGGCATGCGGCAACCGGCTCGCTCACCGCCCGATAGGCGTCATGCGCCGTTGGCGCCACAACCCTTGGCGACGTATTGCGCATCGGCCGTGGTAGTACACGCCCAGCCGGTGGTGGCGCTGCGCGTCAAGGTGATGGTCTTGCCCAGTACGGGCGCAGGCGCATCGAGGATTTCACAGCTGATGGCGCCGCTGCCGGTGGCTACGTCGCCTGTCACATCGATTTTGCAATTGGCGGTGGGGCTGTTGCCGCCGATCAGGTCGAGCCTGGGCACAGTGCCCTGGTTGATGACATCCTCGTAGCCGGCCTTCAACGCGCTGATTTCAGCCAACCCCGCGGTGAACTTGGCCTTGGCCTGGTGCTTGGTGTACATGGGCAGGCCAATCGTGGCCAAAATGCCGATGATTGCCACGACGATCAACAATTCGATCAAGGTAAAGCCTTTCTGACGCATCACTTTCACTCTCCAGAATAGAACCATGACAAGGCGCGTCCTGCGCCCCGTGTTGTGCAGCGGCGCCAGTGTACTCATCCCTGCGCGGCCAATCGCATACAAGACGCACAATCTGACATTTTATCGTGCAACGCCAGCCTGCCTGCATCTGCTCTCTGACTAAGCTATCAATTCCCAACCTGCCTGTGCGAACGCGACATGAACGACACCTCAACGATCTATACCTGGCAAGGCATCAACCGCAAAGGCCGCAGGGTGTGCGGGCAAACCGCCGGCCACGACCCTGCGCTGATCAAGGCACAACTGCGCCAGCGAGGGATCTGCCCCGAGCGTGTGCGCAAGAAACCCTCAGGCCGGCCAAGCCTGGCTGCGCCGATACAGCCTGCGGACATTGCTCTGTTCACCCGCCAGTTGGCGACGCTGCTGAGGGCGGGTATCCCGCTGTTGCAAGCCTTCGATATCATCAGCGAGGGCATCGAAAACCGGCAACTGCGCGAGCTGGTCAGGGGCCTGAAACAACACGTCGCCGCTGGCAATAGCCTGGCCGGCACACTGCGCCAATTTCCACGGTATTTCGATGACCTGTACTGCAATCTGATTGCCGCTGGTGAGCAGGCAGGTGCTCTGGAAACGCTGCTTGAGCGAGTGGCCATTCACCTGGAAAAAAGCCAACGGCTCAAGACCAGAATCAAGAAAGCCATGACCTACCCTCTCGCAGTGCTGGTGGTGGCCAGCCTGGTCAGCGCTGTGCTGTTAATATATGTGGTGCCGCAGTTCCGGCACCTGTTTGCCGGGGTTGGCAGCCAATTGCCCGGTTTTACCCTAGGGGTGATCGCCCTCTCCGACTTCCTTCAACGGGCCTGGTGGATCCTGGCCCTGGGCCTGGGCGCGGCATTAGTCGGGCTGCGTCATGCCTACCGCGTTTCGCCTGGCTTTCGCCACGCGCTGGAGGCAGGTTTGTTGAAAGCCCCCCTGGCAGGCAAACTGTTGAATAAAGCGGCCGTCGCCCGCTACGCCCGCACGCTTTCAACCACGTTTGCGGCAGGCGTTCCCCTGGTACAGGCACTGGGCTCAGTGGCCGGTGCCGTCGGTAATGGCCCCTTCAGACAGGCAATCGAACATATGCGCCACGATGTATCCACAGGCATGCCGTTGAATCAATCCATGGCCACCAGCGGCCTGTTTCCAGGCATGGCGATCCAGATGACGGCCATCGGCGAAGAGTCCGGCACGCTGGAGCACATGCTGGAAAAGGTCGCGAACCATTACGAAGCTGACGTAGAGACCCTCGTCGATAACCTCACCAGCCTCATGGAACCGCTGATCATGGTCGTACTGGGGAGCATCGTCGGTGCGCTGGTGATCGCCATGTACCTGCCAGTGTTTCAATTGGGTTCGGCATTTTGAGCACGTTGCTGGACGAGCAGCCCTGGGCTTTTGTTGGCCTGGCGGTGGTGCTGGGCCTGATCGTTGGCAGTTTTCTCAATGTGCTGGTGTGGCGCCTGCCCAAAATGCTCGAGCGCGAATGGCGCGCCCAGGCCCATGAAATCCTCGGCCTCCCTGCCGAGCCAGCGGGGCCGGTGTACAACCTGATGCGCCCCGATTCCTGCTGCCCACGCTGCGATCGGCGGATTCGCCCCTGGGAAAATATTCCCTTGCTCAGCTACGTGATGCTCAGGGGGCGTTGCAGCCATTGCCGTGAAACCATCAGCGCGCGTTACCCCTTCACCGAACTGGCGTGCGCGCTGATCTGCGCCGCTATCGCCTGGCATTTCGGCTTCAGCTGGCAGGCGGGTGCGGTGATGCTGCTCAGTTGCGGGTTGCTGGGCATGAGCCTGATCGACGTGGACCACCAACTGCTACCGGATGTCCTCGTGCTGCCGCTGTTATGGCTGGGGCTTATCGTCAACAGCATGGGCCTGCTGGCGACATTGCCCGATGCGTTATGGGGCGCGGTGTTTGGTTACATGAGCCTGTGGAGCGTGTTCTGGCTGTTCAAGCTGATCACCGGCAAGGACGGCATGGGCCATGGCGACTTCAAGCTGTTGGCGCTGTTAGGCGCCTGGGGTGGCTGGCAGATACTGCCGTTGACGCTGCTGATGGCGTCACTGCTTGGCGTGTTCGCCGGGCTGCTGCTGATGCGCTGGCGCAAGACGGGGGTGTCGGCACCGATGCCATTTGGGCCCTGCCTGGCAATTGCCGGCTGGATTGCATTGCTCTGGGGTGGTCAAATAACCGACTTCTATTTGCAGTCTGTCGGTTTCAAATGACCACTCCTGTTGCAACACCTTGGATTCTCGGCCTCACGGGCGGCATCGGCAGCGGTAAAAGCGCCGCTGCCGAGCACTTCACCCGGCTGGGTGTCGACCTGGTGGACGCCGATCATGCCGCCCGCTGGGTGGTTGAGCCCGGCCGACCGGCGCTGGCGCGCATTGCCGAACATTTCGGCAACGGCGTGCTGCAGCCGGACGGCCAGCTGGACCGCGCCGCGCTGCGCAAACTGATTTTTGAAGTTCCTCAGGAACGTCTCTGGCTGGAAGGCTTGTTGCACCCGCTGATCGCCGAAGAGATTCGTAACCACCTGGCACGCGCCCGGTCGCCTTACGCGATTCTGGTATCACCGCTGCTGATCGAGTCCGGCCAGTACAGCATGACCCAGCGCATCCTGGTGATCGACGTGCCCCAATCGCTGCAGATTCAGCGTACCCTGCAGCGCGACGGCATCAGCGAGCAGCAGGTGCAGGCCATTCTCAAGGCCCAATCAAGCCGCGAAGACCGCCTGAACCATGCCGATGACGTACTGGTCAATGACCAGGACCTTGCCTGGCTGCACGGCGAGGTCGAGCGACTGCACCACTTTTACCTTACTTTGCGTGGAGGCCGAACATGAGCCAACCCTTGACCGTCGATTGCCCAACCTGCGGCGCCCCCGTGGAATGGAAACCCGACAACCTCAACCGGCCGTTCTGCTCGGACCGTTGCAAACTCATCGACCTGGGCGCCTGGGCCGCTGAAGAACACAAGATCCCGGTGGCGCCGGATGCCGAAGACGAGTTGTTTTCCGAAGACCTGCCGCCGCGCCACTAAGGCCGCATAAAGGCATATTCCTGCTGGTCGTCGAGGTTTTCCGCAAGGTATTGCAACTCGTCGGCCAGGTCTTCAAAGCTGCGAACGCCCTTGCTCTGCTGCACCACCGCGCTGAGCATGGCGCGCAGGGTCAAGCCCGGATCAAAACCGATTTCCTGTGCCGCATCCTGGCTTCTGCGCAGTTCCTGCCGCGCCCATTCGTACACACTCATGCTTCGTGCTCCTGAAATTTCGCAGAGCATGGGCCTGTAAGGCCATTCGTTTTTTGATCTGGATCAAGGCCGCGAATCGTCGTCCTTCCACGTTGCCGAGAGGTAGCGTGTGCGGTTGAACGTCTCCAGCCATTCCGGGCAGAACACCACCAGGGCACTGATCACCATGCCGTTGATAAACGCTTCGGGAAAGATGATCAGCCACAGGTAGCCTACAAAGTCCTCCAGCCATACCGGCATCGCAAATCGCCCGTCGAACCACAGCAGCCACAGGCCGGCCAGCAAGCACAGTAACGCCGACAAAGCGGCAGCAAAAAAACCGGAACAGAAGATGTACACGAAGGGGTTGCGCGGCTGCGCCCGCTCCACCAGCACCGCGCAGGTCTCGGTCACCAGCACCGGCAGCACGATCAACAACAGACCATTGACGCCCACCGCAGCAAGGTCCTGACGCCCCAGCAACACCAACCCCAACTGCGCGGCAAACCCACCGACGATTGCCAGCGGCCAGTCCAGCAGCAGGGTCACCGCGGTCATGCCAATAAAGTGGTAAGACACTCCGGTATCGAAATCCCGCCGCACCAGCCACAACATGAACAGCGCGAACACCGTGCCGAACAGCAAATGCTGGCGCCGTCGGTCGGCAAACAATTCGACCCAGGGCGCACGCAAGATCGCCCAGATGATCACCGGCATATACAACAGCCAGCCGATGCCCAGGGTTGGCGGGGCCAACAGCGTCGCGCCGATCACCGTTTCACCCGCCCTGCCGCTTCGCAGCCCGTGATGGGGCTGGTTGCGTTGGTCCTGTACATAAACGCCTCGTTCCCAGAGTCGCTAATGGATATCAGACTACATCGCCACCGTCCGAGTTGCAGCGTAGCCTGTTGCAAGACTGGAACCGCAGCGAGTCTTCCTGTGGTCATCATTTGAACGCTAAGCTAGGCCTATGGATGACTCAGATTATTTGCGACTGCTCACCGTAGCGGCCGAACAAGCCAACGCATTCCTGTCCAATGCCCGCAAATGGGAGCGTGAGCGTTGGGTCTGCCAGCGCCTGTTGCAAGGCTTGAACGTGCCCTATCGCGCCGAAGAGTTCCACGCCGCCGGCCAGGAGCCGCCGGATGTGCTGTTTCGCGACGCCAGTTTTGAAGTGTTCTTTGTCCTGGACGAAGGCCGCCGCCTGAACGACGAATGGCGCGACGAATTGCTGCGCAGGCGCAGCGCCTTCTCCTTGAGCCAATTGGTGCGACGCGAAGCCAAGCCAAGGCGCATTCCCGCCCATGAGTTCCTGTTGCGCCTGGCACCCACATTGCGCAAAAAAGCGCATAACTACAAAGAGCGCGGAATAGAGCTGGGCGAGCTGGACCTCATCGCGTTCACCAGCCTCAAGCGTGAAGTGCTGGACCTCAACAGCCACTTTCCACCGCCTACCGAATATCTGCGCCAGGGCTGGCGCTCGTTGTCGCTGGTGGGGCCAACCTTTGCGCGGGTACTGTTCGCACACCCGGATGCGCCGGATTTCTTGCGCAACAACCTGGGCCGCAGCATAGTGTTCGATGTGGGCATCAGCCTTTGATGCCCGGCTGTAACGTGGCGCCCTTTTGCAACGTCTACCTGACGAGGCCTTTATGACCAGCCGCCTGAACCCCGATGACCAACAGCATGTCGAAGAGTACCTGCAACTCTCCCAGCACAGAGTCGAGCGCAAGCCTTTCAGGCCATGGCTGCTCCTCGGTGTGGTGCTGGCGGTGGTGGTCGGGCTCGGTCTGCTGAGCCGCCTTTTGAGTTACCTGACGCTATGAGCTGCCTGGCGCTCGCGGGGGTAACTGCTCCGATTTCTTTTAGCCTTGCGAGATACTCCTATGACCCATCGTATTATTGTCGTCGGCGGCGGTGCTGGCGGCCTGGAGCTAGCGACCCGCCTGGGTAAGACCCTGGGCAAACGCGGCAAAGCCAACATCACGCTGGTGGACGCCAACCTGACGCATATCTGGAAACCGCTGCTGCACGAAGTAGCAGCCGGTTCGCTGAATTCTTCGGAAGACGAACTCAATTACGTCGCCCAGGCGAAATGGAACCACTTCGAGTTCCAACTGGGCCGTATGAGCGGGCTCGACCGCGAGCAGAAAAAAATCCAATTGGCCGCCACCCTCGACGAAGAAGGCCGCGAACTGGTGCCTGCACGCGTACTGGGCTACGACAGCCTGGTGATTGCAGTGGGCAGCACCACCAACGACTTCGGCACCGAGGGCGCGGCGCAGCATTGCCTGTTTCTCGACACCCGCAAGCAGGCCGAGCGCTTCCATCAACAATTGCTCAACCATTACCTGCGTGCCCATGCCGGACAAACCGACACCATTGAACAGATCAGCGTAGCCATCGTCGGTGCCGGCGCCACGGGCGTTGAACTGGCCGCCGAACTGCATAACGCGGCCCATGAGTTGGCCGCGTACGGCCTGGACCGTATCAAGCCGGAAAACATGCACATCACCCTGATCGAAGCCGGCCCACGGGTATTGCCCGCGCTGCCGGAGCGGATCGGCGGGCCTGTGCATAAAACCCTGGAGAAGCTCGGCGTAACCGTGCTGACCAACTCGGCCGTCAGCGAAGTGACCGCCGATGCGCTGATCACCAGCAGCGGCCAGGTGATCCCGGCCAGCCTCAAGGTGTGGGCGGCCGGGATCCGCGCGCCGGGCTTTCTCAAGGACATCGACGGCCTGGAAACCAACCGCATCAACCAACTGCAGGTGCTGCCGACGCTGCAGACCACCCGCGACGAAAACATCTTTGCCTTTGGCGATTGCGCCGCCTGCCCGCAACCGGGCACCGACCGTAATGTGCCACCACGTGCACAAGCCGCTCACCAGCAGGCCTCATTGCTCGCCAAGTCGCTGAAGCTACGGATCGAAGGCAAGGAGCTGCCGGCCTACAAGTACACCGACTACGGCTCGCTGATCTCGCTGTCGCGCTTTTCGGCTGTGGGTAACTTGATGGGCAACCTGACCGGCAGCGTGATGCTGGAAGGCTGGTTGGCGCGGATGTTCTACGTATCGCTGTACCGTATGCACCAGATGGCGCTGTACGGCGTTTTCCGCACGGCGATGCTAATGCTGGGCAGCAAGATCGGGCGTGGTACCGAGCCGCGCCTGAAACTGCACTAAGACATTGTGGGAGGGGGCAAGCCCCCTCCCACATCTGTTTTGTGGTGCTTTTGGAATTTCGCAGGCAAAAAAAATCCCCGTATCTTTCGATACGAGGATTTTTAATATGGTCGGGGTAGGGGGATTCGAACTCCCGACATCCTGCTCCCAAAGCAGGCGCGCTACCGGACTGCGCTATACCCCGGTAATAAAAAGGCGACCTTTCAGTCGCCTTCTTCGATCAGCGCTTTTGGCCTCTGATCTTAAGATTCGATTCCAGCGTTAACTGGTCTCAAAAATGGTGGGTCGTGTGGGATTCGAACCTACGACCAATTGGTTAAAAGACAATTGGTTTTAGTGCTTCAAAGCCCAGGATCGTGTTCGCTACACATAGCTGTTTCCGTGGCCTCGCAGCCTCTAATGAACCCACATTAGAGGCTCCAAACCATGAAAATCTCTGCGGTCGTTTCGACCAAAGGCGGCGTAGGCAAAACCACCATTGAGGCCAACCTGGGCGCTTTTTGTGCGGATGCAGGTCTGCGCGTGCTCCTCATCGACCTAGATCCTGCACAGCCCTCACTCTCCTCGTATTACCAATTGGTCGATGAAGCTCAGGGCGGCATCTACGATCTGCTGGCATTCAATATCACCGAATCAGCCAAGATCATATCCAGCACCGCGATACCAAACCTGTCGCTTGTCATTTCCAACGACATCAACAACCAACTGAACAGCCTGCTCCTGCAAGCACCTGATGGACGGTTGCGACTCGCCAACCTGATGCCGGCGTTCAAAGATCATTTCGACCTGGTACTGATTGACACCCAAGGCGCCAGATCGGCCATGCTCGAAATGGTGGTCCTAGCCTCTGATTTGGTCATATCCCCACTTCCGCCCAATATGCTCGCTGCACGGGAGTTCAGCCGGGGAACCATGCAGATGTTGGACGGCCTGCGCGCCTATGGGCGCCTGGGCATGAAAATCCCTCCCGTGCGGATCGTCGTCAACAATCTCGACCAGACCACCGACGCGCAGATGATCGAGCAGTCGGTACGGGAAATTTTCCAGGACAATGACGAAATCAACGTTCTGGATAGCGTAGTCCCCAGCGCAGTGGTGTTTCGTAGCGGTTCTTCCCTGGGCGTCCCAGTACACCGCCTGGAATACCGACAGCCTTCCAACCGCATATCCCCGGCAGCCCTAGTCGTCATCCGCCGTTTGGCCATTGAGCTTTTTCCAGAATGGCGTGACCTCTTCGAGGCCATGACCGAGGAAAAGGTAGCCAACTTGGTGCGGGAGGGTCGTTGAAATGGCGAAGCCCTCCATTACCGACGCCCGCAGTATTACTGCAGATGTCATTCTAGAGGTTGGCAAGTACTACAGCGCTCAGCAATTGCGCAGCTTGCAAGCCAAGCTAAGTGGAACCGCACGAGAAATCCAAGCCCTGACAAGCGGTTGCCATCTACCCGGTCGGATTGGCGCTCAGTTGAGCGTTGAACAGCGTCAGCTTTTGCAGGACGCCGCGAAGCTTATCGAGTCAGTGAACTCGAACATAAAGCACGCAAAGGAAAAGCGCGGCCGCGACGAAAGCCTAGCCAAACGCCGTCAGCAAGCTCGATATGCCGAAGCCAAACGCCTGGTAGCTGAAACATATCTAGAACCTTTTGTTCCTGAGTCAACGGCTTTGGACCCCCTCCTAGATATTCTTAAAACAGCGCTGACGCTCAATCGCGCAGACGTTTTCAGGAATGGTTATTCCCCTAGGGAGTTCAATCTCAGGCTCCGTGATTACCTGTCGCCTGCCAGAACTCGAAAGCTTATTGGCTGGACCAGCCCAAGTGCTTCCTGGATAAGCACGGTTCTCTCTCTGCGTAATGACGTTGTGCAAACTGTTGAGCAAGAGATTGCTTACGACGATGGCTCAAGTGTTCAAGACCGCCTTGAGGCCTTGAAACAGAAGGTTGCGGACTGTCTTGCCCGGACTCACGTCTCATCTGATGAGGAAGAAACACTTCGCCTGTGGTCAGACGCGCTCTCCCCGCGACTCCAACAGGAAGGGGGTGAATGATGGACAAGCAAAAAGTCCTCAACAAGGTCGCTAAACTTACGGCGCTTGCCAAGTCACAAGGCGCTGCCCCCAACGAAGTGGAAACTGCACTTCGTCAAGCTCGCCACTTGATGAAGCAGTACAACTTGGAACACACCGAAGTTGCTGCCCATACAATCGAAGAAGCCATAGTGGGTATCAAAACCCGTCGGGCGCCGCAGGATTGGCTGCACAGCCTTGCCTCAATCTGCTCCCAAGCCTTCGATTGCAGCCACTTGGCCTACTTCAATCCGCTACTCGGCTGGTCCTTCAAGTTCTTGGGGAAAGGTATTTCACCCGAGCTGGCCGCTCACACCTATTCAACGCTGCATCACCAGCTTGTCGCAGCCCGACGAGCTCATGTTGCCCAGCAGAAGCGCTGCCAACTAAAAACCAAACGTCACCGCGGCCAACTGTTTGCCGAGGGCTGGCTAAATGCCGTCGCCTCTAAGGTGAACCAGTTTGCAGGCGGGATAGACGACAACACAGCGCTGGAGATCCAAGCCTACCTAGAATGGCATCACCCAAAACTAACCCTGGCCATTATCAAGCCCATCGAAGCCAAAGGTCATGACACCCGCTCTTTGCAAGCGGGATGGGACCAGGGCAAGCATGCCAGGCTGCATCGTGGTGTTGGACAGCAGTCACAAGGAGCCCTTGGGCATGGGGGGAGCCAATGAGAACTCATTCGCTTTCACCTTTGGCCATGGCGGCGCTGGAACAAGCCAGATCCCAACTTGGGCTTGCCCCGATTCACAAACACCATGTTTGGAGTGAGGAAGAAGAGCGCACGCTCATTGCCCGCTATTCCGATGAATCGACTCAGGTCCTAGCCGGTGAACTGGGGCTCAGCGTCTATCAGGTCTATGCCAAAGCCAAACGGCTGGGTTTGAGCAAAAGCGCCGAGTTTCTTCGCAGTAGTCTCTGTGGCCGGCTTGACGGCAAGTTGGGCGCTGAATTCCGCTTTCCCAAGGGTTTCGTCCCATGGAATAAGGGCCTTAAGGGGCTCCCCTCCTCTGGCCGCATGACTCAGACGCAGTTTAAGGCGGGCAATAAGCCGGAGAACTGGCTCCCTATTGGCAGCCTGCGCACGACTCCTGACGGCTATCTGCAGAAGAAAATCACCGATACCGGTTACCCACCCGTCGACTGGAAAGCCGTGCATGTACTGCTTTGGGAGGAGCATCACGGGCCGGTCCCTATAAACCAGTGCGTGTGCTTCAAGGACGGTAACAAAGCCCATATAGCCCTCAATAACCTGGAGTTGCTGACGAGAGCAGAACGCATGCGGCGGAACACCATTCATCGGTATCCGGAAGAGCTGAAATCTACCATCCGTGCCGTCAGCAAGCTTAAACGCGCCATACGGGAGGCCGAACATGAAAAACAAGATTGAAGATCTACGTAATCATCTGTTCGTCGCGATTGAGGGCCTCCTGGATCCAGACAGACCTATGGAAATCGAGCGGGCCAAAGCCGTTGCCGAGGTTGCTCAGGTCATGATCAATTCAGCGAAGGTTGAAGTCGACATGGTCAAAGCTCTGGACGCAATCAACGGCACTGGTTTTATCCAGATCGGCGAGGAGTCCGGGAAATGAATCATCTTGACCTCTCACCGCCCTACTCCGTAGAGGCTGAACAAGGTGTGTTAGGTGGGCTACTGCTCGACAACAACACCTGGGATCTCGTCGCGGACAAACTGGATGCCTCTGATTTTTTCCGACACGACCATCGGTTGCTATTCCGGACAATGGCGAGCCTTGCTGACAAGTCCATTCCGTTCGACATCGTCACCGTCCACAACGCCTTGGAGGAGCCAGACGAAGCCGGAGGGCTGAGCTATCTGGGCGAGCTGGCCAAAAACACGCCGTCTGTAGCCAACATAGAGCATTACGCATCTATCGTGCGTAATCGCTCACGGCTCAGACAGCTCATGTCCCTTGGATACCAATGCTCTCGCGAGGCGACAGACCCGCTGGCAAGTGCGGAGGATGTTCAAGAATCAATTGAACAGCAGCTGTTCGCTCTGGGTGAAGGCAAGAGCGCAACGGAATTCGTCAACATCAACCAATGCCTGACGAACGTCGTCGAACAAATAGACGAGCATTTCAACGGCAATGTCACCGTGACCGGCTTGCCTTCAGGCCTGGAGGACCTGGACGAGCTGACGTCGGGTTTTCAAGAAGCCGACCTGATTATCCTCGGCGCGCGCCCGTCTATGGGGAAGACCTCTCTGGCCTTGAACTTCATAGATACGGCTCTGCAGGCAAAGCTTGATCGTACAGTTCAGGTTTTCAGCATGGAAATGCCGGCCAAAGCACTGATGTATCGATTGATGGGCATCCTAGGCCATATTGATCTGGGCAGGCTATTGAAGGGCAAGCTCGATGATGATGATTGGCCGAAGCTGACTGCAGCGGTTTCTCGTATTAATGGATATGGAGAGCGGCTGGTCATCGACGACTCATCAGCGCTCACGCCTGCAGTAATCAGAGCTAAATCTCGTCGAGCAGCTCGTCGCTTCGGACACCCGAGCTTGATCCTGATCGATTACCTGCAGCTCATGCGCTGCCCAGGTCAGGAAAACAGGGCCAACGAGATCAGCGCTATATCCCAGTCCCTCAAGGCCCTAGCGAAAGAGATGAATTGCCCGGTGGTTGCGCTTTCCCAGCTCAACCGAGAACTGGAGCGACGGCCAAATAAGCGTCCGATCAACGCAGACCTCCGTGATAGCGGTGCGATTGAACAGGACGCTGACCTGATTATGTTCGTCTACCGGGACGAGGTGTACCACCCTCAGAGCGAACACAAAGGCATTGCAGAAATCATTCTCGGCAAGGCGCGTAACGGTCCAACTGGGACCGTACGAACAGCCTTCATCGCCAATCAGACCCGGTTTGCCAACCTCAGTCCCAACGCCGGCTGGCAAGGGGCTCAACTATGAATAAGCACTCCTCAGCGATGAATACTCTCGTCCGCATCACTCACTGGTGCCTTCAATGCGATAGCCATCACCCGAAACATCAAGTGAGTGGCGCTCCAGCCTTACCCGGCGGTGAAGTGGACGAGCTTATTTGCCCTACTTGCAATAGCTATGACATCGAGGAGCTTCAGGAGGTGTCGGATGCACAGTAGCGCCGAGCTATTTCCTAGTATCCATGCCGGTGCCGTGTTCGAAGCCTCTGCCGTGGCTCATGCCCATAAATCTGGGATCAACCCAGTGGAGCTCGATGCATTAGCTCAAGCGATCGGCCGTCTTGCTCGTGACCACAGCACCGTGGTCCCCATGAGCATGCGAGAGGATCTGTTGGAGTTTGAGAGGCTCGGCTACGTCGAGCTGATCAACACGCCCAGCGCAGCAATTACCGTTGAACTGGTCTGCGCGGGCGCCTTGCTATCCAGCTACTTCTGGTCGGTTTGGGTGCCCCGCTACCTCCAGTGCTGCTCGCTGAAAGTGGCCGTCATGTCTCACTTGCAACACCCCGCGGAAGTTCAGCACTGCAGCGTGGTGTTCCGCGTGCCTGGAGCACGTGAGGCTACGCGTCACTTTTTGCATGAGCTCGGTACCAAGTTTCCTGGCGACCAGGCTGAAATCATCGCGATCCAGGCCGGTAACGTTCTGGCAGACAGGGATGCAGAGCTATGACCACTAATCTCCTACGCGGAAAAAGCGAGAGCCTTCGTGTACTCGTGAAGTTTGCTGAAGCGAATGGCTGGACGGTGTCTCGCACTCAAGGTGGCCACATCAAGTTCACGAAATCTGGCCTTGGATCGATTTACACCTCATCAACCGCAAGCGATTACCGCTCAGGCCTCAATGCCAAAGCCCGTATTCGTCGTGCTGATCGAGCTCAAACCATACACTCGCAGGAGGCAATCTAATGCCTATCCGTCATTGCATCGTCCACCTGATCGACAAAAAACCCGATGGCACACCAGCTGTTCTCCAGGCACGCGATTCGGAGCTATCCGAATCGGTCGCCATCGAGAACATGCTTGCCGACCTCAACGAGAGCTATAACGCCAAACAAGGCAAGGCCTGGGGTTTCTTCCATGCCGAGTCCGGCGCGCACCCGTTTAGCGGCTGGTTAAAGCAGTACTTTGAAGGTGGCCAGGACTTCACCGCCTTCAGCCACACGGCGGTCGAGCATCTGCAAAAGCTGATGGAAGAATCCAACCTCTCCACCGGTGGCCACGTACTGTTTGCCCATTACCAGCAAGGCATGACCGACTACCTAACTGTCGCCCTGCTCCATCACAGTGAAGGCGTGGTGGTTACTGACGATCTGGACGTCACTCCTTCACGCCACCTGGACGTTGGCCAGTTGCACCTGGCGGCGCGTATCAACTTGTCCGAGTGGCAGAACAACAAGCAGTCCAAGCAGTACATCTCGTACATCAAAGGCAAGAACGGTAAGAAGATCTCGGGGTATTTCAGCGACTTCATTGGCTGCATGGAAGGCGTCGACGGCCCGGGCGAAACCCGCACCCTCCTCAAGGCGTTCAGCGACTTCGTTGAAAACGAAGACCTGCCAGACGAATCGGCTCGCGAGAAAACCAAAGCCCTTGTGGACTACGCCACCAGCCAGGCCAAGCTCGGTGAACCCATGGGCCTGGAGGAACTGTCGGGCTTGATCGATGAAGATCGCCCCAAGGCGTTCTACGACCATATCCGCAATAAGGACTACGGCCTGTCGCCGGAAATCCCCCTGGATAAACGCACTCTCAACCAATTCCGTCGGTTCACCGGCCGTGCCGAAGGCTTGTCCATCAGTTTTGAAGCGCATCTGCTAGGGGACAAGATCGAGTACGACGAGGCGTCCAATTCATTAGTCATCAAGGGGTTACCTACCCAACTCACTGATCAGTTGAAACGTCGCTGAACACACTTTCTACCCTAGGCATCGGAGCCCACCATGAGTAACAAACCAAAGCGTCTGCATGAAGAAAAATTCGTTATTCGCCTTCCCGACGGGATGCGCGAACGCATCGCGTTGGAAGCACGTGACAACGCCAGGTCGATGAATTCAGAAATTGTTTATCGGCTGGAAACAACTGCCGAACTTGAAGCCGCTCTTGATCGTGCTTTAAAAATCATTGACCAGCTTTTGGCGGCAAGCCCGGCTTACGAGCAGCCAGGAGCCAGAGTATGAAACCGTCTTTGGCCCAAACCATGAAAGATAAGCTGTTGCTGCCGGCGTTTGAATCGAAGTCGCCGGTGGCAGCGCGAATGAGCGACCCCATCGTCGATACCCCCATGCTGTTGACCCTCGACGAAACGCTGCCGTATGACGAAAACCCAAGGACGACTCGTAACCCGAAGTACGATGAAATTAAAGAGTCGATACGAAATCGGGGACTTGATACCCCACCTCCCGTCACCCGTAAACCTGGGGAAGATAAGTACCGAATCCGCAACGGCGGCAACACTCGCCTGGCGATTTTAAACGAGTTGTATCGTGAGACCGGCGACGAGAAATTCTTCAAGTTCCACTGCCTATTCCGCCCCTGGGACGCCGTTCGGGGCGAAATCATCTCTCTCACCGGCCACTTGGCTGAAAACGACCTGCAAGGCCAGCTCCTGTTCATTGAGCGGGCTATTGGTGTCGATAAAGCAAAAGTGTTGTATGAGGCTGAAGCTGGAGAATCGATCTCTCAACGTGAACTTGCTAGGCGGCTGGCTGCTGACGGATATCCAGTTTCACAATCACACATCAGTCGCATGCAGGACACCATTCGGTACTTACTACCAGCAATTCCTACAGTACTTTACTCCGGACTAGGCGTAGACCGGATCTCGAAACTGCTTGCGCTACGCAAAACAGCTCTTCAGTGCTGGGATCGAAATTATCAAGATCAGGAGCAGAACCTCGATTTCGAAACGATCTTCCATGATGTACTGGCCCAGTTTGAGGGAGACGCCGAAGAGTTTCTGTTCCAGCGATTTCAGGACGAACTGATTGATCAGCTCAAAAAGCCCCTGAACCTCGGCTACGAGAAAATATTGCTGGAAATTACCCAGAATCAGGACCAACTGCGTCGTTCAACGCCGGTACTTGAGCTGCCTCAGTACCCTGCATCGCAGTTTGAGGGGGCCACTCAACTTAACGCTTCAAACAATGGCACTGAGACTAATCAGAACCCTCTACAACTACCCCCTACTCCTTCGGGAGGCAGCACACATAAGACTACGTCCTCCATAGAAAGTCCTCCACCTCAAGGGGTGCAACAGCAACTGGCCCCTACTCCGCAGGATCAAATGAGCCCGCAAGAGCGCCAAGCACGTATCGATGGGCACGTTGCGAGTCCTGTGAAGACTTCTCCCAGAGTCGACAAGATGAAACGGGAGCTCGCTGCGCTTGACGGTGAGGTCTTGCCCGACTTCGCTTCCAATGCCTTGGTGGCCATCCCTGTTCAAGCTGGCGGACTCAATCCCATTTCTGACCTTTGGTACATCGAACGCGAAATTGACAATACCGCGACCCTGCGTCAGCACATTGCTCAATTGGCTCGCGAAATAGCCAGCTCGGTCAAAGCCCCAGGTCAATTTATCGATATTGATGGTGGAGTCGGGTTCAGCTACCGACACCCCGAAGCGGAAGTCGAAATTACTGCGACAGCTCAGCATACCTTGACGCTGCTCCAGTCCTTGAGCGGCTCGATGGCCATCGTACTGAAAATGATTCAGCAGCAACCCGAGCTTCAAATCGACGCGTTAGCCGACTTCGAATTCGCATCCGGGCTGGGCCAGATCTTGCTTGGACAGCCTCAAACAAAAGATCAGTCCCCAGAAAGTGAATGCCGTCTCAGCGACGGCGCTCTAGTGAAGCTGTTCCGCATCATTCGTCTCGCGAGACGTTTGATTGACCTGGAAATCCAGTCAGTCGCCAACAACGGTCCGAATTCAGCCAGTTAACACACGGACTCTAAAGGGGGAGTCGTCATGTCCAAGACACCGATAAATGAAGCAATCCTGTCACAGGTGCTTCATCACATGCGTAATGGCCAACTTCGGCGCTGCATCGAGATGGGTCTTGAGCCAGAGATACTGGCTCAGCTCCAACAACCTTCAGTACTGAGTTTGTTGCTCAATACTCCCGTGTCCTGGTGCAGCGTCACCATTGATGGGGACATGGTAAAAAAACTTTTGTCAGGCGCGCAGCGTTCTGATGAAGAAGTGCGCATGATCGAACGTGCGCTGCGACTTGGCGCGACAACTCAGATGTTGCAACAGTTCTTTGGGCTGTCTCCGCAGGATGTAGCCCTTCAACGCCTCATGATCGGCGTGACGGCACGCCGTGGCCGGTGGCGAGAATTCAGTGAGGAGATGGACGCTCAGCTTTGGTACCGGTGGACGCACCTTATGCAAGAGCATCAGGTTGAGCTTGGGGACAGTCTCGCTTTGCTGGATATCGCCATGCTGGTCGCCGAGGAACTCAACGCTCCACAGGATACCAGCGCAGATGAACCCCAAGAAAACCTCAGCTTGGCAATCATCTGGCATCGCATTCAGTCTTGGATAAAAGAAGGGCTTTATCCTCCCTCAAACTCTGGCCTCCCGAGGAGGCTACAGCTTGTGTCCTCTCAACGACTTGCACAGCCTGCAGCGACATCGGTGGAAGGTGACTCTGTACTATGAGGTTGTCTCGGCTGCCCTTGTCGACGCTTTTAGACTCGGCCTCGGGCCATCTTGAAGCTCACTTGCTTCAGAAAAAAGTGTCAGCGCCACCGGGGATTGAAGGGTCTGCACCCTACTCCGGAATTATATTCAGCGGGAACCCACACGAGACGGTACCTCGCCGACTGCTTCTGGATGATCGCTTAACCCCGCTTGAAAGAAATACCTGGCAGGTATTCCGCCTACTGATCAATGACGACGGCCTTACGGCGTTCCCTACCTATGACCAACTGAGGCCATATTTGGGTATGCAACCCGGCAGGCCGGCTTCGCGTGAAACTGTATCCAAAGCACTAGTGACCCTTCGGCTTACCCGTTGGCTAAGTCTGGGACGCCGGGTGCGCAATGATCTGAGTGGACAAGTACAAGGCAACGTCTACTTGCTTCATGACGAACCGGTAACACCCTCCGAAGCTCTAGAGTTCGACAAGGACTACTTACAGCTACTCACGCAGTCCATGCAACACCAGACCAAGGTGATCCGCGAAGTGGCGGAAATTGCCTGGAAAGAGTTTGCCGCTGATTCAGATGTTGGCCAGCGTTTACCCAGCCGGTTGGACATCATCGAATCCCGCATGAACAGCCAAGCCTGGACAAAAGCGCAAGCTCCAATCGCCCTAAAAGCGCCTGAGTTCGGAATCCGAACTCAGCAAAATATTGCTCTATCTCAACTGAGTTCGGATGCCGAACTCAGTAAAAACGACGAAGAGCGATTCGCTTTTGAGCCGAGTTCGGATGCCGAACTCAGCCGTAAATCACAGAGTTCGGACTTAGTTCGGCATCCGAACTCATATAGTACGTATACAGATACACACAAAGATGTTTGTAAAAGCTCTGTACATGTACCGCCCGCACCAAACGACATCGCTGCCGATTTGCTCGATGCACTGCATCGACTACCGGTCGAGCAAAAACAGAACGCGGTCCTGGCACTGCAAAAGGTTCCAGCAGAGTTGAAAACGGCGCTCATCAAACAATGGGTCCACCGATGTGACTCGGGAGGGGTCCGAAACCCGCTGGGATACTTAATGACGCTCGTCGGCATGGCCGTTCGCGGCGATTTCAACAGCCAATGGAGCCCTGACGACAAGGTAAAAGCGGGCCCCGAGCGTCAAGACGCTTCAGCCCCGCCAGAGGGCGCAGAGCAACCAACAAAGACGGTAGCTCAGCCGCGTAGCCCTGAGTCGATACAAACGGCAAAACACACACTCAGCGGAATGCTGCATCTGCTGAAGCCTAATCGGGGTACGCATCCATGATGTTAGGCGGACAACCAGAATATCGTGGTAATGCGGCCCACAGCGAAGCAGTCGTGACCGGAATATATACCGGCGACACGGCAAGTGTTGTGGCCCACAACACCTTGTCAGAATCCGGCACCGGTGGCGGAAGTCTTGGAAGTGATGCGGCCCGCATCACCCCGGCAGGATCCGATATCGGCGCCGGCAGCACTACAAGTGATGCGGCCCGCATCACCCCGGCAGGATCCGATATCGGCGCCGGCAGCACTACAAGTGATGCGGCCCGCATCACCCCGGCAGGATTCGGCATCCGTGCCGGGGACACAGCATGTGTTGTGACCCACAACACCCTGACAGGATCAGGCACCGGAGGTGGTAGCCGAATAAGTGTTGCGGCCCGCAACACCTTGGCAGGATTCAGCACCGGTTGGGCAGCCCTGCAAGTGATTCTGCCCGCACCTCCATGAAGGAGTCCGAAATCGGTAGTGGCTATCAGCTCACTGGCGAATTACAGCTCTTCCTATATAGAAGCCCCAACAAATCCCCTTCCATCGGGCTACGTATTTAATGCTGCGTCTCCTATAGCCAAATTGCAGCATGGGTACGTCAATCCTCTTCCCAAGGAAACACTGCACCATGGCTGATAACTTCCGGCTCAACATCGGTTCACTGCGCAGCGATGTGAAGCTCACCCTTCACACTCATCATGCCGCACGTATATGGATGGGGCGCCCTAAAAATGACCTCAAAGCCGGCATCATCGGTCTGTCAGGGTTCTGCACTGTCGTCAATCGAATGTCTCGTGGCGCCCAACAGGACGACCCCTACTCTGATTGGTGGATGATCCTCCTCGAAGAAAAGATCAACGATTCCAAGGAAGCGCTAAAGACTATCGAAGATCGCTTGGACACAGCCATGGCCTCCCTTCCTCCGGCCATCAGCATTAGCGAAAACCTGTCGATCCAACCTGTCAGCCTCCCGCTGTACATCTCCAATCCCCTCGGATTTCAGGCTGTGTACCTGCTGACGAACTACGACGAAATAGTCAGACGCATTCTGCTGGCCCAGCACGTTGGTCTTGTCGGGCGGCACGATATGGAAACCTGGATCGATGAGGGCGCAGCGGTACTGCGGAGACTGTTTGGTCTGGCCCAGATCTATAAGTACTCAGGCGCTGCCCGCGACGACTTCGCTGCAAACAATGCCAAGGCTGAAGCAGCCCGCAAAATGTACGAGCGCTACGGTGAGCTACCACAGGACATCCTGGAAGGCACCCGCCGTTCGAATTTCGCGCCACCGATCATCCGCGGTCAGCAGCAAACCGAGACGGATGATCATCTCGATGACTCCGTTGAGGGTTAAAGAGTATGGGCCAGATTCCCTCCAATGATGGGGCGCTGCAACAGACCGCCTTCCGGCCACTGCAACAGGAAGCCTTTCAGCGGCTGCAACAGGCTGCCTCACTAAAGGGCCTTTTAAAGCCTTTTAAAGGTAAGGGGGAGCTGACCCAATTTGCCGATCTTTGCCGGGCTCAAGAATCGGACTTAAAAGCTCTTGCCCAGGAAGTGCTGAGCCAGGCCCGTCGATATCCATTCACCCTTGTTCCAGTGCGGTTGACTGAGCAGAACACCCAAGCCGGTACCCAGTTTTTGAGATGGCAGCAGGTGACAGATCGGAGGATGGGCGTCGGGGTTTGGGCAGAAATGATGGGCTCACCCAGAACACCGGAATCCATGCTGCAGGATCTTTACGTGATGGAGCTGCAGCGCATCACCTTGAACATGCAAATGAGTTTGTTGCACTCGATTACCAAACAGGCCGCCGAGTGCGCGGAAAAAATGGGCCAGGCAGAGGCCGTGTATACCGCTCGGCTGCAGCAGCTCAACAACCCAACGCAATACCAATAACCTCGGAGAATACCCATGGGCACGCCCGTACAAGGCTGGGAAGGCAATATCGGTTCTGCACCGGAATTCAAAGAATTCCCTAACGGCAATAAAGACCCACGTCGACTCATGCGAGCCAACGTTTACTTCGACAATTCGATTCCGGATGGCAAAGGCGGCTACGAAGATCGTGGCGGTTTTTGGGCGAATGTGGAGTGGTGGCACAAGGACGCCGAGCATTATTCGCAACTGTTCCAGAAAGGTATGCGAGTGCTGGTTTCCGGTCGCGCAGTTATGGACCGTTGGAAGAACGACGATGGCGAATTCGAAGCTTTGAAAATTCAGGCCAGCCGGGTCGGCATGCTGCCGCACCGCGTGACCATGGTGAACCTGGCGCCTTCGCAAAACCAGAATTCGCAACAGTCCAACAGACCCGAATCGCGGCCGCAGCCAGCTCCAGGCCCGGATGAATATCCAGATACCGATCCGCCGCAATTCTGAAAACAGGGGCTTAATTTTTCGGCCCATTCGTGTAGCTGTCGGTGTTGGGGGAACAGCTCATCGTTTCCCCCAACCTGATCAGGAAACCACTATAAAGTAGGACGTGCCGATGGATGATGTTTTGAGGGACCCAACTGGGTACGTTGTCATTGGCGCAGAGCACCCAGCTTTAGGCCGTGTGTACTGGGCATACTTCGATGAGAGCGAAGTGAATGCTCCGGACTACTACGGACTCACCCTGGATCTAGACCGAGCATCATGGGCTCCAGTTGGGTGGCGAACGGGGGAACATCTTATGGGAGGCCGTGGAGAAACCGACCTTGATACCTGGCGAGCCCGCCGATTTCTCAACACCTTGCTCGATGAATTCCGCTTAGATACTGAATACCGCGTCGACTTTGACGACGACGACGAAATGACTGAACACTTATACGGTAAGCTGGAACAATTACGTGTTCAAAGCGGACAATCAACTCAGGACTTCATCGCGTGGATCAGAACTGCGAACTGGACGGACGAGCCAGCTACGAATTGATATAAAGCGCGCCAATTGGTTGGCAAAAAATCGCGCCATTCGTTAACTTTCAGGTTGGGTCATACTTCCATTCGGCTATCTCAGGCACAGAAGTTTAAAACTTCCGTTTTTGAGGCCAAAAATGCCCTATCCGTGATGTTACTGTCTGATAGATCTGTTCTTCGGGGACCGATAGCCAATGGCGCAATCTCGAACTTCTTTGAAACCAGCAGATAGGCGGCAATTCAATAACCCTCATACTGCCGTTCATACAGCCGGTGCTGACGCCGCCCGAAAAGGGCTACGGGTGTATGACTGCCCTTACCACCATCCTGCGATGCGCGCGTCGTGGCTAAAGGGCTTTGCCCAGGAACAGCAGCTGACGCTGAACCTCTAGCCGCTAAAAGCCCCCCGTTGTGCATTGACCATTTCCCATTGAAGCCCTACCTGCCATGACGTGACAGTCCCTCTTTGCATAATTGAGAAGGGGCACACCGTGAAGCTATTGATCATCGAGGCACCTGGGAAGCTGAAAAAGCTTCAGCCAATGATAAAGAAGCTGCGCCCAGGCGAAGACTGGTTGGTTGTCGCCAGTGGTGGGCACATACGTGACTTGCCGGCCAGAGGGCAGGACGACAGCATGATCACCACAGGCGTCCGCAAAAATTACACACCGGTGTACGAGATCCTGGATAAGAGCGCCAAGGCCGTGCGGACCATCAAGGCCGCAGCTAAACAGGCCGATGAAATCTACCTCGCAACCGACCCGGATCGCGAAGGTGAAAGCATCAGCTGGCACATCCAGCAGGTACTGGCGGTCAAATCCTACAAACGCATCACCTTCAATGAAATCACCCTGAAGCGTGTCGCAGAGGCTCTAGCCAATCCTCGCCAAATCGATTTGAACAGAGTCGCGTCACAAGAATGCCGGCGTGTACTTGATCGCTTGGTGGGTTATCTGGTGACTCAGGAGCTACGCCGACTGATGGGCAAGCCCACCTCTGCAGGCCGCGTGCAATCGCCTGCCGTATACCTGGTAGTTTTGCGCGAGCGCGAGATCCGTAACTTTCAGGTAGTCAACCACTTCGGTGTGCGTCTGAACTTTGTGAATATGAATCAGGGCACCACCTGGTATGCAGATTGGCAACCGGTACCGGATTTCGCGAGCAAAGACTTTCCTTACGTTCAAGATGCCAACTTGGCCCAACTCGTCGCCGGCACACGTAATGTCGTCGTCGAGTCCTGTGAAGACCGCAAGGCCGAGCGCCACCCACCCGCGCCCTTCATCTCTTCCACACTTCAACAAGCAGCCAGCAACGCCTTGAAATGGGACCCGGACAAGACCATGCAAGTCGCCCAGCGATTGTATGAACAAGGCGTCATTACCTACCACAGGACGGATAATCCCAACGTACCAGACGAGGCCATGGAGGATATTAGAACCGTAGCTAGATCTATCGGGTTGAAGACCGTCGACGTGCGACGTACATTCAAAGCCGCCGAAGGCGCGCAGGAAGGCCACCCCGCTATTACCCCGACGCATTGGGCTGATGCAAAAGCCGGTGAGAACGACGAGGAGCTCGCCCTGTACAAGTTGATTTGGGTCCGGGCGCTTGCCAGCCAGATCGAAGCGGCGGTATTCGACGTGCGTGCTGTAAAACTGCTCGCGGTTGGCCCAAATGGTAAGGCACTGCGATTCAGTGCAACTGGTGAAACCCTTTTTCATCCTGGGTGGCGGAAGCTGCTCAAGGGTGATGACACGGACGATGAGGAAGATGCGGCAGCGAGCAACCCAGTTCCTGCACTCTGCCCAAAACAGATCCTCTCTGTGCACAACGGAGAACTGCTGAAGAAGAAAACCCAGCCGCCATCCCGCTACACCAAGGCCAGTCTAATCAAGGAAATGGAGCGCCGCGGTATTGGCCGTCCCAGTACGTTCGCCTCGATCTTGAAGAACATCACCAGCAAAGGAATGATCGAGGAAAAAAGCCGCAAGCTGGTACCGGCGCCGCTGGGGGAGGAAACAATCGCGAAGCTGGAAGGGTTCTTCAGTTTCGTGGAGCTCGATTTTACAAGGGAGCTGGAGCGCGATTTGGACAAAATCGCCCAGGGCCAAGACACATATGGAGCTGTCGTTGCACGTCTGCATAGGCGCTTGGAAGAGGAGCTGTCTCAGCAACGTGGAATGCCGAGTGTGCCGATGGCGTCCGCTCCACGCCCAGCCACAGAAGGTGGCGCTTTCAACTGTCCCAAGTGCAATCAGCCCCTCGCAAGGCGACAGAAAAAAGGAGACGGTGGCTATGACTTTTGGGGTTGTACAGGCTTTAAATCGAATGGATGCAAGGTGAGTTTTCCAAACTTGAATGGCAAACCCGATCTCAGTAAACCCAGAGGGCTGTGACTTCTGCCATTGCCGATATAAATCACCGACAACGCCGTTACTCATTAACCCTGGAAGCCCACCATTCCTATACCTGACAGTCCTCTGCGAAATTGCAGAGGAGGTCATTGGTGAGCGTACAGAAGAGACAATCGGTGGTGGGGCTGCGCATCTTAGCGCCGAAGCTGGAGAAGTTCTCAGACCGGCAAATTGAAGTCGCCCAGACCTGGGCTTTACAATTTAACGTACCGCCCTCCCAGCTGACCTCCTTCATCGAGACCTATCTGAGTTCTACTGTCCATACTCGTTGCTGGTGCGTAGCCCTGCCCTCTACAGATGATCAAACACGGCCGGTCCTGGCCAGAATCGGCGATCACCTGCAGTACTTCGATGGTCATCAGGCTAAGGCCTGCAAAATTTTCAGCAAGGACCGCGTGCATAAGAGAAAACCCACCGCAATGGTGGCCCAGCAGCTACTGCTCAGGTTTGAAAAACGCTGGTATGCAGACGTCCTACTGACCTCCTTCTGCAAGTCGGCTGGAGAGAGGGCGAAAGCCCTATCGATTGAAGATCTCGGAAGCTTTAATCGCCGCGGTTTCGATTGGAAGGCGAGCAACAATCGGTACTTCAATCCCCGCACCCGATTTTACCTAAAGCAGATTGGCAGCACGCTGAAGCGGTTTTGCCATTGTCTGGACCAAGAGCTTTTATTCGCCATTCGTTCAGCGCAATGTCCCTCACCCAAGCTCTATAACTGGCTGGCTCAAGGTGACCGAAAACGCCGCCTCCAGGCCCTAAAAGCCCAGCCAGTACTGATTCCACTTCTGGTACTAGTAGATCAATGGCCGTGGCCGTGGGATGGGCAGCAGCAGGTATACATGAACTGCCCATGGGATGAACTTCAGGCGTGTCGCCCATACTGGTGTGAGGACCGTTATTTGATTTCCTCTGAAGTGTGCCTGATAGGTCGCATAGCCGACGCGGGCCTCCCCCTTTCCGACACACTGGCTTGGCTGCTACAAGCGCCGCGCACCGCAGTGCGCTACCTGGGTCAACAGCGGGTATTCGATACCGGCAGTGCATTGACCCGTATCAGCCGTGAGGGGCCACAAGGACCCTGGCATCGACTGCTGCTGGGAGCCTCACTGGGCAATCGCCGTCCTCTTAAAAAAGCGCACTGGATCGCTCTCTTCGCCCTGCTGGATAAAATTCCGTATCAACTGCTGGATCAAACACAGGACTGGAACAGGCTGCTTTCAGGGTGTCCAACTGATTGGTCGGACGACAATTGGTCCAAAATCGCCGACGACTTTCGAGACCTGAACGAGCTCTTTAACAACGTTGATGAGAGCGACGGACCAACTGCTGGTGAAGCACTGCAAAAACTCCAAAGCTTCATTGCTACTGCTTCATATCACCAGATCGCCAGCTTGGTGAATGGCTTTCACCTCGCGTTGATAGACATACGTGAGGCTTTAGATGCAGTAGATCCACAAACAAAAACAGACTCTTTAACGCCCTGGAAGCCGCTGCTTTATTCAACCGGCATAACCATCGTAAGTCCGAATGGACTGCAAATTATCGAGCTGAAGTGCCCCGCCGATCTTGATGCAGAACATCGAGCGCTGGCCCACTGCATTAATGGTTACGACTACAGTGCTTATCGGGGTATCTGCCGTCTTATTTCGGTTCGCGAAAACGGGAAATCGTTGGCCTCTGCAGAGATCCAAATGGATGAAAATGCCTGGGGCGAAACGTTAGCAAAATTGACTCCCAAACATCTGGTGACGATTCAACTGAGAGGGCTCCGCAATCGCACACCTAAGTCGGGCTCCAGGGTTGACCGGGCCTATCAATGGTTTTGGGCAAAGATCAAATCGAGTGAACTCGCCATTAACCTGGAATGGCCCGACCAAACACTATCCATGTCGCGCTATACAAATCGAAACCGGAAAAAACTGCATGCCCAGGCCTGTGCGGAATGGATCAACCAACGCTTGAGCAGGACATGAGTCGTCCACGTCTGATGAACCGCCGGCAGGACCTGGTCGAAAAAGTCATTTTTGACGGCTATGACTTCGGGGTCTTAATGCAATACGTCGAGGGTGCGAACCGGCTGTTTCTCGAACGTAATGGTTTCTATATTCGGCGTGCCGAGCATCCTCAACATCGCTATTGGCGATTACCAAAAGGCAAGTTGCTGGATGACCTGGATGTGCTCTTCCACCGTTTGATGGAGTTGTCCGAGGACCGTTTCAATGAAAGTTGGGAGACGTTTTCACATAAAATCACAGCCGCACAAAACGACCCAGATCGGCAGGCATTCACGTGGGGGCTGACCTTTCGGATAGCTCCACTCGTTCAGGGCGGGATCCTGCTGTCAGGTGACTACCATCCTGGCGCGGTCGCCGTTTCAAGGCGCATGCACGGCGTGTTTCTCGGGCATTCCAAGTCCTGGCGCATCGACGCTGGTGCGGAAGTGGTGCGAAGCAACTTGATCCTGGAGCTTGGGTTGTCGGAGGATCAGTTCGAAATCCTCGACACCGTACAAGAGCTACTGACCGACGGATCCGTTGTTCCCGCTGATGAAATCACCCGCATCAGTCTTGGTGGACCTCCACAAGAGCGCGCTGCAAAAGCGGCTGATGACAGCACCTCAACCGATGTGTATCTAGCCGCGGTGCCCTCAATCGAGCGCACCGGGTTCACCACCGAACAGATTAACCAGGCATTGGCTGGTTATTCTTTACTGGACCATCAACCGGCAGGCATCCGGCACTTGCTACAGCGCACAAGCGCCTTGCTTGCGGATGACATGGGGCTTGGCAAAACTCGCCAGGCAATCATTGCCGCTGCAATCCGAGCAGCTGATAGACCCATCTTGGTAATCACGCTGTCGACGTTGATCATCAACTGGCAACGCGAAATCCAGATGGTGTATCCCGAGGCCGCAATCGGCCAACAGGTCTTTGATCCCTCTTCGCAATGGATTATCACCAACTACGAACGCCTGGGCGATTTTGTTCTGCATGCAGGACACTTTGACGTGATGATCATCGACGAGGCGCACCGCCTGAAAGAGCCGACCGCCGCGTGGACACGTCACGGCTTCGACATTGCCGCCAAGATACCCAACCGCTACCTGCTGACGGGTACGCCAGTCCTCAACCGAGAATCTGAGCTGCACACGCTGCTACGGCTATCCGGCCACCCCGTAGGGAAACTGCCCTTGAAAGAATTCTGCGAACAGTTCGCCGGCAGTCAGGATTTCCGCATGAATCTGCGGGACGCAATCGGCGATTGGATGCTTCGTCGACGCAAGGATGTCCTGCCCGGTCTCAAAGGCAAACAGCGCCAAACGTTACCCATCGAGCTCACTGCTGCAGAGCGCAAGCAATACGATCAGATTCGGCTTGAAGACAGGCCTAGCCTCGCCAGGTTGGGATCACTGCGTCAGTTGCTTGAGCAGGTGAAGATTCGCGTCGTAATGGATCTGCTGTGTGAACTGGACGCCGAGGACAAAGTTATCTTGTTCTGTGAGTTCAAGGATACGGTAGGAACACTTCGCACTCGGTGCAAGCAAGCTGGGTACGGGTGCGTCACGGTTGTCGGCAGTGACTCTGTAGGCAAACGGCAGAAAGCGATCGATCAATTCCAAAGTGATCCAGAAACGCGCATCTTTGCCGCCACTACCTCCGCAGCCGGCACCGGCAACAATCTCACTGCGGCCAACTATGTCATGTTCCTGGGCTTGCCCTGGACGCCTGGGCTGCAGGACCAGGCAGAGGACAGGGCCTATAGGAATGGGCAATTGCGCATGGTCGTAGTGAAGATCCCGCTTGTGGAAAACTCCATCGACCAGATGCTCTGGCAAATGCTGCTGGATAAACGCCAGTTGGCAAGCGACCTTATTGAGCCTGATGCTGTCGCCAACGCCAGATCTGAATTACTGAACTACGTGTAACTTTACACTCTTGCTCCTGCACGATGCGGAAATCCAAGATTTAGGTCATGAGGCAAGGTTTTCATATGATTTTATTTATGAAAGAATTCTCGCGAGGCTATCAGCAAGGTACTTGGAGTTTTTATGCGCAAAACGGCTTTCCCCAACAAACTATATTTCTTAATAGCCACTGCCCTACTATGGGGAGTGCTCGCCTATCTAAGTCGTTATGAAATACATCTTCCCGTAAGAGAAGTATTCAAGCTCATCGGATTCGGCAATGCGAGCTTGATTGAACACTTCATAGGAGGATTTGCGGCCACTGCTGTCTTGCTGGCGATACTGCTTTTTGCAATGACCGTCACATCAAAAGCCCGCTTTATAAAAAGTCCTATTCGAGTATTGGCGTTTGGGAAGTTCCGCAGATGGTTAATGACCAAAACCCGCCCAGCTTACATCACTCATTGGACGGCAATCCTTGCAAGCGCTTACATCGTAGTATCAATAGCATGGGAGATAGACCAAATCAAAAAGCATGGTTTTTTCCAGCTCGATCAGTTCGGTATGGATCTCATGGGTGTTCTCGCATTTTGTTTATGCATGTGGGTACTTCTTAAAAAAAAACCTTCAGCACGCCAGAGCACACCGCTCATTTTCCTTGGTGTGAGAAATAGCAACGAGAGCCGTGGTAGCGGTTACGTAAATACCTAAAGACGCAGTTTTCTATTTCCTACTGCACAGCTGGTACCAGCCTGTCACCGTTCCCCTATCATTACAGGGGGCCTCTCGGCACATGATCAGGCACGTCACCACGCTCTCGCTGCTCGCGTTAATCGCCAGTTGCACGACCCAAACGGCGCAGACACCCAAGCCCGCATTCGACAGCAGTCGCAATCCGGACATGTTGACGCCAGACCTCTATCCTGGCGGCGCCGTTCCTGAAAAAGAACCAGTAGTGCGCTATGGCCGCTACACCCTCGTCAGCACGCTGCCAGATTCTGGCCAACGTGACCTGATGGCTCAGATTATCGACATCAGCATTCCTGCCAACATGCACCCAAATGTGCGTGAGGCCATGCAGTACGTGGTTGACCGTTCAGGTTATACGCTTTGCTCGGCAGACTCTGGCCACGTCAACATCCTTTACACCCGACCACTCCCAGCAGCCCAATATAAACTTGGCCCAATGACCCTGCGTAACACCCTGCAAGTGCTCGCAGGTCCGGCCTGGCAGGTGAAGGTCGACGAGGTCAACCGTCAGGTGTGCTACGTCCTGCGCCCTGGCTACCAGCTCCCGGACTCTCCACGTCCTACATCAACTCAGATTGCTCAGCTCAACACATCGACAGCTGCACAGCCTGTCGAAGCAAAGAGCAATAACAACGATGCGGGCAGCCAAGTAGTAGTCGCCGCCGTTCCGCAAACAGCGCCTTTCACAACAACTGCATCTTCCGCCACACCTGCGGCGAATGCTGCACCAACCAAAACCGTGGCCCCTCCTACGGTGAATACCAAGGACGGCTCTACCAAACAAACGTCTACCTTGCCGACTCCGAGTCCGGCCTCGACTACGTCCAGCAATGCCAATGCGAAGGTCGCTTCAAGTCCGAAACTGATCACCGCGGCGTCTGCAGCTTCTGCAGCGCCAAAGCCGGTTGCGACGGACATAGCAGCGCCGAAGCCGCTGGCCCAGATATGGACGGCTTCAACTGGCTCAACCCTTCGTCAAACCGTCGAAGGCTGGGCTGAAAAAGCGGGCTGGAAACTGATGTGGCAGGTCGATGATTTGGATTACTCAATTGACGCTCCACTTCGATTTGAGGGCAGTTTCCAAGAAGCCATTGGGTCGATTTTCCCACTGTACGACTCGGCTCCACGGTCCTTTCTGGTCGATGTGGTCGACAGTAACTCATCACAGCGGCTGATTTTTATTACAGAGAGGAACAAATGATGACTGCTCGTCTCTGGATCAAAGGCACAGCCTTGTCATTTATGGTCGCGCTGGTGAGTTCCTGTTCGCTGCAGCGTGTAAATGAATCGGCCAGCCGAGCTGAAAATGACGCTGCGACAGCCTCCCAATACAGCCGATTTCTGAGAAATCAGCAGCAAGAGTCCGCGCGCGCGACGGTGGTGTACAGCGACAAACCATGGGTCTCCAAAAAACCGCTGGTCGCCAAGCGTGGTTTACCGCTGACCATGGATTGCGACATCACCTATCGCCCTTCGTATAACGTTGGGATCGCTGAGATCGCGCAGTACATCACTAGTGAATGTGGTGTTCCGGTCATCGTAGCCCCTGATGCAATCGACCCAAGTGTCCTTTCCAGTTCGACCCAGGGCAACTCAGGACCTGCAGTTCCACCTGGTATGGGCTCTGCCGACAACCTGGCCAACTTCATGCCCGCCGGCGTCATCGGCAATGTTCCGAGCAACGCCCGCACAATGAATTCGGTTGGGCTGACTGCGCCCAACACATTTCCCATTAAGTACAGCGGCAAGCTGTCCGGGTTGCTGAATCAAGCAACTTCCCAGTTGGGCTTAGCGTGGAATTATTCCTCCGATGATCGCAGCGTGCATGTCACTTACTTCGACACCAAGACGTTCGACGTCTGGGCATTTGGAGATGACCAAGTCATTGAAAGCACTGTGAAGTCGGGCTTGCTGACCGCCACAGGCAGCGGGAGCAGCTCCGGTGGTGGTGGTGGCGGATCTTCGTCAACAGGTGCATCGGGTGAATCAGGCAGCAACCAGAGCACCACCGTTACCATCAAAACCTCGCTGATCGGAGACATTGAAAAAAACGTCAAGGCGATGCTGAGCCAACAACCCCAAGGTCGGATGTTTCTCTCACGATCCACTGGCACCCTGACGGTAAGCGATCGACCAGAAGTACTCTCCAACGTTGCTAGATACCTGAATTCGATCAACAGCAGTATCACTCGTCAGGTTTTGTTCAATGTCAAAGTCTTCGAGGTAACTCTCACTGACACAGACCAGACTGGCCTGGACTGGACAGCTGTCTATACGTCCCTGAGCAACAAATGGGGCTTCTCCCTGAAAAATGCCACCACCGGCATAAGTACGGGCGCGGTGTCGGGCTCCCTGAGTATTTTGGACACGTCGAAGTCTCCCTGGGCTGGCTCCAACTTAATTATCAAAGCACTTTCAGAACAGGGCCGAATCTCAAACGTTCGCTCGCCGTCGGTCACCACGCTGAATCTGCAGCCGGCACCAATCCAGATCGGCAATGTGAAGAGCTATGTCGCATCTAGCTCGACAACTACAACGGCTTCCGTTGGATCGTCTACTTCGCTCACCCCCGCAACCATCACCAGTGGCTTCAACATGATGTTGCTGCCTCGAATCATCGACCAGGACAACATGCTCCTGATGATCACCCTGAGCATGAGCAGCAAACCGACGTTTACCACTTTTACGAGCAACGGCTCCAGTGTGCAGACAGCGGACTACGACACTAAGAACCTGTCGCCCAAGGTCAAATTGCGCAGCGGTCAAACCCTCGTACTGACTGGTTTTGAGGAGAACAGCGAAAACGCAACCAAGTCAGGCGTGGGGGACCCCGGGTTCTTCGGTTTGGGCGGCAGCCGTGTCCGCACCACAGGGCACAGCGTGCTCGTAGTGCTGATTACTCCTGTTGTTGATAGCGACACAGGCAGTCCCAGCGCGGTGATTTCACCTGCTGCCAACGAGCCTTGGGGCTCTTGCCCTACCCCACTGCTGCATTGCACAGGTTTCAAGGGGTAAGCCATGGTTGCGGAAACCTCAAAAAATGGACGCTCTGCTCGGGTCCAGGTACTCCAGTATCGAGGAAAATCATTTGTCACCGGTCTGCGCTGGCATCCGCTGGGCAGTGTCACCGGTCACATGAAGGAAGCGCGCCAGTACGGTCGTGAGCACCACCTCGACATTGTCGCCATTAGAAGAACACCAGCCATTATTCAGGCAGGTTTTGTAGCGCGCAGCGAGGAGGTCACAAAAGGGATGTACTCGCTCGCGGCCACCCTGGCTGGACAGCTGGGGGACTCATGGATCGCGGCCTGGAAAACTGAAAGCGAAATTGATCAGTATGCCCTCGTTGCTGTGTATCAAGGTGGCGTGATCTCTGGCTGCGACATGATCGGCACAGGTGCTGAGGTTCGCCGCCGAGTCGCGCAACAACGCAGTCGTGGCATCAATTTCGACAACGAGTACCTGCCCCCAGAGTTCGATATGGGTGGTCAACCACTGGACGTGGAAGAGCTACTTCAGCCGTCGCATCTAAAACGCGAGTACCGGCTACGGCCACTCGTCTTTGGGCTATCCAAACCCGAACTTGTGCAGCTGGCAGTTCTTGGCGTGCTGATCGCTGCCGGCATCATTGGATGGACTCAGTGGCAGAGCCATCAGGATCGGATAGCCAAAGAGGCGGCGTTCCAAGCTGAACAGCAACGCCTGGCAGAGTTGGCCAGGCTGCAAAAAGAATCCGGTATGGAGCAGCCCCCCCAAGCGCTTGAACACCCCTGGGCCAAACGTCCATCTGTGGCAGATTTCTTGGAAGGTTGCAGCAACGTAATCTATCAGTTGCCTCTGTCCATTCAGGGATGGCAGTTCACGAGTGCCGTCTGCGACGGCGCACAGGTCTTGTCCTCTTATAAGCGCTCGGGCAATAGCACGGCCGACAAACTGATACAGGCGACTCAGGGTCACTTTTCTGATCGGCCGGCCTTCTTTGATGAGGGCAACTCGGCCACGTTGAAATTCGACATCTCGCTACCCGCAGCCGGTGATGAGTCTCTAAACGAAGCCATCGTGATATTGGCGAACCTGTCGTCTTGGCTGCATAGCTTCACTCAAACCCCAGTGCTGAAAGAAGTGCCGGTCGTTGTACCCATTCAACCAGCGATACCGGGCCAACCTGCTCCACCGCCGCCGCCACCGCCTCAATGGAAGCAATTCGAACTGAGCTATGCCACTGGCATTACCCCGCTGGACTCATTGTCCGGCGCACCCAGTCAGGGCTTACGGCTGCGTGAAATCACAACCAAATATGAGACCGGCCACCTTGTCTGGTCAGTAATAGGTGACCTTTATGCGAAATAAAGCGCTGTGCGTTTTGTGCTCCATCCTTGCGTTAGGGGCACCATCGAGTTGGGCAGATGAAAACACCCTATCTGGGGTGAACGTCGGCGAGCTTGCCCAGATTCAAAGCCAGACGATCTTGTTGAATGCCAAAGCCGAGAAGGCCAAGGCCGAAAGATCGATCAAGGGTGAAGACCAAAGTGCGACGACGCAGCCGTCAACTGTGTTTTTTTCTCAAGGAAACCTCACACAGCCGGCTGCAGCCTCGGGCCACAGCAGTGACACACAGTTTGATTTGCCTGTCGTGAAGGCGGTATTCGGCTCAGCAAAACGGCTCCGTGCAACCCTGCTCTACAGCAGTGGATTTGAAGTAGATGCTGATGCCTCATCTCGGGAATTACCCGGTGGCTACCGCGTGGCCATCCTCTCCGTCGAAAACGTGACCCTCGAACGTGATGGTAAGCGCTACCCCCTCGGCTTCTCCAGTATGCCCCCGGTCAGCTTGAGCAACGTCAACAGTCCAGCCCCCGGCATTACCCCATCAGCACCTATGCCGCCTGGTCTGATCCCTGGCCAACGTTGATAGAGAAGTTCGATGACGATCCTGACTGAAAAACCAGATGTCATAGAGCCTGACAGTGATGAGTCTGCTGCAGTCCTACTGACGTCGCACCAAACACTGCTGACGGCCCCTGGTGGACCGTTTGAGCTGAAACCCGAGCTGCGTCAACTGTGTGCGCTGACCAGCGACGGGATTTTGTATGTGTCTGCCCAACACCAAACGGATGCCTATGTCATGGCATTCGAGGACCAGCTGGAACACGAAAATCACCACTTTGAGGTCAAGGTCTGCTCAATGAGCACGATCAAGGCACTCTACCGCGCAAATGATGATGCAAACGGTAAAGCGCTGTCGGCGACTGAGACGAAGCGCCAAGCCCAGGTGGTGCAGCTTTTAGGAGAAGCCCACCGGCGCAATGCAAGCGACGTCCACTTTGTCGTAGGTCACGATATCACTCGAATCTTCTTTCGCATCCACGGGCTCTTGTGGGAGGCAGAGCAGCATCAGAGTCAGGTGGGCATGGAGCTCTGCTCATCCCTCTACAACAGCATGTGCGATGTCGCGAAAGATCACTACCAGCCGCAGGTGAGCCAGGACGCCAGGGTGAAACGCGCCTATGTCGACCAGCTCGGTTTGTTCGGTGCCCGAGTCGCCACTCGGCCGCTCGTAGATGGCCCCCTAATGGTTTTGCGTCTGCTGTATGACGACAAAACCAAAATGACGCTTAGTGATCTCGGTTTTCTGACGCAGCAAATTGATGCATTCAGCCGCATCCGCAGCTTGCCTTATGGGGTGAACCTGATCACTGGTCCCACCGGTTCAGGTAAATCGAAGTCGCTGCAGGTAAACCTGAACCTCTTGCATGAAGAGTGCGGTGGAACAAAACACATTCTGACGATGGAAGATCCACCTGAATATCCACTCCTCGCCAATCAGTCACCGCTGGGCGCCGGTGAAACCTGGAATGACGGTATTACCAATTCCATGCGGCTCGACCCTGACATTCTCATGTATGGGGAGATCCGGGACCTTGCATCAGCACAAGCGGCTTTCCGCGGCGGTATGACTGGTCACCTGGTGCTGACGACATTGCACACCAACAACGCTGTAGCAGCTCTTCAGCGACTGATCGACATGGGTGTAGACCGACACCTGGTTACTGATCCTGCATTGATGACAAGCGTGGTCAACCAATCCCTCTTGCCTGTGCTGTGTTCCCACTGCCGCGTACCCGCACGCGAGCATCTCGGGCAGCTAAACAGCGCGCTGGTGCAGCGCTTGCGCGATCTGGAAGCGATTGATGAGACCTACCTCAAAGGATCTGGATGCCCGCACTGCAAGGGCTTGGGCATCACCGGTCGCACAGTGGTTGCGGAAACTCTGCTCACCGACCTTGAGTTCATGCGCGTTTTCAATGGGCAGGGTGCAAGTGCGGCACGTCGCCACTGGGTCAAGGAAATGGGCGGTATTACCAAAACCGCACACACGATCATCAAACTGAAACAAGGCTTAGTAGACCCCCGCCACGCCGAAATGACGGTGGGGCCTTTGGACTTTGACCGGCAGATCCTGGAGCTCACTCATGCTGAGTGACGTCAGAGCGATGCTGAATCGTTGGGCAGAGACCTTCTATGCCAAGCAGTTCGGCAAAAACGAAAGAATCCAGTTCTACGAGAGCCTGATGGGCATCCTTGAGGACGGTGTGTCGCTTGAGGACGCGCTGCATACGGTGGCAAGAGCGTTCAGCGATAACGGCCAGAAGCTACATCCGGTATCCCTTGCATGCAGGGATATCGCGCAATCGGTGAAAGGCGGGAAATCCCTGAGCATTTCCTGCGAAGGCTGGGTTCCCTATGACGAGAACTCTCTGATCGCTTCCGGGGAAGACACCGGCAACCTGGTGCAGGCATTTCGGGACTGCGTGAGGATCATCGAAGTACGTCAGCGAATTAGCAAACTCGTGGCATCAGCCACAGTTTTCCCCTCCGTGGTGTGGAGCGTTATGGCGGCGTTGCTGTATGTGATTGCAGTGTGGATGGTGCCCTCCATGACACGACGCTCCAACCCCGAGGCGTGGACCGGTGTGCCGGCCTTCCTCTACGCCCTATCGAATTTCGTGACCCACTACGGACTTGTAACGCTGATAACTGTGATCGTCTTCATCCTCATATCGATCGTCACTCTACCCGTCTTTTGCGGACTTCAGATTACGGCCGCCAGCCCTTCGTGGAAGCTGCAGTTGAACAAGCTGCTCCAGATCCTGCGAGTCCGTGCTGAGAGGCTCCCGCCTTGGTCAGTCTACAAGGCACTCCACGGTTCGATCTTTCTGCTCAACATGGCTGTGATGCTGCGCTCCGGCATCAACCAACTCGATGCGTTGACCTCCCTTCAACGCAATGCCTCCCCGTGGTTGAAAGAGCGCCTGAGCGCCATTCATTACGGAGTGAGCGCCGGCAAAAACTTCGGTACTGCATTGAAGCTTGCGGGTCATCAATTCCCAGACCCCATGGCGATGCATTTTCTGGAAGTGCTCGCCACCCGCAAAGGCTTCGCCGAGTCGATGGAACGGTTTTCAAACCGGTGGCTGGAGCAAACGCTTCAGCGCGTCGAAGCCATCGCCAAATCTCTTATCGGCATGTCCTCCATGGCCATGGGGGTCATGATGATTCTGGTAGTGATCGGGATCTTCCAGTTGGCCGGCAATGTGACTGCAACGCTTTAAATCAAACCTAAATGAGGTACTGGAAATGCCAACAAACACTCCAAACAACCAACGCGGATTTCTCTCCCTGGACGGGATGTTCTGGTTGATGCTGATCGCGGTGGCACTTGGTTTCATCGTGTTCATGGGCTACAGAACGTTCGGCAGCTCGGACGTCACCATTGAACAGAGCAATCTCGGCACGTTGCTGAGCAATACCAAACGACTGAAAAGCACCACGGGTTACGCCACGGCAGGCACCAACTTGGCGCCTTCTTTGATCAACCTCGAGGCAACTGGCGGCATGAGCATCAACGGTAATGCCCTGTCCAACCGCTGGAACGGCGCAGTGACCGTGATGAGCAACGGCATGACCTTCACCATCACAGAATCCAACCTTCCGAAAAATGCCTGCATCACCCTTGCCTCGAACATGGCCAAGGACAAACAGACAACAACGGCGATCAATGGCGGCACTGCAATTGCCGGCGAAATCACTGCGGTGGCAGCTGCGACCAGCTGCTCCTCGGACGCCAATACCATCGCTTGGACTTCGTACTAAGGAACTCAGTGTGAGCGTGATCTCTGATGCTGAATTCGTCGACCTGTACCTCGGCGATGGATTTGCCGACGCCAAAGGTCTCCCTGGGCAGGCACGAAGGGTTGAAGCGCCCGCCGAATGGCGGTCAGACCTTGAGCGCTTACGGGCGCAGTGCGAGGAAAAGCACAAGGCAACCCAGGATCCAGAGTTCGCCCTAATTGAAGATGGCGTCGTCCTTCGTGTAACCCAGTTGCTGGATTTGAATGGCAAGCCTGTGTTTGTCGTAAGCAAATCCTCAGTCCAGATCCGTCCATTGGACATGCTGGGTCTGCCCGACTATCTGCAGGACGCGTTGATGAGCGACACGGTTCGCGGCCTGATATTCATTTGTGGGGAAATGGGCACAGGGAAAACCTCCAGTGCTGCATCACTGGTGAAAGCTCGCCTTGAGGCCTGGGGAGGCATTTGTGTGGCTGTCGAGGATCCTCCAGAACCGTTTTTGAATGGTCGGCATGGTAGTGGGCGCTGCATTCAAGTTCCGGTCTCTCGCCGGATGGGGGGATACGAGGAAGCGTTGATTCTAGCGCTGCGCACAAGAGCGGATTTCCTGTTCGTGGGAGAAATTCGCGACAGCTCGACAGCAGCACAAGTAATTCAAGCCTCGATCAATGGCCATCTCATCATCAGCACAGGTCATGCGGGCAGCGTTACTCAAGGCATTGAGCGTATATCAGCCCTGGCTCAGCCGTTACTCAATAACGCCCGAGAGCTGCTCTCCAAGGGGTTAGTGGCCGTTCTTCACCAGTCCTTATCAAGCGGCAACGAAGGGAGTCGTCGATTAACCCTGCAGAGCCTGCTTTTCACGGGCGATGACGGACCGGGCATCCGAGAGAAAGTCCATGCAGGAAAGATCACGATGCTCGATCACGACATCGCTCACCAATCATCAAGGAGTCTCTGGAATGACCAGTAGGAACAAGCAGCGGGGCTTCTTGAGCTTGGACATGGCGATCGGATTGGCCGTTTTCTCCGTTGTCGTCACTTTGGCGATCGCATGGCAAATCAAGCAGATGGACTCTCAGGACTATCGAATTGCTGCTGATCAACAGAGAACCATTTCAGAGGCATTGGCCAAATATCTGAAGGATAACTACAGCGTGGTGCTGGCCAACGCAGCAGCAACCGTACCGGTGCAAATAACCGTTCCGATGCTCGTCAACACCAACTACCTTCCTGCAGGTTTTAGCCCCACGAACGCCTTTGGGCAGACCATTCTCGGCCTCGCCCGGAAACCCAACCCTAATCAACTGGAAGTGATTGTGGTTACTAGTGGTGGGCAGACGATTCCTGAAATGGGTATCCGAACCATCGCTGAAAATCTCGGAGGACCTGGTGGCTTCATCTCTTCAGCCAACCCGAACATCGTCCAGGGCGTGCGGGGTGGATGGCAGGTAGCACTAAGTAACTATGCTATAGCTCCTGGCCCAGGACATACAGCTAGCGCACTTTTCCTTATGGATGGTGCGTTGGCTAATGACTATCTATATCGAAACGCAGTGCCAAACCATCCAGAATTCAACACGATGAATACTGATATCACGATGGGTAACCACAATATTAACAACGCAGGAAATATCACAGCCTCAGGCAACATAACAGCTAATGCCGACATTACAGCTCGAAACGTCATCGCCACAGCCAATGTAAATGCCGCTACTGCAACCATTACCGGTGATACCAGCACAGGTGGTTGGTTCAGAACACGTGGTGACACAGGCTGGTACAGCGAAAAATGGGGAGGCGGGATTTATCAAAACAGCCCCAACTGGGTCCAAGTTTATAACGACAAAAACTTTTCAACCGGTGGTGAACTATGGGGTGGAAAGATAACCTCGACTGGCAAGATAACGGCCTATGATCGCATTCAGACAAATGAATATTTGTCCCTGGGAGGCATAGCTACCGAGGGGCAACAGTGTAGTGACCGAACCCTTCTTGCAAAAAGCGCCGCGGGAATAACGTTGTCCTGCGAACAAGGCTTATGGAAAAGACCAGGGGGGTGGGAATTCCAGCTGATCCAGGGCACCTGCCAGGCGCCTGCCAGAGGCAGTGTGACCTGCTCCCTTGGCGACACCACATGGAAATCATGCTCTTTAACTGGCGCTTTTGGCATCGGAGATAGCGAGACAGGCTACATCTTCAGAAATGCCAGTGGGTGGTTTCTCTCCACTTCTCGACTTTCCTGGCCAGGTCTTTTCTATTGGAGCTGCTTCAAATAAAGCAGCCGCTTAAAAAATTAAGAAACGCTATTTTTGTATGTTTATGGGGATTATTGCAGTGCAGACGCTTGAGAATGACGTTGAGTATAGTGCTGGAGAATTACAGACCTGGCTAAGCACCCGAAGCAGGATATGCTCAACTGTGCTATGGCGTCGCGCGCTAGAAGGAAAAGAAGTATTCGAGGTCGGTGATTTCACATACAGATTACACCCAACACCCTCTGGTCGTTATTTAGTAAAGAAGATCACCACTATGGAATTAATCAACCCAAAACCTAAATCAATGAGCATCAAGCGCGCCGCTAAGTGGACTGTGATTGCGCTTGGCCTCGCGGGAATTTGCTTAACATTGATTGCCCTTTCGAAATAGGTTTGTTAGAGGCACGTAGGTGGTAACAACCACCGTTCTGCAGATGGAGCTCATGTCATGACAATGCAATGGCTCGTTTTGATGGTGGTGCTCATTGCCTCCAGTATATTCATGGAGAACCAACATCAGGACCAACGTATATCCGACTACGCGACCCTCGACTCGCTGGGTCGCGGCTTTCTGGTGTACCGATCTGCAGCAACCGAATTTGCTCAGTCCAACCCGGGCTTCAGTGGAATACCGAACGATTCTGCGCTCAACTTACCTGGGTGGTTTGTCAAACCTATGGGCATAGGTTCTTACATCACAGCCGGAACGGCTTATACCTATTTTGATGGGGTTGCACCGTCAGGCTTGGCCTCGGTGCTGGTAGATCTGACAAAGACAACTACAGTTGGTGTAAAGCGTTCAGGGATGCTGATTTCACAGATATCTGGGACGACTGCTATAGCGATTCCTCCCCCCGTGCCCGAGGGTGCGATTGTCGCCATCAATTAGTCTGGAGTAGAGCGACTTTGAAAGGCACTGGGTTGCATAAGCTCCGGCCTATCAACATAATGCTCGCAACAACGTTTCCACCCCGTTGGCTACTGGCGGTCATCAGTAGCGCCCGGTGATACGGCTTGCCTTATCACCAACCCCAAAGCACGCATAGCTCCGGGAAGGGCGTGCGGACCTGGTTCAGAGCTCTCCCTGTGTCTCCCTGTTCAAGCCAGACACGCAGCCGTCTAACTCGTGAATTGCGAGTTCAAAGGCACATAGGGCTCTGTTGAGGTTCGAAGCACCGTAGTCTTAGGGCCACACTGGTGTTGTGGCCCACACTTTTTAAAGCTTACACAATAGGTAGCCTGATCATCTTGCAAAGGATGATCAGGCTACCTATTGGTAGCTGCTTTTCCTTGCCGGTGGCCCGCCGGCGAAACGCAGGGCTCCCTTTGTGCGCGGATGCGTGCCTTATGTTTGCTGGCCTCAGCCACGATAATCGGCCAGGTGTAGGAAGTGAGACGTTCAGATCACAGCCCAGGGATCGATAACGCCTTCATCCCACACAGGTGGTATTTTTTTCTGAAAGACGCTTCTTACTACATCCGAGAGTGACTGTTGACCCAGCTACTCTCGGTAGCTTCTCCTGTCGACATGAACCTGCTTCGCCCTCCCCGAAATTTCCCTCCCCGCTTGACACATCACCCTCTCCCCTTCGATGATATGAACGTGCTTTGCTGACGTCGTCAGCATCATGCCCAGGCAGTCAGGATCTTGAAGACTGCGACACGATTTTCGTGTCAGATCCGCCCAAGGCCGCTGAGCTTCTGGTAGCGCGGTCGGTCGACAATCGTCGATAGAAGCACCTTATGCAACTCACCTCGCGGGGAATCACTTCCCCGACAGGGTCAGTGGGTTCTCCGCATTCAACCTGCAGGAGAATCACCATGTCCAAACTTGCTTATGGCTTCGGTTTCGCGGTTGGCACCATCACGCGTCAGTTTCTGCGTGCGGTGAAGAAAACCAGCGCTGCACCCATAGCTATCCATACCAAAGCAGCTCCGTTGCTTCCACCGCCTTGCGTACCTGAGCGTCTCGTACGTGAGATGGATCATGTACCGGCAATAACTCGCAAAGGTGTCGACCTGAACCTTTGGTACGCGGCTAACACTCGAGTGGTCGAAAAGCCTGCTCGGAAATCGCGTAAGAAGCCAGCTGCACGCTCGTTGGCGCCAGCAACTTGCTAAGTCTGCGCCCTTCGCCTCTGTAGGGAGCCTTCCCAACGGGAAGGTTTCCTTAGAGTATTCACAGTAGGGGCTTGACAAGCGACAATCGTATTTCCATGATCTACACATGTATCGCTGACGTTGTCAGCAACATGCCCAAGTAGTCTGGATCCGCAAGACTACGATGCGGTTTTCCGCATTGATCCATTCCCAAGATCGCCATAGCTTCCGGTAGCGCGATCAGTCGACTTAGTCGATGGAAGCACCTTTCCCACCCATGACGGGCCTACCCGTCAGGGCAGGCCTCTCACTTTTGGAGGTCTGATGAAAACTGAACTGGCTCTCTACCAGGCGTTGATTTCTATTAACGTCCCGGAACAGAAGGCAAATGCTGTTATTGAAGCTTTGGAGACCGACATGCTTTCACGTTTGGCTACCAAGGCAGATTTAACTGCTCTTGCTGCAGAGTTCAAATCTGAGATTTCACAGCTTGAAGTCAAGCTCACCATTCGCATGGGCGTCATGTTGTCTGCAGCTGTCGGTGTAATGATTGCTGCAATGAAGCTGATGCATTAAACAACCTTAAACTCCACCCACCCTCGCGGGGAATACTTTTCCCCCCTAGGGCGAAGTGTTTCTCCGCTTTCTGTTATTTCGAAACTGGAGAATCACCATGAGCACTAATCAATCCAACGAAGCAAAATTCTTCGACCTTCACACCACTGGTATCGGTTATCTCAACCGTATCCGTGAAGTGAAACCTCGCGGCAAAGGTAAGCCATTCATGGCAGTTACCGTTGCGGCACTGCGCGGCTCGATGGATGATGCCGAGTATTCCTATATCGACTGCAACGTGGTCGGCGCTGAAGCTGAAAAGCTGATTCGTCGCAGCCAAGCAGCCGTTGAAGCCGGAAAGAAGGTCCTTGTGAGCTTCCGAATCGGTGATATCTGGACCGACGCATTTACCTACGAAAAAGGCGATAAAAAAGGTCAACCTGGAGCAAGCCTCAAGGGACGCCTGTTGTTTATCGGCTGGATCAAGGTGGATGGGGTAACTGTCTATGAAGCCAAACCGAAAGACTCTGCTGAGCCCCTTCCTGCCCAGGATGGTGCTGCTGGAGATGATTCGGATGACGCCCATGGACAACCAGAACCTGAACAACGTCAATCTGCATGATTGAAATCATGGCGCCCCCTGGGCGCCTTTCAATATTCGTACCGAAGGGAACGCCTCCCTTCGGGATTGGTGATTTCCGAACTCTGGAGATAAACCATGATGATGAATCCTCAACGACTGCCGCTGCTGACCGAAATTGGTCTTTTAGCTGCTCAAGCTAGTGTTTACAGCGAGCTGGATAAACTACTTCCGAGCAACCCGGCGCTCGATCCCGATGACGACCCGCGCTACACCCTTACTTCTGACCTTTGGTTAGAAGTTCTGGATGGCGTTATCTCATTGGCAAAGATGGACCATCGAGATGAATTCACTCCCAAAAACAGCCCACTGTTATCGGAGTACGGACTTCTCAAGGAATATCGAAGAGCTCGTTGGGAGTTGGAAGATGAGATCAACCACCCCGAGTATTACTAAATCGCCAACTGGCATTAGCTGACTCTCACACTGACTCTACAACAGCATAACCACCCAACGGGAAACCATCTCCCGAACGGGCCAGGTGGTTTTCGCACCTGGAGATAAACATGCAAACCACCACTAACCTCGTGTCGTCTGACCTGCTCAAGCTCCCGGTCGTTTTAACACCCCGGGCCTGGCAGGAAGCGGTGCATATTGAAAACCCACAGGATGCAAGTGTTGTCAGTGAGCGACTGGGCGATGTTGTCCTGGAGGCCTATCGAGAACTGCATTTGCAACCTGACAGCACACAGATCCATTTCGGCCTCTATCGTTTATTGCCTGCCGGCAATAACACCGATCGAGTCTGGCTGGACCTAAAACTTGACCGCATAGAATCACCGCCAGGCGTTTTCTATCTGTACATCTCACTCAAGGAAGAAACTCATACTTCTTGCCCATAATCCTTCGACATTCACAGCAATACCCAAAGCCCGACATCTGTCGGGCTTTTTTCATTCGTAGCAGTGTGGAGCTGCCCATGATCAACATCCCCGGCCAACTGGCCATCCGTACCATCAGTGGCCGCAATGGCGAATTCAACGTCGGACGGCTCTCGACCTCTATCGGTGAGTTCGTGATCAAAGACGCACTCCTTGATCAGTACGATGAAGGAAAATACCGAGGCGACTTTCTGATAACGGAGATCCGTCCTTCGTATTACTCCACAGCAGGTCGCCTGGTCGTTGAGATCCGTGCAAAGCTGGAAAGCATGAGCCTCGACGACGTGGACAATCTGACACCAGAAGACGCCGCCAGGCTCTCGCCAAACGAGCCTGACCCTATGGATGAAGAGTCTTCCTCCAACCTCTCCAAGCCAGTGCAGCGGAATAATCCGCCCGCAGTACCGGCCTCCAATAAACAGGTATCAAAAGAGGAAGCCCCGTTTGGGATGACCCCGACCGGCGGAACCAACGACCTCGAGGCAGATGCCGAGTTGTTCGGCACAATCTGGCCTCTAAGCGATACAGTCAGGCTGGACACAACTGTTGATCGTCAGCAACTACGCCAACAGTGCAGTCGGCTCTCTGAGCTCGGCTATGTACACAACTTCAAACTGCAGGTATGGAATATCTCCAATACCTGACGAAGCCCGCGATACGCCAAGCCAATCGGCATAACCCATGAGGGGCTCCCTCCTGGGCGCTCCTCGACTCAGCAGGAGCAGCACATGAATCCAATCTTCAATAACCTGACCCAAGAAATCCTTGAAAACATCGAAGATCAGCTCGCCAATAACGAGGTGTCGACGAATGAGGAGCTTTGGGACTTCTTCGTAGAGGAGCTCGAAATGACGGCAGAACAAGCCGATGCCGCCGTTGCCCTTCGCCCCAAATACCTGGGGCAAATTTTTCTCACTGGGCACAGCCCTCTATTTCAAGACGAGACGGTCTCGTTTGACCCGAACGATAAAACGTTCAAATCGGACAACCTGCTGTTTCCCAAGCAATAACACTTACTGCTAACACCCCCGAGGGGCTCACCGCCCCTCCGGGCGGGTTCCCCCTCCATTATGGAGGTTCCCATGCCCAGCCCTACCCCGCTCTTCCCAATCGAGGAGTGCAATGATCTTTTCGTCGACGCTTGCGCGTGTGACGAACAACGCAACCTGGTGTTCCTCTCTGCATGGGGTCGAGACACGGCGCTGCAGGAGTTCCTGGCCAGGCTGACCCTCGGCACGACAGAAGATGGTCTAAGCCAGTTTCACATCGTTGTAGATGGCCAAAGTCTTCCTGTTTTCCCCAACATCGATCTGTTGGAGAAGCGCACCACGCGACAAATGCGCGGTACGTTATTCGGCAGCTTGATTCACCTCTGGTTGTTTGACCGACGCTGCGTACAGCCGGATCGGGCCAACCACTTCGCCTACGCCCTTCTTGAGAACGGGCAGTCACCTCATCAACGGCTTTGGCCGTTGATACAGGACACCTGTCCATTACCGCTACTGCCTCATTGGCAGGAGCAGGTAATGGGGTTGCTCACCCAACACGACATGCTGCAGCTGTTACCTGGAACGTTCGGTGCTGTTGCGGCATGGCGTTTGTCGTTGCAACTCGACGTTCTCGAAACAGCCCTAGGCGAGCTCATTCGCCAGGGGCAGCTCTCAACCCACGCTCAGTTTGAGCATTGACCCAGGAGCCTCAACATGGCTTTGATGTTCCCACGATTGGCGCGCAACTTCGCTCGCAATGGCTACTACCCCACTGACGAAACGACGCTGGAACTCACCCTACAAGCGTTGGCACCATCCCCAAGCGGGAAGATGCGGATCTTCGATCCCTGTGCAGGTGAAGGCGTTGCCTTAGCTGAAGCTGCTCATGCACTCGGGCGTGACCGCGTTGAGACCTATGCAGTCGAGTATGACCAGGAGCGTGCCAAACACAGCAAGACACTGCTGGATTGCGTGCTGCACAGCGACTTGATGGACACCATGATCAGCCGCCAGGCCTTCGGCTTGCTCTGGCTCAACCCGCCCTACGGTGACCTGGTCGCTGACCATGCAGGTGCATCTCAGTACCAAGGTAACGGCCGTCGGCGCCTGGAGAAGTTGTTCTATCAACGGACGCTACCACTGCTGCAGTACGGGGGAGTCTTGGTGCTGATTGTTCCGCACTACGTGCTGGACGATGAGCTGTGTGGTTGGCTATGCAATCACTTTACTGAACTGCGGATCTACAAAGCCGCTGATCCAACCTTTAAACAGGTAGTGATCTTCGGTATACGAATCCGCCGGCAGGACCTCGCTCGAGCGCAAGAGGTCAAAAACGTACGCGCACGCCTTCAGGCGATCGGTGCCGGCACATTGAGCGCGGAAGCGTTACCAACCAGTTGGCCATGGGAGCCCTACAGGGTTCTCCCGGCATCCAACGAGCTGGAACACTTCTACCGTATCAGCCTTGAACCTGAACAGCTCAGCGAAGAAATCAAAAGACTTCGTGGCATGTGGCCTGACTTCACACTGCACTTTGGTCAAAGCGGCGCTCAGCCACGACCTCCCGTGAGGGAGCTGTCGCGCTGGCACTTGGCGTTGGCATTGGCTGCCGGTGCAATTTCCGGCGTAGTGAAATCCAAAACCGGCCGAGTATTGGTGCTCAAAGGCGATACCTACAAAGATAAGGTCCGCAAGACCGAGTTCACCGAGGATCAGGACGGCAACGTGTCCGAGGTAAGGATCCTGACTGATCGTTTTGTGCCCATCATTCGGGCATGGGACATGACGCCAGGCTCTGCCAACGAAGGCCGCGTGATCACCATCAGTTCATCGGCGGATACGCCGCATGAACCTGATGAGGCGCTGACACAACCAACACTGACCCCACCACCACGAGTGACATTTGAACCTGGCCGCTTAGTGCTGACCCAGTCAGTGCACCACCTGGTGGAGCATGGACAACTCGATCCAAGCACTTACTTGCGACGGCATTTCTCCGGTGACTGGGGGGAACTGCCCAATGAAGACTGGAGCAGTAACCAACAGGCTCTGACCTCCGGGGATCGATTGTTCTCCTGTTATGACATATGCGCCGGCGATGAGACCCGGCTCTGGATCATCACCGAAGCTGACCGCAGTTCAACAACCGTGTTGCTGCCATCGGACTACTGACCCACCACGCCACTTGGCCATCCGTTAACCAACCCGCAGGGTATTCACCATACCCGTCGGGGTGTCGTGCATGCCCTGTTTCGTTCCTATTGGAGAAACACTCATGAACGACCTATCCAAAGTCTCTGTATCGCCCTTGGCCATCGGCCTGACTGAGTTCATCGACGAATTCGGTGATGAATTACTGGACTCCCTCAACCGCTCTAACCCACCGGTCTATTCCGGCAACCTCAACGAAGCCCATCAACGGGTTATGAGCGAACTCAAACGCCAGCCTTTCCCTGCTCAAGCTGACGTAGTGCAGGCCGTTGCGGCTTTATTGCTAGACCGGAACGAGCAGGCTGCCGTTATCAATGCAGAAATGGGCACTGGGAAAACCATGATGGCCATCGCAGTAGCGGCTGTCATGCACAGTGCGGGCTACCGCCGCACTTTGGTTGTTTCTCCTCCACACCTGGTCTACAAATGGCGACGGGAGATACTCGAAACCATCCCAGACGCACGCGTGTGGGTTCTCAACGGACCCGATACGCTGGTTAAGCTGATCAAGCTACGTGACCAACTGGGGGATCCTTACGATGGCCGCAAAGAGTTCTTCATTCTCGGACGCGTGCGAATGCGCATGGGGTATCACTGGCGTACGGTATGTTGGCCACGTCGTGCCAGCGGCGGATACAACTTCGCAGGATGCCCCGACTGCGGACGCCTTCTGGAGGACTTAGAAGGCAACCGGGTCACTGTCGAAGAGTTTCACCGAGAGGAACGCCGTCGGAGCTGCCCTCATTGCCAAGGACAACTCTGGACGCTGATGCGCCCGGGCAAAGCCGAAAACGGAACTCGTCGTGCGACCATACTAAAATCGATGTGTCGGATTCCGACTATCGGTCCAGTACGTGCGGACCGATTGCTGAATGACTTCGGGGAGGACTTCCTCGCCTCTATGCTGATCGACAACGTTAGCGAATTCATCAACCTGATGGACGCCCAAGGCAATTTCATCTTCAGCGACCGCCAAGCCAAACGCATGGAGCGCGCCATGGCCAACATTGAGTTTGGCTTTGGCGAGGGCGGTTACCAACCCACCGAGTTCATCAAGCGCTACCTACCAGACGGATATTTCGACCTGCTGGTGGTGGACGAAGGACATGAATACAAAAACAGTGGCTCGGCCCAGGGCCAAGCCATGGGTGTATTGGCAGCGAAAGCACGTAAAACCGTGCTGCTGACCGGCACCCTCATGGGTGGCTATGCCGATGATCTGTTCTACCTCCTGTTCCGAATACTTACCCGGCGAATGATCGAGGACGGTTACAAACCAAACGCGCGCGGAAGTATGGCTCCGGCCGCGATGTCATTCATGCGCGACCACGGCGTATTGAAGGACATTTACACCGAGCGGGACAACGTGTCACACAAAACAGCCAAGGGAAAAAAACTCTCGGTGCGCACGGTGAAAGCCCCAGGCTTCGGCCCAAAAGGCATTCACCGCTTTGTGTTGCCGTTCACCGTGTTTCTGAAACTCAAAGATATCGGTGGCAACGTCTTGCCGACGTACCAGGAGGAATTTATCGACATCAGCATGTCTACAGAACAAGCGTCGGTGTATCAGCAGCTGGCAGGAAAACTGACGCAGGAACTTCGCCAGGCACTGGCCCGTCGAGACACTACCTTGCTAGGGGTAGTGCTCAACGTGCTGTTGGCATGGCCTGACTGCTGCTTTCGACCGGAGATCGTTAAGCACCCTCGTAGCAAAAATACCTTGGCGTTCGTTCCCTCGGTCTTTGCAGATGAACAAATAATGCCGAAGGAGAAAGCACTGCTCGACCTCTGCCTCACGGAAAAAGCCAAAGGCCGAAAGGTTCTGGCTTATACCGTGTACAGCGGCACTCGTGACACCACCTCTCGCCTGAAACGACTGCTGGAGCAATCTTGTTTGAAAGTAGCGGTCCTGAGGGCGTCAGTAGATACCGCCAGGCGCGAGGATTGGATCCTCGACCAGGTAGACAGAGGTGTCGACGTACTGATCACTAACCCGGAGCTGGTCAAGACCGGGTTGGATTTGCTCGATTTTCCGACCATTGCGTTCCTGCAGACGGGGTACAACGTATACACCTTGCAACAGGCAGCTCGACGGTCATGGCGGATTGGGCAAAAGCAGCCGGTGCGGGTTGTTTTTTTTGGCTATGCCGGCAGCTCTCAGATTACTTGCCTGCAGTTGATGGCCAAGAAAATCGCCGTGGCTCAAAGCACGTCGGGAGATGTGCCAGATTCTGGTCTCGACTCGCTGAACCAAGATGGTGATTCAGTTGAAATGACACTTGCAAGGCAGCTCATTGCTTCATAGTTTGACGGCCACCTTCGGGTGGCCATTTTTTTATAACGATCCCAATTTACCAGCAACCAACTCGACACTTCAAAAACCATGCGTCCTGGAAAACCTATTTCCTGATGCACCTAAGAGACCGGTTTGAGAGGGTGTATTCGCTTTTGCGCGAGGACGCCCATGAACCTACCACGCCCTACTCGAACCACAGCGATACTCAGTCTGTGCCTTGCATTATTGGCAGGCATTCTGGGTTATGAGCATCATCAACTCTCCCAACTCAGCAACAGCTTGGCTGCGACTGCAGACAAAGAGTCGCTCGATGCGTTGTTGACGCGGCTGGGCAAAGTCGATGAGCGACTGGACACGGTAGCCGGCAACCACCTGGTGACCAATGAGGACTTCCGGGCCGGGCAGCAGGCTTTATCGAATCGAATTGATGCCGCACAAGCGTATGCAAAGCAAGCGACGGAGTCAGCGCAAGAAATCTCTCAAAATGCTGCGTCTGCTGGTGAATTGGTAGTCCTCAAAGCCAGCGTCGAAACACTCGATAGCCGTCTTCAAGAACTCAGTCAGTCACGAATCAAACAAACCACTGCTGTTCCCCTCAAGCCCAAGCCTAAGCCCGTTGCCCGCCAAACAAAGCGGCCAACACCGCCCGCTACCACCACTGTCACACCGCAAACACCCCCTTTTACCGTTGTCGGTATCGAGTATCGCGGCGGTGAACGCTTTTTGTCCGTAGCACCGCCTGGCAGCACGCAGTTGAATCAAATTTACCTTATCCGACCTGGTGACGCTGTGGCGGGCACCGCCTGGCGACTCAACGCGCTGGACGGAAGATCCGCACGCTTTGACGTGGCCGGAACACCTCAAACCGTAACCGTCGCGCAATAGGACCTCCTTTATGCACTCCCCTACCACTTCCTCGAAAACAATGAAGCCCAGGAACATTTTGGGTTTCATTGCAGGCTTGGCCACCTTCGCGTTTGCATACGGCTGTCATGCGGCTTCAGGGCAATCAACGTCGATCTCGAACACTCAGAACAGTGAAGTTCACAACTCTTCTCAAGGAGCCAGTCAGACAGAAATCGCCCGCGAGTGGGGATTAACCCCCCAAGAATGGTCCCGCTTTCAAACTGTGATGGAGGGTCCTCGCGGAATCTATTCGCCAGGCCTGGATCCTCTGACAGCACTTGGCATCGAAGCGAAGTCGGAGGAGGAGCGCCGACGCTATGCAGAGCTGCAGGTGCGAGCCGAGCGACAGCGTATCGATAAGGAACTGGCGTACCAAAGGGCCTATGACCAAGCCTTCGCACGTCTTTACCCCAATGAAAAAGTCATCCAACTATCGTCCAACCCTGCATCTGCTCCAGGCTCGGGAGCGGTAACTGCTGTGAAAGGCACTGGACGACTAGCCGTTTTTGTTCAAGACAGTTGCAACGCATGTATTGACCGCGTCAAAGACTTACAAAACCATAAACAGTCCTTTGATCTGTACTTCGTTGGTAGTCAAGGTGATGACGAAATAATTCGCCGCTGGGCCATCTTGGCCGGAGTCGAACCGGCCAGCGTGCGAAGCCGACAGATCACACTGAACCACGATGCCGGTCGATGGCTTGGCCTTGGACTCGGCGGTGAACTGCCGGCCGTGGTACGCGAGGTGAATGGACAATGGCAGCGTCTGTAATTCGCGCGGCTTTAACGGGGGGGCTACTGCTCACCGCGGCATTTGCTAACGGTGCCGAGGTTCCGCCACCGGCCTATCAGTTGATTGCCCTGCCTGCCGGCGTTCCGTCCGAGGTGCTGTACTCCGTTGCACTGCAAGAGAGTGGCACCCGACTTCGCGGCCAGATCGTCCCCTGGCCCTGGACGTTGAATGTCGCCGGCGCCGGATATCGCTTTGCGACACGCAGCGATGCTTGCAGAGCGTTGATGATCGCCCTTCAGACCGCAGGCCCAAATAGAGTCGACGTCGGTCTTGGACAAACCAACATCGGTGCCAACGGCCACCGTTATAGCTATCCCTGCGAAGGGCTGGATCCGTACAAAAACCTCTCGGTTACGGCCCAGATCCTGGCTGAACAAAAAGCCAAAGGAGGCGATTGGATCACCGCTGCTGGCCGGTACCACCGCCCTGCCGGAGGTGAACCCGCTGCCCGCTACCGACGAGCTTTTGCCAAACACCTCAGCCGGGTCACCGGTATCAACCTGATGGCGAATAATCCATGAATAGATTGCTGCATCTGCCTGTTTTGCTGTGTTTGGCCTCCCCCATAGCGGTGCATGCCACCTCGCTGATTGTTGTTGAAGACCGAGGGGGTGTTTCCGCTCTGCCCTACTACCAGGACCTGGCTCCAGAACCTACCGAGCAGTCAGCACAGTCAGAGAATATTGGTGTGCGTGGGCAAGGCTCGTTTCCAGTGCGCTCTGACCAACTGACACCCGGGCAGGTACAGGGCCGGGTAATCAATGCTCCAGGCCTGCAACCATTGTTTCTTGTAGGCGACGATGAAAGCTCCAGAAAGTGGTTATCTCAGCGCCGCGATCAGTTACAGCAACTGCAGGCAGTTGGCCTAGTGGTTAACGTGGCCAGCGCCGAGCGGTTTGCCGAAATCCAACGATGGGCAGGAAATCTACAGTTGGTCCCGGCACCATCAAATGATCTGGCACAGCGCCTGGGAATTCAGCATTACCCGCTGTTGATCACTGCCACAACGATCCAGCAGTAACCAGGGTATGGCCTCTCTTACGCACATCACCTTGGTCATCAAGCAACCGGATGACCCACGCGCAGGCCAGCTGCTTTTTGAACAGGTCACCTATGTCGCCAAGCTCTATGGCGGCACCGTCATCGCTCGCGTACCTGGTGACGAGGTGGAGCTATGTCAGCGGCTGAAAGAACGCCTGCCTGAGGCAGTTGAGCAAGCGAGGCAAGAGTTGGCCAATTCATCATCACGCATCAAAGGAGGAGCTAGGTCCCATGAAGCTGACCAAGAAGCAACGCTGCGAGCTTCACGCTAAATTCGCAGGCCATTGCGCATACTGCGGTGTGCTGTTGGGTGACCGGTGGCATGCGGACCACAAGGAAGCAGTATGGCGAGAACCTGAAAGGGTGAACGGCAAGTACACCGGTGCCATCATTTTGGGGCTGCCAGAGAACCACGTCATCAGCAACATGATGCCCGCGTGCGTGCCGTGTAACTTGAGCAAGGCAGCGATGCCACTGGAGGTCTGGCGAGAGCGCATTGCTGGACACGTCAACTCCCTCAACAGCTACCACCCCATATACCGCCTGGCCAAGTCCTATGGGCTGATCGCTGAGACGGGCAGGCCTGTCGTTTTCCATTTCGAAACAGTGGGGCCACTGCCCCCCTTTCACTCATAGGAAGTGATCCATGGCGACCTCCTACACCATTGAGTCGTTACTACGCCCTGCCGTCGAGCTGTACACAGTTTGCGTATGTGCCACTGCGGCATTGCTTTGTATTTTCGCGCCATGGGCGGTTGCTCTGACGCCCTTATTCGGCATGGTTGCCGGTGCAGGCTTTCTGGGTCTAGGGTTCGTCCGCCTGAAACAGGCGTTAGTGGTGCTGCGTTACCGACGCAATATTCGGCGCTTACCCCACTACACCATGACCAGCAAAGACATGCCGGTCAGCAATGAGCGGCTATTCATCGGTAAAGGCTTTCGCTGGACCCAAAAGCATACTCAGCGGTTGATGGAGACCTACCTACCAAAATACGCCGAGTATGTCGAGCCCACCTCTATCTATACCTTTGCTCGCAGAATTGAGGAGCGTTTGGAGTTCGCGCCCTTTCCACTCAAATTGCTGTCAAAGGCTACCTCATGGGATGTGCCATTTAACCCGGCGCGTCCACTTCCTCCTGTCGGGGGGCTACCGCGCTTACACGGTATAGAGCCGAACGAAGCGGATGTCAGCCTGCCACTGGGTGAGCGGGTTGGACACTCCCTTGTATTGGGGACTACTCGTGTTGGAAAAACCCGCCTGGCAGAGTTGTTTATCACCCAAGACATCAGGCGTACCCGCCGTAGCCCCCGGCGCCGCGTTCATATGGGGCGCCGCGTGCAACCCGTTCATCGAAGCCAGCGCAATGTAGAAATGAACCTGGACCGCGAGGTGGTAATTGTCTTCGATCCTAAAGGCGATGCAGACCTCCTGAAGCGCATGTACATCGAATGCAAGCGCGCAAACCGACTGGAGGAGTTCTACGTGTTCCACCTAGGCTGGCCCGATCACTCCGCGCGCTACAACGCCGTCGGCCGGTTTGGTCGGATCTCGGAGGTTGCAACCCGCATTGCCGGCCAACTTTCGGGGGAAGGCAATTCCGCGGCATTCCGGGAATTCGCCTGGCGTTTCGTCAACATCATCGCGCGCGCCCTCGTGGCACTGGGACGTCGGCCGGACTATGAACAGATCCTCAAGCATGTGACAAACATTGACGCGCTGTTCATCGAGTATGCGCAGAAGCACTTTGCTGAAAATGATCCCAAAGCTTGGCAAACCATCGTTGAGCTGGAAGGAAAAATCGATCGTAAGAACCTCAGTTTCGCCATGAAGGACCGACCGCTACGCGTGGTGGCCCTGGACATGTACCTCACTCAGCAACGCATCTCCGACCCAGTGATGGAGGGTCTGCGATCAGCTGTACGCTATGACAAAACCTATTTCGACAAGATCGTGGCCAGCCTTCTGCCATTGCTGGAAAAACTGACCACAGGCCGGATTGCAGAGCTGCTATCTCCCGACTACATGGATCTTGAGGATCCACGCCCAATCTTTGACTGGATGCAGATCATCCGCAAACGGGCAGTGGTCTATGTCGGCCTGGACGCTTTATCTGATACAGAGGTGGCTGCAGCGGTGGGCAACTCGATGTTCAGCGACCTGGTGTCAGTTGCGGGCCACATCTATAAGTTTGGCATCGATGATGGCTTGCCCAGGGCGACCGGCGGCAAGGTCGCAATTAACGTGCATGCGGACGAATTCAACGAATTGATGGGCGATGAATTCATACCGATGATTAACAAAGGCGGTGGTGCCGGCATGCAGGTCACGGCCTACACCCAAACCATGAGCGATATTGAGGCAAAAATCGGTAACCGGGCTAAAGCTGGGCAAGTCATCGGTAACTTCAACAACCTGTTCATGTTACGTGTACGTGAGACTGCAACCGCCGAGCTGTTGACCAACCAGTTGCCAAAGGTCCAGGTGTTTACCAGTACACCAGCGAGCAGTGCAAATGACGCTATTAACGGCAACACCGCTTTCACCTCTAACACCCACGATCAGATCCAAAGTGTCAGCGTACCGATGATCGAACCTGCGCATGTGGTTGCCCTACCCAAGGGGCAATGCTTTGCCCTGATAGAGGGCGGGAATTTGTGGAAGATTCGTATGCCGTTGCCGGCAAGCGATCCCGATGAAGTGATGCCCAAGGATCTTCAGGCCTTGGTTGAGGGCATGCGTAAAGGATCCGGAACCAGCAGCGACTGGTGGCAAGCTCCGGGATATCACGCATTAAGTGAGTCGCTTCCTGATGACTTGGTAGACGACTTCCGCCAGATGGCCAATAACGGAAAAGCCGCATAGGCCTGAGGGAACAGAGCCATGGCCGATATCGCGGAAAAAGCCCAGCAACAACAGGAAGGTCAAAAAAACTTCCTGGGCATGCTGTTCTCCACCCCTTTTCATTTCTTGGGGGTGATGTTCGGCTCCTTGCTCGGCGCCATCGTCGTTGAATGGCTGTGCGTGTACACGTTCTGGCCAGATGCCGGCTGGAAACATGCTCAGCAGATGTTCCAACACGAACTGGGCTGGCTGTCCCAGGATCTGCTGCACAGCGTTGTCATCAAAGAGCCGGGGCGTACGGCGACCTGGCTGGCACAAACGGTCTATGACTGGCTGATGGTGAAAACCGGTATGCAGGACAACATAAATGCACTGACACAGTACGCCCGCTCAACATCACCACAACAAGCGGGAACCTTTAACCTTCGCTACGAACTCGGTCGGGCGATGATCAATTTCCAGGACTATGGCTTAGCCGCGTTATACACAGTCCTGACCTTTTGCGTGCGGATGGTCATTCTGACGCTGACGATTCCACTGTTCGCACTGGCGGCGTTCGCTGGCTTGGTCGATGGCCTGGTGCGGCGTGATCTACGAAAATTCGGCTCCGGCCGCGAGTCAAGTTACCTGTATCACAAAGCCCGGGGGACGATCATTCCGCTCACCATCGTGCCCTGGACGGTCTACCTGGCCATCCCCATCAGCATCAGCCCACTTTTGATTCTGTTGCCCTGCGCGGTGCTGTTGGGTGTATCCGTTTACATCACCGTCTCAAGCTTCAAGAAATACCTTTAGGAGCTGCCCATGCAGTGGACTCAAGAACAGCAGCCCATCATCCATTCCACGGCTGACAAGCTGCTGGTGCAGGCTTTCGCCGGTACCGGCAAAACCACAACACTGGTGGGCTACGCCACACAACACGCCTCGGTGAAAATGCTCTACCTCTGCTACAACAAATCCGTCGAGCTCGCTGCCAGAGGTCGCTTTCCACGCAGAAACGTGGTGTGTAAGACGGCGCATGGCCTCGCATACGCAGTCTATGGCAGTCAGTACGCCACCAAGCAGACTAACAACTTGCGCCTGACGGATATCGCAAGGGCCATCAACACCCAGGACTGGGAGCTCGTGCGGGACGTCCTCAGCACGCTGAACAACTTCATGGCCAGCGCCGACGACGAGTTGGGTCGTGGGCATTTTCCCAGGTTCCAGGGGCAACGAATGCTCACCAGTGCCCAGGAGCGGTTCCTGAACAGTGCTTTAAACGTGGCCAAAACTATTTGGAACCGGATGATCGATCTGCAGGACACTGGAATGTCGATCACCCATGACGCGTACCTGAAGCTGTATCAGCTAAGCAAGCCGGACCTGAGCGAACGATTTAACGCCATCCTTCTCGATGAAGGTCAAGACGTTAACCCGGTTATTGCCGACATAGTAAAAATCCAACGGATTCGCAAGGTGGCAGTCGGCGATCCCCATCAGCAGATCTATCGCTTCCGCGGTGCCGAAGACGCGCTCAACAGCGACTGGATGGCCGACGCCGAACGTCACTACCTGACCCAAAGCTTTCGCTTCGGCCCTGCGGTCGCGCACGTGGCCAACATCATTCTTTTTTACAAAGGTGAGACACGAAAGCTGCAGGGGTTAGGTTGCAATACCCTGGTTAAACGGGCTCTGCCTGAAGAGCTACCGCATCGCACGTTTATCCATCGTACCGTGACCGGCGTCATCGAGAACGCCCTGCAGCTGGTCGCAAGCAACCCCAAGATTTTCTGGGTTGGCGGTATCGACAGTTACTCGCTGCGCGACCTGGAAGATTTATACCTGTTCAGCCGCAACCGTAATCAGGAAGTGCAGAACCGCAAGCTGTTGCGAGATTACCGGGACTTTTCACAGTACGTGGAAATAGCCGAGGTAAGCCAGGACACGGAGATGTTGCGATCGATCAAGATTATTGCAGCCTATCCGGACCTGCCACAGCGGATCCAAACCTTGCGTTCCCGCTCGGTAGATAACGAGCTAGACGCCACCGTGACACTCACGACTGGGCACAAGGCCAAGGGGCTGGAGTGGGACTTTGTCAGCCTGTATGACGACTTTAGCGCTGACCCGCTTTCACCCGATATCGATCAAGGTCGCAAAGATGACGAGTTGAATTTGCTGTACGTGGCGGTGACGCGAGGAATGAAGATTCTAGCGCTGAATTCAATGGTCCTTTCTATCATGCAACGCTACGTCGATGCTCGGACCTCTCCACCCCAACCTCAGAAATCACGCGCTTAGCAACAAACTATTTCAGATTGCTGGCACGCGCTCAATATTGAAACCCTGGAAGCTCTGCACATTGAGGACGTCGCCATGGACCGTCAGAAATTTGAATACCACACTGAGTTCTCTCCTTTTCAGTACCTTGTCCGAACAAAAAAACTCCTCATGTTCAAGTCCGAAGAGCCCACCACTGAACCCGACACCCAGGGTTTCCTGGAAGATTCTGAACGTCAGAACCGCCTCGCTCATTTAGGCCGCGAAGGCTGGGAGCTGGTCAGCGTCCAACCCGTGGTCAAAGGAGAAATCAAGGTTGGCAATCAAAACGCCCAAGGATGGGCCTACGGATTCGCCTTGCCCACCGGGTATCTGCTGTTCTTCAAACGCCCTATCCACTGTGAATGATGGAGTCGGTACCGCCAGAAGAAATCCTTACAGCCCTGAATATGGTTTTCTTGCGGCGACCATAGCTTGATCACGGCAAGCTGACGGCATCAGGAATGACTAGAGCCCAGCCGTGATCCAGTACCCGCGTCTCACTGCACTCACTTGCCGACTTGCCTTGCCAGGCCTCATCGTACTTTTTGGATGCAGCTTGCCCGTCTCTCATGCGGCCGCTGCTTCAGCCTCCGAACAGGCAAACCTGGATGTGATGATCCGCCAGTTAAATGCCTTGGAGGACACTGCGCGTCGTAGCGCACAAGTGGCCGACGAACCTGGCAAGCGTTACTTCTTCGATTACCAGCGCCTAGCAGGTGATATCGCCCGAATTCGTCATGGGTTGGAGGGCTATCTCACCCCAACCCGAGCCCAGCCTCGTGATCCTGTTGAGCTGTCAGGCCAATACACGACTGAAGGACGCAAGCCATGAGCATGAGCGGCGCTCAGGCTGCTGCGTTCCAAGCGGCGGGAGGATTCCCTGCCTCGACGAGCTACCTGTTTTTCGTCGGCGTCGCTGTTGCCATCATCTTTATGTGGGGCGCCTGGGCTATCTGGAGCTGCTACCGAGGATGGGCCACTGGCAACCTTGATCGAACGATTGCCTCGACCTCAGTCGTCCGCATCCTACTGCTTTGCATGATCCTCACCACATTTGTTCTTAGTTGACCCTATGGGAGTTACACCATGACTACTTTTTTAAAACCGGGCCGCATGCTGATCGGGTTACTTGCTCTCCCCCAACTGACCATGGCGGCACTTCCGCAGTCTCAGCCTCCTACCCGAGGGGAAGGCTCTAACCTGATGCAAACCATGCAGAACTACGCCTTTGACGGTTTTTCTTTGCTTGGCCTCATCATCTGCGCCGTCATTTTCAGTGGCGTTGCTTGGCATGCCTTCGGCACCTACCACGAAATTCAACTTGGCAAGAAGAAATGGGGAGATCTGGGGGCGACAGCCGCAGTTGGCGTCGCCATCCTCGGGGTCGCCATTTTTCTGGTCACCAAGGCTACAAATATTCTTTAAAGAGCCGTGGCCATGACAGAACTCTCAGACGATGGGACCCTGATCTTCCTTCCAGTGCGATTGAACAATCAGCCAGTCATCATGGGCGGCCTTACCGCTGACGAAATGTGGGCCACCTTGGCGTTAAGTACCGGCGCAGGGCTGGTTATCGGTATTCCG